>NZ_JADEXR010000066.1 GCF_015206995.1 aff. Roholtiella sp. LEGE 12411 | reverse complement strand
GGGCATGGGGCATGGGGAAGAAGTAATAAAGGTGTACTGAATTTTTTTCCACAATCAAATAGGAATCCTATCTTTCCTATTTAGATGTTTGAGGATTAATTGGCAAAATCGGGAGCGCGTTTATTGTTTATTATTGCTGTGGATTTGGGGAAAGTTTGAGCGTTGGCTGGTGTCGAAATGGAAAAGACTTTGACTGTAAGTGTGTTAACAAAGTCTGTCTATTTTTGACAAAATCGCGCAGCAGCAATATTGCTTGGCTGTACAAAGACAGATCCACCTCATGAACTTCAATTCCCTCTCCGATGTGTTTTAGCAGTGTCAGAGTCAATTCCCCACCCAAGTGTTCGCGGAACTCGGTCAAACCCCGAAACAGACAACGGGGATGTTCCAGTTGTGATGATTGTTCAGTTAGTTCCGGTACGTACAACGTGAAACCCAGCGCTGACAATGTATTCAGTATGCGTTGCCAATCTGACCAACAAAGCAGTTTTAGAAGATAGGAATAGGTGCTATCCAAAGCGATGCCGATCGCAACTGCTTCGCCATGACGTAAGCTGTAATTAGTCAAATGCTCCAGTTTATGCGCCGCCCAATGACCAAAATCCAGGGGACGCGATGAACCCATTTCAAAAGGATCACCACTATTGGCAATATGATCTAGGTGTAATTGGGCACAACGATAGATGAGATGTTGCATAGCTTCCATGTCTCGATGGACAAGAGCTGCGGTATGAGAGTGGATAAAATAAAAGAAGTTAGTATCTTTAATTAGCGCCACTTTGATTGCTTCGGCGATTCCAGAACGCCAGTCGCGATCGTCTAGAGTAGTCAAGAAAGCAGAATCATTGATAACTGCATAAGGTGGGGCGAATGTGCCGAGAAAGTTCTTTTTGCCAAAGGCGTTGATGCCGTTTTTGACTCCGATACCTGAATCATTTTGTGCCAATACTGTAGTGGGAATCCGGATGAGGCGAATTCCCCGGTGAGCAGTTGCAGCTGCATATCCTACCAAGTCCAAGAGAGCACCACCCCCTATAGCTAACAGGTAGGAGTGGCGGCATAATCTAGCTGCATCAATTTGCTGATGAATTTGCTCTACTAAAGTGCGATCGTTTTTGGCAGCTTCTCCACCCGGAATTATTATCGGCTCAACAGCCAGCGTTAGTATCTCTGCATAACATTTGGTATACGCTGCTAATTGCAACAGTAAATTAGGACAGAACTGCAATAATCCTGCATCCACAACTGCTACTATTTTCTTTGGTTTCGTCTCCCCATCCGCTGTAATTACTTGCGCTAATGTGGGATTTTTTAACTCAAAGATATTATTAGTGAAATAAATCTCGTAGTTAAAGCTAACCGAAACACTTTGGCGTATCGATTGTAGATTAGATGTATTTTTTTGCTTAATATCTACTATCATATTTTCGTTTATATTTCCATAACTGCGGCACGGTTCAAAGCCTGAAGGAATATTTCCACAGAACAAGAACCGTTTATATTGACTTTATTATTGATGATGAAGAACGGGACGCTGGTGATGCCATTCAATCGAGCAAATTTTGATTCAGCTACAACTGCATCATCCAGAGTATCATCACTCAATTGCAACCGTAATTCAGTAGGCTCTATCTGATAGGCTGTACCTAGAGCAACAAGAATATCAATATCTCCGATATTTAAACCTTCTTCAAAATAAGCTTTGTAAATTGCTTCTACAATGTCGTTTTTTCTGTTTATTGGTGCTAGATTAATCAGCTTGTGAGAAAGCTGAGTATTGACGGCCAAACGGATTTTGTCAAAATTTAGTTTGACTCCAGCTATTTCACCCGCGCGTCGTGTAGAATCAAACAGATGCTGGAGTTGTACTAATCCAATGCCTTTTCTCTCTTGCATGAAGCTGCGAAATTCGTACCCGGAATAAGGAATAGTATTATCAAGAAAGAACGGATGCCAGCGGATATTCACCGTTTCTTTTTGCCATTGTGCTAGTGCATCAAAAAGATGCTTTTTACCGATTCTGCACCAGGGGCAAACAGGATCATGAAAGATGTCAATCAGCATAGTTTTTCTGACTCAGATGCTGAGGTTTTATTACGATAATCTAATTACTTTTGTAGGTATTTCCCTGATTTCAAGCTTTTAGTAGGGAATACAATTTTATGGGCTGCTGCCTGTATTTATTATACAGTAGGCTGAGCCTGTGAGCTAGAAAAAAAGCTTTGAGTAGTTTCAAATTCTTGGAGCAATGCCGCGCGATCTTTAGTTGTAACCAGTCTTGCTAGGCGGCTGAATGTATTAGCTAAAGAGTTAATTGCCTGACATCTGTTTTCTGTAGCTAGCATGATGTCAACACATAAGTGAGGGTTTTGAGAAAACAAACGTTTAAGTATGTCAATCTCTTGTCGATAGCTAGGAGTTGACATTGTTAAACTACGGTCTATATCAATTTTCGCTTGTGCTAAGAAAACGCCAAGACTAAATCTACAGAAGTGTTGCGTTGCTTGAATAATCACCATCATTTGGTCATGTTCTTCAGGCGTAGAAACAACCAACTCCCCACCCTGACTTTTAATGAAGTCTAATAACCATTGAAATGAATCATCGTTTCGACCTGGACATACCACTACTTTCTGTCCTAAAAACGATTTTATATTTGGCCCAAACATAGGATGTAATCCCATGACAGGCCCAAAATGGTGTTCGAGCATTGCTTGAGTTGGCTGAGTTTTGATACTCGTGATGTCGCATAAAGCTGTAATTGGGGATAGATATTTAGCTGCACGTTTGATAACATCAACTGTCTGTTCAATTGGAACACTGACTAATACTAGTTCTGCCTGATTCAATAATTGATTTGCATCATCCCAATCCTCGGATTCGAGAACACTAACGTTATGACCTACCGCTGAAAGTTGTTCTCTAAATAATCTTCCCATCCGCCCATGTCCACCGATGATAGTAATTTGTCGGGATTTGACATGATTTACTGATGATGGTTCAGGGGTCAGGGTTGCATGACAACCATTCACCACACTTACCCAAACAGATTCAGGAATGCCAGCCTGAGCAAGCTCTTGAGCCATATCTGCAAGTTGTTCTTCTAAACAAGGAAGTTCTGATGCTGCTAGTAATGATAGGCGATCGCTCAATAAGGCGATCAAATTTTGGTCATTCTGCTTAAGCTGATCTGAATAAGAAGATCTCAAAGGCATTTTTTCTGCCTCCAATAGTGTCAAAATACTGTTAGGTTTCTTGTTCCCTGTCAAAGACAGGGAATGTCTAGTATGAGGCTCTGCCTCAAGCGGTAAGCAGAGCCTCCTAGAATGCATTTATTGTCTCTGGCAATAAACGAAGCTAGTAAATTAATTAAACGGCAGTTTTAGCTAGTTCCTTCTCTAAACTAACTGTCTTTTTCTGTCTATTTTTTTGTATTTTCACCGCAGTGGCTCCAACTCCAAATAATACAAACCCGAAAGTTGAAACTGGTTCAGGTACTGGGGCTGCACCTTCTACGCTTAACACTTGGACGCGACCTTGAAAGAAATCGCCCACATACAACTTGCCATCTTTGTAGGCAGTACCACCAGTCCAGTTAAATGTGCCTGGTGTCAGGTCGAGGGGGTCGCCAAAAGGTGGCTCACCCAATTTGGGAGGTGTTGCTCCAGAAGGTTTACCAAATGCAGTTAGGAATTTACCGTTTTTATCGAATACTTGGACGCGGCTATTAATAGAATCAGCCACATAGATATTCTCAAATTCGTCTACTTCTAAACCGATTGGCTGATTAAACTCTCCATCTCCAGTACCTTGTTTGCCAAATGTCAAGATAGATTTACCCTCTGGAGTAAGCACCTGAACCCGGTTATTAAACTGGTCACTTACAAAGAAATTACCGCTAACTGGAGAAATTCTTAGACCTGCTGGGCCTTGGAACTGTCCAGGTTCAGTACCAGTAGTGCCAATGCTACTAATTAGCTCGCCATTTTTAGTGTATTTATTGATCTTGTCGCCGCTAAAATCACCCACATACACATTGCCTGTTTTATCAAATGTCACACCAGATGGCCCAAAGAAAGCTCTACCCTCTTTAAGACCACCAAATGTGCCAAATGATTTAACAAAATTACCTTTGGGATCAAAGACATTAACGCGGTTGTTGAAAACATCTCCTACATACAAATTCTTGGTTTGTGGAGAGATTTCTAAAGCTGATGGCTCGTCGAATTCGCCGGGCCCTTTGCCACCTTTACCAATTGCTCCTATGTATTTACCTTTGGGGTTAAATACCTCAACCTTGTTACCAATGTTTGGGTTAAAACTACCATCTGGATTCAGACCGCGACCATTACTGATTAAAGTGTTCCCAGCGTCGTCCACCGTTATGCCTTGAGGAACAAAGAGTTGCCCAGGGCCAAAACCAGGGCTACCAATAGAGCGATCGTAGGTTAAGGTGACAGACAAAGCTTGGGCAGCTGTTCCTAACACCATGAATCCGGCACTGATAACGCCAACGGACAAATTTTTGACTAATTCCATGAGTTTTAAGTCCTGGTTGTATGAGCTATACTCTTCCTAGACTAATTTCGTCCCCAGACCCAGTTTGGGAATTTGATAATTCGGGCTGCTGCCTCATCTTTGAAATGTAACTTTCTGGTGAGACAGCAGCTTATTTTTAAACTCTTACTTAGTAAAGCCAGGTAAGCTGTCATGCAGTTCATTAGCCATTCGGATCTACAAAAGACAAATGACTAATGACCAAGGTATTAAACAGTTTCTGCCTGAGCTAATTTTTTGCTACGTTTGCGCTTCAGCAAAGAAGTTCCGCCGAAAGCCGCAGCTGTTAGTGTAGTTAATACAGTAGTGGGTTCGGGAACCGCTGTGCTATCTACCCGAACGACTTCCCCTAATGTACCAACGCCGCGTTTGGTGATGTAGATTTTATTATCAGGGCCAATGGTGACGCCAGTAGACGATTCGAGTCCTTCACCAGCAGCAACTAAGGTTGTACGAGTTCCATCAGGAGCTAGTTGGATTAAAGAACCTGGTAGTTTAGTCAAGTCTTTACCCTTCCACTCTGCTTGATCACTGAATTGCAAGACTAACAGATTACCGTCTTTATCAAATGTTAAGTCAGTAACGTTTGAAAACCCATCAGCCACAACTTCTGGTACGCCGTCATCCCCAATGCGGAAGACCCGAGCTGCACCTTCTGGATAAGGAAAACCTGTGTATTCGCTAAAATAAATATCACCATCAGGGCCCAGTGTGATCCCTGTGGGTACTGATTGCAGCTCTAACTGAGCTGGAGCGCCTCCATCGGGAACTACACCAGGAGGTAAATTTGGTGAAATTGGTGGGTATTCTGGATTATTTATAGTTTGTGTAGGTACTGGAATTGCCTTAACATCGCTGCCATCGAGCTTTACACCATAAATAGTGTTTCCACCTCCGTCAGCAATATATGCGGTATCATCCTTAATTGCTAAAGCATAAGGATTACTAACTACATCCCCTTTGTCGGGATTATTTAAAAGCTCATATTTCCCAAAATCGAAAATAGGTGTTAAAGTTTGGGTCTTCAAGTCGGCTTTGTATAATTTAGCCAAAGAAGGGGTGTTTAATACTTTATCGGCTGGAAGTAAAGGAGCAACAATAGATTGCAGAGGTGGGAATTTAACATTAGTAGCAATAGCATTTAATTCGGCATCTCGGTTTCCTGGATTACCAGCCCATCCAGCCAGAAGATAAGCACTGCCCTTGGAATCAAATTTTAAATCCTGAATACCTGCTCCCTGTTGCTGAGAAGGTTGTAACGCTAGAGACTCGAAACCGTTGAATATACGACTTTGACGACCGTCTGGCGCAATTTTAGTAACTGAACTAGTATTACCAGCACAGATAGGCTGGCCTCCAGTACTTGGTGATCCTTGGCAATTCCCATTTCCTCCTAGACCTGTTTCTGCCACAAACAGACTACCATCAGAACCGAAGGTAATACCTCGTGCGTTATTTAGGTTACTGGCAATTGTGGTTAAAGATGCAGCTTGAGCCGCGTTCTGTCCAGTAACTATGGCAAGACAAAAAGTAAGAAATGTAAGAGTAAAGTGCTTGAGTTTCATATCTTTTGACATTGATAATTTGTGGAACATTGTTAAGGTTGACAAGAAAATGAATCCCATTTCTACTAATGGGAATCTTTGAGAGGCTTCGACATTGGCTTGAAACTTTTGTTGTGCCTACCCTTTTGCAACCAATTAAAGCCCAAGGCCCCAAAGGTTAATATGCCTAGAGTCGAAGTAGGTTCAGGGACAGATTTTGGATTTTCAATTCTGAGAACTTGTCCTTGTCCTGGACGATCGCCTCGATTGGTGATGTAAATAGCACTATCAGGGCCAATTGTCAAGGCGCTAGGTGACTCTAATCCATTGCCACTCAAAAGAGTTGTGCGAGTCCCATCAGCAGCTATTTTGATCACCGAACCATCTAGATTCCTTTTCCAAGCTGACTGATTGGCGTACTGCAAAGCATATAAATTGCCCACAGTATCAAACGCCAAATCTGTTAGCTGAGTAAAACCATCCGCATAGACTGTCGTGCCATCAGCACCGATGCGATAGATTTTTGCTCCACCTTCTGGAAAAGGGAAACCAGTAAACTGAGCGACATAATAAGCGCCATCGGGGCCTTTGGCTACGCTTGAGGGTACTGGTTGAATGGGAAACTGCGATCGCGGTGTTTCATTACCAGATGGCACTTGTGCCGGCTCATTGGATGGAGAACCAGAAGGAGGAAACACAGGATTAGTCAATATCTGTTGAGGAAACACCGCGATCGCTTGCAAATTACTGCCATCAGTTTTCACGCCGAGTAAGTCGTTTGCACCTGCATCAACTGCAACCAGATTATTGCCATCAACTAACAAACCCAAGGGATTGCTACTTACATCACTACCATCAGGGTTATTAGCAAGTTCATAGTTAGCTAAGTCAGTAACACTTGTCCAGGAATTCGTATTAAAGTCGGGTGCAATAATGTTTCCTAGATCAGTTTTACCGAGATTGCGATCGCGAAAGGTTGGATTAGCCCCATACCCAACTAAAACATAAGGTTTACCTGTAGCATCAAATTGGATATCACGAGGCCCAGCGCCTCCAGTCCCATCTGGTAATGCCAATGAAGGAAGTCCGGTAAGCACACGCTTGATCTTACCATTCTCAATTTTTGTAACTGCACCAGTTGTGCCATAGCACAAAGAGTCGCCTTGACCACTTGCTGGTGGAACACAAGCTCCATTTCCTCCTGTTCCCGCCTCTGTGACATAGAGACTACCATCAGAACTAAAGCTTAACCCTCCGGCATTATCAAGACCGTCAGCAAGTACTGAAAAGGATGCAGCTTGTGAGGCTTTGTTTCCAGAAAAAGCGGCAATACAAAAAGTGAGAAAAGTAATAGCAAGTAGCTTCAGTTTCATATTTTATGCCTTGTCATTTGTCATTTGTCATTTGTTTTCTTGCTAATGACCAATGACCAATGGCTAGTGACTAGTTACTAGTGAATCTTGAGTTTTTGGTATGTAGCTCATCCCCCGATCAAACGCCTGAAGATTGCCAGCTTTGCCTTCAACGAGGCGTTTAATATTCATGCTCTCAGCGCCAAAGTCCTCAATCTGGAGTTTACCGTGAGTAAAAGCTTCACCTGGTTTCCAAAATGTGATCCGATGCAAGATAAAACCAGAAGCTTCTGGATCAGCGAAAGAGTATGCGGTTGGAATAAGTAACGCTACAGATCGCTGATAATATTCGTAATCTGGATAAAAATGTTCTTGTTCAAGCAAATAGTATTTACTCAGAGCATGTAACCGCACAGAAACTTTTACTTTCTGGTCATATTCATCCTTGAATTCACCTGATTCAGGAGTAATATCGCCATTTGGTCGTAGTAGATGCGCCCACTCATCTACATTTCGTAAGTCTTTTAAGTATTCAATCCCAATTGCAATTGGGGCATCAACATAGATGGTATCAGTATCAATAAAGTAGCGTCCTTTGGCTGCTGCGGTATGACCGGCTTTGCGTTCCAAATTACCTTTGAGAGAACGACACTCGGAAGTATGTACTGTATGAATTCCCTGCATAATCATCTGAGTTTGCCGTTTTGGATCGACAAAGCTGAGCCAGTGAAAGTACACGCCCTTTTCGTCGGTTCCTGGCTCGATGTACTCAGGAGGAAACAGTAAGACAGGGTAAACCTGAAAATATTTCTGATACTCTAACCCACAGTGCCACTCAATGCCGTAGAAAAGCGGGTTTTCTAATTTTTTAACATGATAGTAGAGATTTTTGTGATAGCCAGACGCAGTTCCAAGCCAGGTATCTTCGTCAATCTGCTCTTTCATCCGGCTATAAAGCGTCCATTCGTCTAAGTTTTTTAAACTGCAAAGGTAGTCAAAGGCGCTCTTTGGTGAAGTAGCGATATAAGCTGATGTTGCAAACGTATTTTTTTCCACTGGTCACTCCTTACATATATAGCTAATTGCTAACTGTTATAAATTAACAATTAAGCTGCGATCGCCTTAGAATGGCTGCGCTGACTGTTCATGATCCGGTCTTCTGCTAATCGTTTAGCAGCATCGTTGGTATGAATTCCTTGCTGTTTAGCAATATCAAAAATTGCTAGTAGTGTGTCATAAATGTTATGCACTTGCTTAAAAGCTTTTTCTTCGTCGTAGCCAATCATTTCGTTATAAACATTGATTAGCCCTCCAGCATTAATTACATAATCAGGGCTATAAAGAATATCTTTTTCTGCCAGCATTTGACTATGTATTTGCTCATTGCCTAACTGATTATTAGCAGCGCCAGCAATAATTGGAGCTTGCAATAGGGGAATTGTATGACTATTAATAATTCCTCCTAAAGCACAAGGAGCAAAAATGTCTACATCCAGAGAGTAAATTTCGTCTGGTTCGACAACAGTTGCACCAAAAAGTCGTTTTACTTCTTCTGTTTTTGCTGGATCTACATCGCTCACAAAAAGTTTAATGTCATGTTCATGCAAGTGCCGACAGAGATTTTTGCCGACATTTCCTAAACCTTGAACTGCAACTTTCATGCCATCAAGTCTTTTGCTCTGCCAACGAAACTCTACAGCAGCTTTAATTCCTAGAAAAACTCCTAATGATGTGATAGGAGCAGGCCCACCAGACTTTTCTGATACCCCAACTACATATTTAGTTTCTTTGCTAATTGTTCGCACGTCCTGGGGAGTAATATTGACATCTTGCCCTGTAATAAAACGTCCATTGAGGCTGTCAACAAAACGTCCATAAGCTCTCAACATTTCATCTGTTTTATTCTCAGGATTAGCAATAATAACTGCTTTTCCTCCACCAGCCGGGATGTTAGCACAAGCAGCTTTGTAAGTCATGCCACGACTCAGACGGAGAGCGTCTTTTAAAGCGGCTTCCTCGTTGATATAAGGGAACAGTCTTGTTGCTCCCATCGCTGGGCCCAAGCTCGTGTTATGGATGGCAATAATTGCCTTAATATCTGGATTTTTACCATGACAGAAGAGAACTTGTTCGTGACCCATTTCTCTTACAGTTTCAAATAGCAGCATCTTGGTTTCTCAATATTGATTTAGGATTGATTAGAGCTAAGTAAGGATGTGGACATATAAACACTTAATCCGGAATACGGCTTTTGCAAGAGTCAGATAAAAGATGAAAATAGACGTAGTGTATTTTTTGACTAAGATGACAATTTTATTGCTTCTAATTTCATCCTTTACCCTTATTCTTTAGCTGTTGGTATCAAGACCAATGTGGCTGATAAAATCAGAACTAATGGTGGTGTTTTATTGTCTAAAAACTTCAGATAAGTTTCAATTCTTGAAGCTCAAACTAATGGAAATGAAACTGGTTTAGGTGAACTTTTTGCCTGATTTGATTTGACTCCTTGTGCCGCCAAACTCTTATTACGTCCACCAGAAGGTGCAGGCCGATCGGGATCAATTACTACATCGATTAGAAAGGGAACATTTGAGGCGATCGCTTGTTCTAATGCTTCTTCAATATCCGATTCTCTGACGACGACTATCGCTTCTGCTCCCATCCCGCGAGCAATCATGGCGAAATTGGTCGGTGGCATTGTTGCGTCTGCACCTTTTAATCCCAACACTTTCATCCCTTGATGACACATGTTGTAACGAGCATCGTTGAGTACAATCCAGATGGCGGGAATCTTGTATTTCACGGCTGTGCTGATTTCGTTATTCATCAACATTGCCCCATCGCCCACAATGGCTACAGCCTTACCTTTGCGCGCTTGGGCTGCACCCAAAACTCCTGTGACAGCGTGACCCATTGCTCCGACGCCAGTGCTGACTCGGTAACGGTTGGCTTGGGCAAATTGCAGTAAATGAGTTGACCAAGTAAACGAGTTACCGCACTCTGCCATTACTACTGCGTCGCTACCTTCAACAATGATCTTCTGAATTCCTGCCATCAATGCTTCTGGTCGCACGGGGTAGTCTATACCTGATTCAACTCCTTTGCGCTCTGGACAAGGTAGCAACAAAGGTGTGGAACTAGGAGGAGCATCTGGCAATTGCTGCAATAGTTCTTGTACGTATGCTTTAATATCAGACCGAACCCCGAAGGTTTTAACTTGTGGATAGGCGACCCCTGGCACTTCCGGGTCAATATCTACATGTACAAAACCTCCTGTGGGAACCATTGCTGAACTCCAGAAGGAAGTGGGTTCGCCAAGGCGGGTTCCTAATACGAGTGTGTGTAGTGGAAGCTGCTGTTCCATATAAGTCAAGACGGAAGCATGACCGCCCAAACCTGTGACACCCACAAACTGGGGATGATCTTCAGGAAATATACCTTTACCACGAGGTGAGCACATGACTGCTGCGCCGGTTTTCTCGGCGAGTTGACGGATCTCGTCTGCGGCGTCACGAGCACCAAAGCCAACCCAGATAGCGAAGGGGCCAGAGGATAATAGTTCTACAGATTTAGCGATCGCTTCTTTGGGAGCAGTTATCCCAAAGCGAGGAACATCTAGTTGGGGTAAGCACATATCCTCAACTAAACTTGTCTGCACGCTGGTGGGAATGCTCAAATGGGCTACAAATCCACCTGGCTGCGCTAAAGCTAGAGCAAGTTTGCGAAAAATTTGTGGGAGTTGAGCAGCCGATTCGATGGTGATTGCATAGTTAAACAGCGCTCCGGTAGTAAAAATTCCTCCACTGGGTAATGTGTAGGTGCTGGTTTCTTGAATAGCCCAACGTCCACGCTGCGGTGCTGAGGTGCAAGCCGAGAGCAAGATTACTTTTGCACCTTCACCACGAGCAGCAAATAACCCAGTCAGAGCGTTGGTGATCCCTGGGCCTGCGGTGGTAAATACTACGGTAGGGCGATCGCTAGCAAAGTATGCCTCGGTGGCTGCAAAGGCTGCTCCTGCTTCATGGCGGAAGTTCAGCACATCTATAGTGCTATTGGATAGTGCATTCCAAAGGCTCGCCATCGCACCCCCTGCAACACCAAAAGCGTAGCTTACTCCCAAAGTTGCTAGCATCTGAGCGATCGCATCTGCAACTGAGAGGGGGGAGGCTGTTTCGTTCGGTAAAAAAGGCTGAATTCCTTTGTTGTTATCCTGTTCGTTTAGCTGATGGGAACCGTTTGTTGCAGATTCCACATAGCTATATTGCTCAGGGGTGATTAGAGAAGACTTAGAATCAGTATAGTTTTTGCTCATTGTTTTTAAGTAATTCTTAGGTACAACGTTAAGTTGTTTTATATACGTTTAAGCGCTGATAGATGCTTGATACAAGTAAATATTTTGCTTTCTACAATTATGATCAAACTCTGTTGATCCCAAAGACGTCTGAATTGCTTGATATTTGATGCTTTGAGGGTAGTGTTGAAGAACTCTATGAAAAAAGCAAAATAACTAAGGCCTTGCTTCTAAAAACAAGAATATAGGAGATTAAGACTTGTTTACAATGAAAAATCCTTTGATGGAGATGCCAATTTTGTTGCTGTTGTTGTGATGGCTACAATGCTTACGGAGCGACTTTCGGAGATTGCTAAGCGGCGATCGCTAATCAGGTGAAGACCGATTTACAATGAACAATCTTTGGATGCAGATAACAATTTTGTTGCTGTTGTGGCTGTTGTTACAATTTCCAGCTAGCTATTCAATAAAATTGATACTTCACAGTTATTGGTCAGACATCTGACCATATTTGCAATGAAAAATCTTTCGCTACAAGTATCAATTTTGTGGCTCTTGTTGCGATCGCCACAATTCCTACTTAGCCGCTTTGGGAGATTGATACCTTGCGATTGTTAGTAAGCTGTGTCACTATACTTAAATTAAACATTAATCTATGAGTGTTAGACACAGAGCATAGTCTTTATGATCTGTTACTTATCTATGTCAGCTAAATGAAAATCAAATGTATTTTAGGTTGGTGAGCACAGCTAACTTTTGTTGCTCAAAAAAAGTCAACTCAATAAATTGGTCGAACTAACTTACCAATATAAATTACCCAAATTCCAAGTATGGCTAGAATCACCACATAGCGACAGTCCTTGCTATTGCCACAAAACAATCGCTTTAACCAATTTTTTTGTGCTAGTCAACACGTGTAGTATTAACATTTTATATTTCTTGAGGACGATGCTTAAGTAATCTAACTATATTTACTTGATATAAATTATCTCTTATGGCAGATGCCTGAAGATCTTCTTCTATAGTTTAATCCCTCACAGAGGAATAACTGAAACAAGCTAAATTACTAAAATAATAAACAAAAATTTGCTTTTTTAAAACAGTATTAACTGGATAAATGCATTGAATTTGACAATCTATTTGCTCTACACAAGGCTAAACAATGTAAGCCTTACTTGTTTAAACATCATATTTTAATAGATTCAAAGTTTTAGCTTTTTATCTGATAAAAACCACTGACCAATCTTAAATTTGATTTGTCTGTTAATTTTTTTATGCTAATTACAAGTTATTTGAATAGATAATAAATTCCAGTTATTTTGATTTTTTAAGAAATTTAGGTTAAATTATTCACATCTTATGAGTATAATAAGATTTGTTAAGAAATCAATAAGTTTCTTTAAGTTGCTAACTTATCTAATTGTTTTAGCAGCACAACATACGCAGAAAATTTTAACACGCTGTGATTATTTATTCATTCATAGCTATGGTGCTGGCTGATTATAAGGAGCGAATAGGGATATGAATTCTGGCGACTACACATTAGCTCGATCTAACTCTCAATGGGCGTTACAGCCAGAAATGGATTTAAAATTTGCTCACTTACTGATAAATCAAGCTGTAGATGCTGCTTTCTGCCTAGGAGAAAACACGCAATTTATTTATGTAAATGATGCTACTTGCCGGATGACCGAGTATTCCCGTGAGGAATTACTTTCCATGAAGCTGGATAGTATAGATGTAGATTTTTCTTTACACAATTGGTTAGAGATCAAATCACAGGATTCCCTTACCTTTAAATCTCGCTATCGCGCCAAAGGAGGTCGGATATTCCTGGTGGAAATATCCATGACCCACATAGAACACCAAGGTAGAGAGTTTGGCTGTGTCTTTGCTCGTGACAAGAGTGATGAAGTAGTAGAGCTAAGTATGCAAAAGTGGGTTGATGAACTAAGGGATTCTAAAAGCCATTTGCAAAAGGAAGTTTCTAAACTAAAAACTAAGGAAGGACAACTAGAAACGTCTTTATCTATACTCAGGTCTACTCTGGAATCTGCTGCCTACGCCATTGTCGCAGTCAACTTTGAGGGAGATATTCTGAGCTTTAATCAGAAATTTGTGGATATGTGGCAGATCCCAGAGTCACTGATGTTATCCAAAAAATGTCCTCGATGCAAAGCTTTTTTTGAGAGCCAACTTAAAGACCCAGAAACCTTTAGTCGGATGATTTGGGAAGTTTCCAGCCAGTCTGACTTTGAGAGCTACGACATTCTAGAGTTGAAAGATGGGAGAGTCTTCGCGCACTACTCTAAACCTCAGTGGCTTGGTGAAAAAATTATTGGCAGAGTTTGGAGCATTTGGGACATTACCGAATCCAAACAGACTGAGGAAGCATTACGGCTGAACGAAGCTAGATTTCGGGCTTTGGCAGAAACAACTGATGCGGGCACTTTCTTGATTCAAGGTACGCGGCTTTGCTACGTAAATCCGGCAATGGAGCTACTGACTGGTTATACAAGAAAGGAACTACTCAGTGGGTTTGATATTCGCCGATTGATCAAGAGTAAAAAACGTAGGCAGAGTGAAGCATCTAACTTTGAATACCAAGAGATGAATATTCTGACAAAAAGCGGTAAGGAGCGCTGGCTAGCTTGTACAGTTGCAACACTAGATGGAGTGTTAGATTTCGGGGGACAACCAGTCGAACTGATCGCAGGTATTGATATCACCGATTATAAACATGCAGAATCAGATCTGAACCAGGCTTTAGAACAAGCAAAACACCTTAGTGAAATAAGAGCACGCTTTCTTTCTATGGTCTGCCATCAATTCCGCACCCCGCTGAATACTGTTTCATTTTCTAATAGCTTATTAAAGCGACACATGGACGAATGGACAGAGGAAGAAATACAACCATTATTTGATCATATTCAAACAGCCGTTGAGCAACTCAGCCAAATGTTGGATGATATTCTGTTTTTCGCGAAAGCAGAAGCAGCAAAAATAAACTTCCAGCCAAAACCACTGGAGATAGTTCAGTTCTGCAATGATTTAGTAGCACAAATGCAGATGAACAGTAGCCTAAACGTAATTAATTTTGTTAGTGAAGTAGACTGCTTAACAGCTAATGTAGATAAAAAACTCTTAGAGTCTGTTCTAAAAAACTTGCTTGACAATGCAATCAAGTATTCACCATCCCCCAGTGTAGTTGATTTAAAACTCTATTGTGAAAATGAGAAAGTACTTTTTCAGGTTAAAGATAGAGGAATCGGCATTTCAATAGCAGATCAACAACAACTATTTGAGCCATTTTATCGGGGTAGCAACATCGATCATATACCCGGTACTGGGCTAGGGTTATCGATTGTCAAAACCCTTATGGACTTACATGGTGGTCGAGTTGCTATGGAAAGTGAAATTGGTGTAGGCACTACTTTTACCGTGATGCTGCCACTATTTAAATAAACATTTCTGAGCTATGGGATTCCTATTTGATTTTTGAAAGAACTGCGTACACCTCTAACTCCCTTTTTTCTCATTCCCTATCCCCTATCCCCCATTCCCTGTCTCTACAAGTCAGTTCACGAATCAAATCGGATTACTATATGTGTGTTGAGTTGTTAATGATTAGCTATCTTGATTCCAATATTCATAACTCCTGGAAACGTGCAATTTATTTTGTCTCTATTTAATACTAAGCACAGAGTTTGGTAAATATTTTCCGCCAAAAATTCTAGTGATAAAAATGATGTACGATTCGTCGAAAAAAATTCTCGTAATTGAAGATGATACTGTTACCCGCAATCTTTTCTTAAAGGGTCTGGAGGCTGAAGGTTTTGATACAATAAGCGCTCAAAACGGTCTTTTTGGCATCCAGCAAGCACAAGAGCATTTACCCGACTTAGTAATCTGCGATATTATGATGCCTGATATGGATGGTTACAGCGTTCTAACTACGCTGCGCGAAGATCCTAACACAGCAATCATTCCCTTTATTTTCCTGACTGGCAGCGACACTAAGGCAAATGTTCGCAAAGCTATGGAGTTAGGAGCAGATGATTACCTTACCAAACCCTGCACACTAGACGAATTGCTCAGAGCGATCGCTATCCGGTTGCAAAAGCAAGCTAATCTCCAATACTGGTACGCTACTGAATTACTAAAAGCCTCAAAACCAATAACCGCAGCTAAAACTTTAGATGTTACTCTTCCTAAGTCTATTTTCCCCAACGTTCCTCAATTAAAAGAAGTTTTCGACTTCATCGAAGCCAATTATCACCAAGGAATTACATTGTGTGATGTGGCTGAGGCAGTTGGTTACTCATCTGCTTACTTAACTAACCGAGTTGCAAGGCAAACAGGAGAAACTGTAAATAGCTGGATTGTCAAACGCCGGATGGCAGGTGCTCGGTTCTTACTGCAAAACAATAACCAAACAATCGAGCAAATTGCCAAAGCCTTGGGCTATCAGAATGTGTGTCATTTCTCCCGCCAGTTTCGCCAACATCATGGTTTACCCCCCCATGCTTGGCGCAAAGAGCATCAGATTGTGTTGGAAAAACAGGCGACACTCTGCTAGAAGTGCCTAAATATGGTTAGCAATTATGAGAAGCTATAAATTAAAAGGGATTGGCTGAATAACTAAGAGCGGAGAAATATTTATGGAGCACGACTTTAAAGCACTCGCTGAACTTTACAAAAACGCGCTCCTTAACGACGTACTTCCATTTTGGGAAAAATATTCGCTCGACTGGGAGCATGGCGGCTATTTTACCTGCCTTGACCGCGAAGGCAAGATTTATGATACAGATAAGTTTATCTGGTTGCAAAATCGCCAGGTGTGGACTTTTTCCATGCTTTGTAACCAGCTAGAAAAACATGAAACTTGGTTAAAAATTGCGGCGGCTGGTGCTAATTTTCTCGCTCAACATGGCAGAGATGCTGACGGCAATTGGTACTTTGCCCTAACTCGTGAAGGTAAGCCACTGGTTCAACCTTATAATATTTTTTCTGATTGCTTTGCAGCGATGGCATTTAGTCAATACGCTCTTGCTTCTGGCGAAGATTTGGCAAAGGATGTGGCGATGCAAGCTTACGAAAACGTTTTGCGCCGCCAAGATAACCCAAAGGGCAAATATACTAAAATTTATCCTGGCACACGCCCGATGAAAGCGTTAGCAGTGCCGATGATTTTAGCCAACCTGACTTTAGAAATGGAATGGCTGCTGTCTAGTGAAACCTTGGAAAATGTTCTAGCTGCAACCGTTCAGGAAGTAATGACCGATTTCCTAGACCAAAAAACGGGGTTAATGTACGAAAATGTTGCTCCCGACGGTTCCCACATTGATTGTTTTGAGGGACGGTTAATTAACCCCGGTCACGGTATCGAAGCGATGTGGTTTATTATGGATATCGCTCACCGGAAAAACGATACAAAAACTATTAATCAAGCCGTTGATGTGGTGCTAAATATCCTAGATTTTGCCTGGGACAGCGAATATGGTGGATTATATTACTTTATGGATGCAGACGGTCATCCGCCACAGCAACTGGAGTGGGATCAAAAGCTGTGGTGGGTACACTTAGAGTCTTTAGTTGCTCTGGCAATGGGTTATCGGCTGACGGGGCGGGAAGCGTGTTGGCAATGGTATCAAAAAATGCACGATTATGCCTGGGCGCACTTTGCCGATAGAGAATATGGTGAGTGGTTTGGCTACCTAAATCGCCGTGGGGAAGTGTTGTTAAACCTCAAAGGTGGTAAATGGAAAGGCTGCTTTCATGTACCGCGTGCATTGTATCTATGTTGGCAGCAGTTTGAGGCGTTGTCGCAGTCGGTTTAATCTTTGCTGGGGAGCTAAAGTGAAAACAGACCTATTTGATAGATGTCCCATGAATGTTGTGACACCAAAGCGATTCACAATAGACGAATATCATCGATTAATTGAACTCGGATTTTTGAAGGAGGGCGATCGCATTGAATTAATTAGAGGAGAACTGATCCAAATGGTAGCAAAGGGAATGCCTCATACAGTGTGTAGTTCTATACTGTGCCGTCAACTGGATCGGCTTTTGGGCGATCGCGCAGTCATCCGTCGTCAAGATCCCATTACCCTTCCTAATCAGAGTGAACCTGAGCCAGATGTCGTCATTGCACGAGGAAGAGATGAAGATTATCTCGCTCATCATCCTTACCCCGAAGATATTTTGCTGGTTGTGGAAATTTCAGATTCCACATTGATTTATGACCAAACAAAAAAGCTAGAACTATACGCGGAAGCCGGAATTTATAATTATTGGGTTGTCAACTTAAATGCTTATCAATTAGAACATTACAGTCAGCCTTATCAAAATGTTCAAGGTAAGTTTAACTATCTTAGTAAGCAAATTTATCTAACTAACCAGTCAGTGACAATTCCTGGGTTTGAGGATGCTTTGTTGGACTTAAGTCGGATTTTTCCAGAAGATGCTGTTGTTGAGTGATATCGTTGGTGCGATCGCTGATAATTTCTGTGTCAAGCTAAAATACTTACGCTACGATATCCCCTATTGCCTTTGTGCAATCACGTGGGGAGTAGTGTAGGTACACAAACATGACAGAAAATATCAAAACACAGGGTGAGGAGAATCTGGTTACTATTGCTGCTGACCAATTCGCGCGACTGGGGAAGGTTACAGGCGTTCAAGCATTTGGGAGTGGTAATATCAATGACACATTTATAGTTAACTTAGATTCTGCTGAAGAACAGCATTTTGTCTTACAACGCATTAACACAAAGGTATTCCGTCAACCACAGATGGTGATGCACAATATGCGTATCTTCACGGAACACATTTACCAAAGGTTGCAAACTGCTGGACTCAATCGGCGCTGGGAAGTACCTCGCGTGTTATTGACTAAGGATGCTCAAGACCATTGGAGGGATGCTGACGGGTCATTCTGGCGGGCAATCAGCTTTATTAAAGGCTCGCAGTCTTTCGACACCATGCGCGATCGCTCATACGCCACAGAAATCGGCTATGCTCTGGGGATGTTTCACAATCTGATTAGCGACCTACCACCAGAAAAACTCGCTGACACTCTCGAAGGTTTTCATATTACACCGCTATACCTTCAACACTACAAGGAAGTTCTGGCGAAAGCTAGCCCGCGCCAATCCTCGGAAGTGAATTATTGCTTAAAGTTTGTTAGCGATCGCCAGAGCTTTGCATATATCCTAGAAAATGCTAAAGACACAGGCAAGCTGCCGTTACGCCTGATGCATGGCGATCCGAAAATAAACAACGTCATGTTTGATACTGCTACCCAGCAAGCTGTGAGCGTCGTCGACCTCGACACCGTTAAGCCTGGTCTGGTACATTACGACATTGGCGATTGTCTGCGATCGGGTTGTAATCTCGCCGGAGAAGAAACCGAGCAGTGGGAAAGTATTTATTTCGACACAGAATTGTGTCAAGGAATCCTCCAAGGTTATCTCCCCGTAGCCAAGGAATTTCTCACTGAAAATGATTACACTTACATATACGACGCAATTCGTTTAATTACCTTTGAATTAGGACTGAGATTTTTTGCTGATTATTTAGCAGGGAATGTTTACTTCAAAGTCAAGCATTCAGAACACAACCTTGCAAGAGCGCTCGTTCAGTTTAAACTCACTGAGAGTATCGAATCCCAGGAAACACAGATTCGTAATATTATTCAGGGCATGAAATGAACGAGCAAATATTCTCTCTAGAACTTTTTCCCTCTACCAAACCGCTGTATGATTTGAAAATCACAGGTAGTATTACTCGACGTGCTAATCAACTGGCGATCGGCTACATGCTTTTCGACCAATTCAAGGAAGTTATCATCGCCCCAGCATCAGATAGACCAGCCCGAAAGCACGAACTCTGGAAAGATACCTGCTTTGAGTTTTTCCTGGGCATTAAAGATTCTGAACAGTATTGGGAATTCAACCTCACAAGTGCCGGACACTGGAATGTCTACCGCTTTGATGGATACCGTCAAGGGATGCAAGAGGAAACAGCCTTTACGATGCTCCCCTTTAGTGTCCACCATCAAGCAGACGGTTTAGTAGTTGCTTTAGATATCGATTTGAGTAAAATTGTCTCGACACAAGTATTAGAAATAGCCATTACCAGCGTCATTAAACATAGAAATAGTGAGGTAACTTACTGGGCGCTGACTCATCGAGGAGCGGAGGCTGACTTTCACCAGCGAGACAGTTTTATCATTGAGTTGTAACGTTTTCTTTAGTTGACTGGTAATGTGAACCAGAAAGTTAACCCACGCTTGTGGTTAGTAATCACACCGATTTCACCACCATGCGCTTTAATAACTTTCCGACAAAGATACATTTTTAAGCCAATGCTTGTGGAACAACTCTCTTGAGGATCGCGTACATACAAATCAAACAGGCGATCGCACTCTAGTTTGCTCATCGCCACACCGTTATGCTGAATCTGAGTGCGAATCATTCTGGTTTCCAGAGCAGCTGTCATGGTAAGATTCAATCCTGGTGGATTATGTTGTAAGCTATGAGTCAACAAGCTTGCCAAAACTTTCTGTAACCGATTTGCATCTACCATTACTAATGGTAAATCATCAGGAACCAAGTTATTCAAAGTCGCTTGGTTTTGTACTAATATTGGTTGCCAGTCAGCGATAATTCTTTTTAATAGGGTGCTGAATTGCACGAGTTCACGCTTAATACAAATGCCCTCTTTTTCGCATGAATGGATTTCTAGCAATGAGTTAATCATCGTCAGTTGGCGGTCATTGCCTTGAATCATGCGCTCAATAATCGAAGGAGATACGGAGATTGGGCATTGGGCATTGGGCATTTGACATTGTACGTTATTTTTTCCTATTTCCCATTCCCCATTACCTATGCCCTGTGCCCTATTCTCTAATCCTTGATTAAGCAAATTTTGTAGCACCATCAAATTACCCATCACTGAAGTTCGTAAATCATGGGCAACAGTATGTAAAACAACATCTTTGACCTGGTGCAATTCTTCGATTTCTTGCATTTTTTGCTGCAACTGTGTTGTGCGTTCTTGCACCTGATGTTCTAAATTAGTATTAAGTTCTGCTAATTCTTGGTGGATTAGGCTCTGCTGAATGGCGATCGCTACCTGTTCTGACATCTGCTGTAGTAAATCAATTTCCATCGGCTGCCAATGACGTGGGCCAGAGCATTGGTTAGCAATCAATGCACCAAATAATTTGTTATCTAGCATGATTGGGACAGTTAAGCTAGCCCTGGTTTGAAATTTTTGAAAGTGTGCCTTAACTTTCGGAGATATTGTTGTTTGCGTTATGTCTTCAATGACACGCACAAGATTAGTCTTGAGCAGGGTTTGCAATTCTTGCAAATAAGCTTGATCATTCATAGACCAACCTGAGACTGATGGATAGTTGGGATCTACCGACTCAGCAAGTGTTCTAGCTCCTAGCTTGGCATGATTTAGACCAATAAAAACCCGATCTGCTTGCAGAAATTGCCTGACTTCTGTCACCGTAGTTTGGAGAATTTGGTCTAACTTTAATGATGACCGAATGCGCGCTAGGGTTTCTGTTAATAAGCGATCGCGCTGTGCCGAGAGGTGTAATTGCGCTTCCACCTGCTTGCGTTCTGTGATGTCATGATGAACTGCTAACATGCACGCAATACCATCTAAATCAATTATTTCGGCTGATAGATGTGCTGTAACCATCTCACCAGACTTGCGACGGTATTCAACTTCCAAGTTGTGAACCACTCCTGTGGCTTGTAACTCCTGCAACAACTTTAGGCGATCGCCTTCGTGTGCCCAAATATTTAACTCAAAAGCAGTTTGACCAATTACCTCATCTTGCTGATAACCTGAAAGGTTGACAAAACTGTCGTTAACTTCTACAAAGCGTCCTTCTTGAAGCGTGCTAATGGTAATAGGATCAGGACTGCAACTAAAAGCTTTAGAAAACTTTTGGGCGAGATTAGCCAAGGCAACTTCTGCTTGTTTGCGCTCTGTGATATCTCGAACAATTGCTAATACTTCGTCTGGAGCGCTCACTACCAATCGCGCTTCATAGTCTCTTACTCCTAAAGGCGTTGGTAGACGATATTCGCAAATTTGCAAAGTTCCAGAATCTAAAGTTTTGGCGATCGCTTCTTGGCTAATGGCCGCCACATCGTTTGGTAATAACTCGCACAAACTTTTACCAACTATTTCTTCTTTAGAAAGGGTTATATTTGCTCCCTCACTTTTCAAGTCTAAATACTTGCCATCGCGGCTGATGCGAAACATCAAATCAGGAATAGCATCCAAAATTGCTTGATAGCGGGCTTCACTCTGTTGCAATTTTTCTTCTGCTTGTTTTCGGTCTGTAATATCTATGACCAAACCATCC
This sequence comes from aff. Roholtiella sp. LEGE 12411, assembly GCF_015206995.1. Classification (GTDB taxonomy): domain Bacteria; phylum Cyanobacteriota; class Cyanobacteriia; order Cyanobacteriales; family Nostocaceae; genus Komarekiella. The sequence goes on along the minus strand of NZ_JADEXR010000066.1, from coordinate 7,984 downwards.
CAAAGACAATCGCCGTCAGCTTGTGTTTCCGCTTGGCAAGTACATTGAATCCACTTTATACCATTAGGTGTAATGATGCGACCTTCCCAACGCCAAGGTGAAAAAATGGCAGTAGAAACAGCTATACATTCTGTAAAGCTTCTCACATCCTGTGGATGAATTAGTTTCAGCAGTTCCTGAAAGTTTTCCTGTACAATTTCTGATCCTAATCCACACAAATCTCGACAGCCATAATTAACATAAAGGACAAACGCAGAACCATCCCACCGTTGCAGGACTCGAAAAATTATTCCTGGTAAATCTACAGTAACTCTTGAAAGTAGGTTGATATAATCTTGCTGACAATCTGGTGCATACAGTGATTTTACGGTTTCATCCACTCTTTGACCCTTTGATACACAAGCTACTGTTGTATGATTAGAAGCCATAATAGACAGGTTGGCAGTTTTTATTCTGTGAGAATAACCACTAACTAACCGGGTTAAATTAGCCTCTTCTTTCAGGGTATATTCCATCTGCTAGCATCGCATTCACCCAATCGGGTGAACCAGTTGTCATTGTGACAACTCTCACCGCTAACTGCAAGCAGCCCTCCTATCCCCCTCACCGCCACATCGGTACTCCGATTGGCGAGAGTACCCCGGAGGCTTTGATGGTCAGCAAATAGAAAACAAGCGCTGCAAATTTACAGCTATTGTAAGTCAAGAGGTGGGAAACGCGTCTTGGCGCAAGTTTTGGCTGCCAAACGTCCGGGGTAGTTGCAACCCAAGTACGATTATAATAGTTGCCATATACGAGACAAGAGCCATCCACAGGAGATGGTTATTGTGTAAATACCATCCTGTAAGAGCTAGGGGAATAAAACCCAAGCCAAAAGCGAGTAGGACGGCGTTACGTAGTTTTGCACCTTCCTTTAAACCGATAAAATATCCTTCCAGCATGAAAGCAATGGCAGTAAATGCTAAAAGAGGCAATAACCAAATAGTGTAGCTATTGATATGTTCGTTGATTTCTGCATGATTAGTTAACAGATTGAACAATGTATCTGGGAACAGAACAGAAATGGCTGCGAAAGCCATTGCAATTAGCAAACTAGTCAGTATAGAAACAGTAAGCAGTGGATTCATCTGTTCTGTAGTCCCTTTGCCTTTAAAGTTTCCGGTCAGCGTTTGGGTTGTCATTCCTACACCTTGAATCGTAAATTGACTTAGCAAAGCAATCTGGAGGAGCAGACCGTTTTCTGCCAAGACAGTTGTTCCCATTGCTGCACTCAGGTTTGTGAAAATAGCGTAGGTGGAAATTAGGGCTAAAAATCGGATTAGAATATTACTTTTGAGCGCAACAGTATCTTTAAGGGCTGCCCAATCAAAAACCTCTTGCATGGCGGCTGGTAATACTTGCCATGGGATACTGAAGCAGATCCAAACTAAACCAATTACTAATGCTAGATACTGACTCACAGCTGTTGCTAGTCCGGCTCCCATACTTTCCCAACCCAATTTGACAATCATTAGATAGTCCAGCACCACATTAGAAGCATTGCCAACAACAGACATGAGCAGCACCACGCCATTCATTTCTCTCCCCAGAAACCAACCAATCAGAACAAAGTTGAGCAAGACAGCAGGAGCGCCCCAAATTCTAGCACTAAAATAATTAGCCCCTGAAGCTTCAATCTCTGGGGAACCACTCAGAATTGTAAATCCAATCTTTTGCAGTGGGTACTGTAGTAGCAGGATTAGTAAACCGATTCCCAAGGCAATTAAGCCACTTCGCAATCCCGCTAACAGCACGCCTTTGGGGTCATCGAGTCCCGCAGCTTGTGCTGTGATTGTATTAGTACTTGAGCGTAGAAATTTTAATACCCGGTAAAGGTAGTCGAAGAGGATGGTTGCTAAAATGACTCCAGCTAAGTGACGAATATCTGCCAAATGTCCTAGAAAGGCAATGTCAACCAGACCCGCTAAGGGCACCATCATGTTGGAAAGCACACTAACACTTGCTAGTCGGAAAAAGCGAGGTAAGAAGTCATACTGGGTTGGGATTACAAATGCCATAGATTGTCTGTGCTGGGATTGATCTGAGTGGAAACTATTTCAGTTTATGTGACAAGTTTGAAAGAATTTATAAAAGTCGGCGGCAAACTTCGTTCCGCTACGAAGACAGTGGGACTAGAAGCATAGCTGCCCATTGGGGCATTGGTAATTTTCCTCCCCATTCCCCATGCCCCATGCCCCAGGAAAAAGTGACTGTTTTTCGTTTCCTATTTGTATAAAGCTTTCATCATTTTCCCAAAAACTTGGGTATGTTTAAGGTTTTTTCTTCTATTTAAAGTAGTACAATTGTTCTATAAGACTTTTAATCTTAGCGATCGCCTTTCATCAGGGCAAGAGCTACAGGCAAAATCCAATTTTCCAACTTCTACTAATAAAAGTACGTAGATGGCTGAACTTATCTGCGCGTTGACCGATAACTATTAAAACTGCGTAAGCAGCTTGTCGTTAGACATCGCCTTAAAAAAACTTTAGATGAGATAAATTCTATGATGACACAGGCACAGGGTGTAATTGCAGCCAAAGTTAACTCTCAAACAGTGGCTCGACCCAAATTGGAGCAATTGATTGAAGAAAAAGCCAATACGACCAAGAACCTTAGTACCGAAAATTTTTCTTTTCAAACCCTTGCTGAAGCTACTAAGACAATATTGCATCATGCCTTTTGGTTAGCCGAACAACAACAAAAGCTTTCTTTAAAAGAGTATAAAAAGCTACTTTCTGAACAAGGTTGGAAAGGTGAGGAAAAACGATATCTCAAGATTGCAGTAGCATTTGGTAAATTTTCGCCCCAAGATTTAGCACAAGTCGAGCCTAGAACCATATATCAATTAGCAGAAAATAGTAACAAGTATCAACAAGTTATAGATAAGCTATTAGATTTAAGTGCAATTACTCAAGAAGCTGTACGCTCCCTCGCTAAAAAACAACGCACTTTCAAAGAACCAAGGACTGAAAAACCTAGTATCTGGCGGCGGCTCAAGAATGGTGGGAGATATTGCCAAATTCCGCCAATTCATGAAACTTCAGAATGCACTGGGGTTACTCTACAAAAAATGATCGATGAGGAAGGATTGAGCGCTCAGCAGATTGTAGCAGAAGCAATTGCCTTGCGCCAGGCTTACAAGAAAGGGCAACTGGTAGTTGTAGAAGAAACAAAGTGAGCGGAAATGCGAGATTTGGTGATCTCAGCCAGTATAGAGAAAATGTGCGATCGCAATGTAGGAGGAGTGGGAGAAGCAGGAGGGCAAAGTAGGTAATTAAAATAATTCGTAATGACGCTCTCTACGAGACGCTAAAAGCGAACGCGGACTTGCTACCGCTGCGAAGATCGTAATTCGTAATTCGTAATTAAGTTTTGCAATCCTGCTGTCTCCTATTTCAATATGCAATCTTGTTTGCCGATTAGCTTAGGAATAAAAGTTTCAGACAGTTCTAACCTAAGTCCTGTCAAATTTAAGTTATCCGACTGTGGCACATAATGATGCTAGCCATTGAAAAGCTCCAAACAGTAGCATATAACCAGGAATTAGACACGTAGTTGAGAAAGGAAGCTTCCAGAAACTGTTTTACAAAACTACTTTCGTGGTGTTCTATTATTTTCTTGAACTCCAACATCACAATGCCGCGATAAGTGGCATCGGATTCGGTTCGCAGAGTACCCACTACGTAACATATTCCAGGAATCGCTCCTAAAAGAACAATCGAAAAAGGAATAAGAAAAAATTCTCTTCCCATAAAAGTTAAAAAAATAAAGCTGAAATTCAAAAGAAAAAACCCGCTTCCCATGAAAATCCAAAATAAAAGAAGTGTCAGCCTAGAAATTGAAAGATAAGAGCGACCAAAATAATACTGTAAAGCATGACCACACTCATGAGCGCTAATTGCTATGGCACGCAGAGAAGAACCTGCAAAAATGTCTGGAGGTAGGCGTATGGTTCCTTGCTTTCCCTCTCGCGGTCTGAAAGCGGCTCTCTGGGATGTTTGATCATTTTGTACAGATACCGCATCCAGATTGTTCTCTTTTAAAATTAATCTTGCAACTTCATAGCCAGTCAACCCACAAGTTGCCAAACGATTTAAGTTTCGTCGTTGTAGTTTGTCTTGCCGACTAATAGACCTGAAAGATAGAGCAGACGAAAAAACTGCACTTCCAACAAATAGATAAAACCAAAAGCTCATTAGTTTAAGCAAAAATCAGGTAGTGTTAGCTATCACACTTAAATTACATGAATTTTAATTAAGCTTTTATGAAATAATATTACAAAGAGCCTGGTGCATCCACTTCCGGTGATCAATGTACCAATCATGTCTGCGATCGCCTGTAAAGTTGCCGGGACAATTTCAACCGGAGTAGCTTGACTCATTTACGTCTTAGACATCTCCGAAAAAGAATGTAGAGACGTAGCTCCTTCTCTACAAAGGTTCTGGATAATGCATATTTAATTTCTGGAGATATCTATTGTAGAAATGCTAGAGGATAGTGCAGCCACTTCCAGCGATCGCGGATGGTGGGGTTGCCAAAAACTCATAATTTGTTTGCCAACCTGTTGAGGATAGAAGTAGTGAAAAAAATGATAACCTTTTGGGTATTCCCAAATATTGTCTTCTGGCTTTAACCAATTTAGCCAGTCATGTAATGCATTTGGGTCAACCACCGGATCATTCTGGCTACCACATACCATCATTGGCATGGAAACTCCGCCCTTAAGTGAATGAACTAATTTAAACAGAGAGTGCTGTGAGGGAGATTGCTCTAAATCTTTATCTAAAGCAGCTATTAACTTCTTAGTGGTGTGAGGTGGTTGATTTCCAAATAGACTACGAACGCTGTTTGCTAAAATTTGCTCACGGCTGATGCTAAATAGTTGTCGTTGAAAGTAGTAGTGAGCGTGCCAAGTGTTTGCAGGTTGCGCTGCTACAGCCAGCAGAGTTAGCGATCGCACTTTTTTGGGAAATCGCTGGGCAAAATTTAAAGCGATCACACCACTCATACCATGACCTGCTAAATGCACCGAATCAGGATACGATTCTAAAAATTTATATAGCAGAGCCACTGCTTTATCTATGGAACTAGCTTCATCTTTAGTTTGGTGATATTCCCACTGGGCAACTTTCATATACTCAGATAAGTATTGAACTAATGGTTTATCAAAGCGTTTCAAAATAGGACTGGCATTTAACCAAAGAACATCAAATGAATTACACATAAACATCTACCATATCCATAAATTATCAATAGGATTTACGCACCAAAAAGCTGAAATTTTAATTTACCCTAGCCACTTTTTTAAGAAATGTTGGGGGATCTCTTTGTTATGCGTAAATCTTAATCAATTTTGAGTCAATTCAGCAGGAGCAATGCTGTTCTATAACCCAAATTCTTTCTTCAGTTGGGTGACCCAGGCCTTGACTCGCCCATCTGTTAAGTCAGATTGATTATCATCATCAATTGCCAGTCCACAAAACTTGCCATTTTTAACGGCTTTCGACTCATTAAAGTCATAACCTTCTGTTGACCAATAACCAACAGTTTTTCCACCCTGCTGGGAAATTTTTTCTTCCAAAATACCAATTGCGTCTTGGAAGTTGTCAGCATAGCCAGCTTGGTCGCCAGCACCAAAATAAGCTACTGATTTACCACTAAAATCAATTTCGTCAAGGTCGGGAAAAAAGCCTTCCCAATCACTCTGAAGTTCACCGATGTTCCAAGTAGGACAGCCAATGATGACACATTCATAATCATCGAAATCACTAGTTTCCGCCTGAGAAATGTCATGCAATGTCACAACGTCATCACCAAACTCATCGCGAATCATTTCAGCTATAGATTCAGTTCTGCCAGTTTGAGTGCCATAAAACAAACCAATTTTTTCCGACATTTTGATACCTGATAATTAGTTACGTGATTAAGAAGACTTACATAAGAATGGCTATTTGTTTAAAGCCTCTGAAAAGTCAGTTAACCGAGTGTTCCCTGACTACCATCAACTCCCAAGTTTGGACAACTATGTTTGTCATGGCGTTACCTCCTGAGAAGTTTTGAAATAGCCGAGACACATAGTCACCTAGCTTAATGAATACTTATCTCAATAAGCCTGGGAATATATTATCAGAGTTATTGAGATTTTTTAGCACTTGTTTTATGTAAACTTTTATAAAGTAGTAGATGGCATAAGCTGGAAAATGCCTTTCAAAACTAGCTTTAAGTCATATTAGCTCTTGAAAAAGTTTATATTAATGTAGGAAATTTAGAATAAAGACTGCTATTTTATTGCAATAAGCTTATGGTCAAGGGGAGCCACTGCGTTGGGTGGCTCTGCCGACTTAAAGCAAGTGGCGTTTAAGAATCAAGGTTTTTTGGACTTTTGACCTTTGACTCTGGACAACCTCAACGAAAAAAATATGACACTTGCGTAAGTCCTGACAAAATAGCGATAAACCTTTCTACGCCAATTAGGCTGAATCCTGTTTTTGAATTCTGAGATGACAAAGCCGGGGATTAAGCCTTTTTTTCTGAGTGAAAATAGTAGTAGGCATAGCTCGTAGAATATTTGATTGGAAGATGTCTAGCGTCAAGTTTCTAGGCGTCTACGCACTTTCGGTATGGAAAAATTATAGTTAATGCACTTAGTTAGAAGACTTTGCAGCAGCGCTTTGCTCCATAATTAATATGTTCATCCGCTACATTAAAAATGCGAACAATTGCGGAAATTAACGAAAAAATCAGTCGCCAACGTGCAGTAGTTTTGACGACTGAAGAATTAAAAGCACGAGTTGCAGAAATAGGTGTTAGCAAAGCTGCGAAGGAAGTTGATGTAATTACCACTGGCACTTTTGAGCCGATGGAATCAAGTGGTGCAATTATTAATCTTGGACACACTGACCCGCCAATCAAAATTCGTCGCTGCTGGTTAGATGGTGTTCCAGCATACTCTGGTTTTGGGGCAGTGGATTTATATTTAGGTGCGAGTTGTGCCGTAGAAGTGATGGATGGCGAAGAAGTTCGGGAACGCGGTGGCGGTCATGTAATCGAAGATTTGATAGCTGGTAAACCTGTACACGTCAAAGCGCAAGGTCAAGTAACAGATTGTTACCCTAGAGCAACGTTTGAAACTACAGTTACAAGTGAAACAATAAATCAGTTTTATTTATTCAATCCGCGCAATCTTTATCAAAATTTTATTGTAGGTGTGAATGGGGGCGATCGCTCACTTTTCACCTATCTTGGCCCTTTACAACCGCATCTGGGGAATGCCGTTTACTCTAACCCCGGTGCTATTTCTCCTCTACTCAATGACCCCGATTTGCAACTCATTGGTATTGGCACGCGGATTTTCTTAGGTGGTGGTATTGGTTACGTTGCTTGGGAAGGCACTCAGCACTTTCCCTTACAAAAGCGTCTAGCTAATCGTACTCCAATCGGGCCATCTGCAACTTTAGCTTTAATTGGTGATGCTAAGCAAATGGATGCTCGCTGGGTGCGCGGTTGTTATTTCAAAAGTTATGGACCTTCATTGATGTTGGGCGTTGGTGTTCCACTTCCTGTGTTGAGCGAAGAAGTAGTAGAACACTGCGCCGTGCAAGACAAAGACTTAGTAGCCCCAATAGTGGACTTTTCCATTCCCCGACGCGTCCGTCCGACCTTTGGTTTAGTGAGTTACGCCCAACTTAAGTCTGGGCGTATCACTATTGAGGGCAAAACTGTACGGGTTGCTCCTCTAGCAAGTTTGTTTTTTTCTAGGCAAGTCGCTCTAGAGTTGAAACAGTGGATCGCAGCAGGTACTTTTACTCTGACTGAAGCAGTTTCCCCGATTCCGATGGAGCGATCTTTTTTACCACAAGACCGCTGGACGGATTTTTGATACTGGGCATGGGGCATGGGGCATGGGGCATGGGTCAATAATCAATAGTTCTTCTTCCCCTGCTCC
>NZ_JADEXR010000065.1 GCF_015206995.1 aff. Roholtiella sp. LEGE 12411 | reverse complement strand
TGTGTATAAGAGACAGCCATTCCCCATGCCATAACGGCCTTCATTTTATAACCATGGGAAGAGGCGGAAACTTTCAAAACCATTTTCCGGGATTTTACTAAGAAGAAAGTATAAAAAGCGAAGAAAATGATACCAAGATCTAAAAATTGTTCATGTAATAATTGATTCACATTGAGTAAAATTAAATAAGAATTAGCAAAAGATGTTGAATTACATCAAGCTCAATACTTATGCCGCTTAAAAAAACTTAATTATATTCATACTAAGAGCGATTGAATTTGTCCTTTGTTCAAAGTTACTAATGATGATGCACGATTCTTGATTTAACGCCTAATCACTACTCTAGAGAAATTACCCATGATTATTGATTCCCATTCTTACACAACTGTTGGTGGTGTACGTATCTCTCGCTCCAGCAAAGAAGTTAAGATGGATACTGCCATCGAAGATATTCTGTTCCATCTAAATTCTCAACGTGGCGGCTTGCTAAAGAGTAGCTATGAGTATCCAGGAAGATATAAGAGATGGGCGATCGGATTTGTCAATCCACCACTAGAATTAACAACACAGGAAAACGCTTTCATTCTGACAGCATTGAATGAGCGTGGTAAGGTACTTTTGCCATTGCTTTTAGAGCGCCTATGCCACTCAAAACAACTTGAGCAAGTCACTCAAAATAATAACGATATCGCAGGATTTGTTAAACCTGCACAACAATTATTTGCTGAAGAAGAACGTAGCCAGCAACCTTCAGTATTTACAGTTATCCGCGAAATTCTACATATTTTCTCTAGTCAAGAAGACGAGCATCTAGGATTGTATGGTGCTTTTGGTTATGACTTAGTTTTCCAGTTTGAGCCAATTCCTCAATGTCTAGATCGTCCTATAGATCAGCGGGATTTAGTGCTTTATTTACCTGATGAACTGATAGTTGTTGACTACTATTTGCAACGTGCATTCTGTGTAAAATATGAATTTGAAACAGAGCATGGTAGCACTAATAATCTTCCTAGAACGGGTGAGTCTGTTGATTATCGAGGAAAGAATCTTCTACCAACGCAAACCGCTGATCATAAAACAGGCGAATATGCCGAACAAGTTGGACTTGCACTAGATTACTTCCGGCGGGGCGATTTATTTGAAGTAGTTCCCAGTCAAAACTTTTTTGAAGCCTGTGAAGAGCCACCCAGTAAACTATTTGAAATCTTAAAGCAAATCAATCCCAGCCCTTATGGTTTTATTTTTAATTTAGGTGGAGAATATCTAATCGGTGCATCTCCTGAAATGTTCGTGCGGGTTGAAGGTAGGCGGGTAGAAACCTGTCCGATTAGTGGTACTATTACCCGTGGACAAGATGCTCTTGGTGATGCCGTTCAAATTCGTCAGTTACTCAACTCACGTAAAGATGAAGCGGAACTGACAATGTGTACTGATGTAGATCGGAATGACAAATCTCGAATTTGTGAGCCAGGTTCAGTACGAGTTATTGGGCGTCGCCAAATTGAATTGTATAGTCATTTGATCCATACAGTAGATCATGTTGAGGGTACATTGCGATCGCAATTTGATGCTTTAGATGCATTCTTAAGCCATACTTGGGCAGTTACAGTAACTGGCGCACCCAAAAGAGCAGCAATAAACTTTATCGAACAGCATGAACGTAGCGCTCGACGTTGGTATGGCGGAGCCGTTGGCTACCTAAACTTTAATGGAAACTTAAATACCGGATTAATTCTGCGGACTATTCGCTTAAAAGATTCAATTGCTCAAGTACGAGTCGGTGCGACTGTTCTTTATGACTCTGTGCCACAAGCAGAAGAACAAGAAACAATCACTAAAGCTGCCGCACTATTTGAAACAATTCGCCGTGCTAAGCAAATAGGTAACAGAACTAACGAGCGTAGTTCCATAAAAATAAGTAAATATATCCCAGATGTCAAGCCTGGTAAACATGTCTTACTAATAGACTACGAAGATTCTTTTGTTCATACACTAGCTAATTACATTCGCCAAACTGGTGCAACTGTCACCACACTACGTCATGGCTTCTCAGAATCCCTATTTGACATAGAACGTCCTGACTTAGTTGTTTTGTCTCCTGGCCCTGGTAAACCAAGTGATTTTAAGGTTCCAGAGACTGTCGCCGCTCTTGTTCGACGCCAAATTCCCATTTTTGGAGTTTGTCTAGGATTGCAAAGCATTGTGGAAGCTTTTGGCGGACAATTAGGAGTTCTCAACTATCCCCAACATGGTAAATCTTCACAGATTTTCGTTACCGATTCCGATTCCGTTTTATTCAAAAACTTACCAGAATCTTTTACAGTCGGTAGATACCATTCATTGTTTGCCCTACCGTCAGATATGCCAACGGAACTCAAAGTAACGGCAATTTCTGATGACGACATCATTATGGGCATTGAGCATCAAACACTTCCCATTGCTGGCGTTCAGTTTCATCCAGAATCAATCATGACTTTAACAGGAGAAGTCGGTTTGGCAATCATTAAAAACGTTGTGTGTGCATATACTGAGAGTCAAGGGTCAAGAGTCAAGAATCAAGGGTCAAAAGTCTAGAGTCCAAAGTCTTCAGATAGCCGGGAGCCGACGCTCCCACTTCTCTTTGCACGCGGCTGGCTTGACTTGAAACGACTGGCGTTCAAAAGTTTAAAGTAGCCCTTTCAGGGTGAGTGAAAATTTGTCCCCCAAGTAGTTTATGAATAAACAAATCGCCTCACCGCGCCACATTCTCGAAGAAATTGTATGGCATAAAAAGCAAGAAGTTGCCCAAATGCAGCAAGAACTGCCTTTAGCTTCTTTGCAACAGCAGTTAACTACTGCTCCAACTGTGCGAGATTTTCTGGCTGCTTTACAGCAGAGTCCCAATCAACCTAGTTTAATTGCCGAAGTTAAAAAAGCCTCCCCAAGTCGCGGGATTATTCGAGAAGACTTTGAGCCAGTGGCGATCGCCCAAGCTTATGAACGCGGTGGTGCGGCTTGTCTGTCAATCCTCACTGATCAAAAGTTCTTTCAAGGCAGTTTTGATAATCTGCGTCTTGTGCGTAAGCAAAGCTCACCGGAGGTATCGCAGGTAGCATTACCCCTACTGTGCAAAGAATTTATCATTGATCCCTACCAAATCTATTTAGCACGGACTGCGGGCGCAGATGCTGTATTGTTGATTGCTGCTATCCTCTCAAATCAAGAACTCCAGAATTTTTTGCGCTTGATTCACGATTTGGGAATGAATGCACTGGTGGAAGTTCATACTTTAACTGAACTGGATCGGGTGTTACAGCTTGATGGCTTACGTTTAGTCGGAATTAACAACCGTAATCTAGAAGATTTTACAGTTAATTTAGCAACAACACAGCAACTTCTAGCACAGCGGCAACAATTGCAGAGCTTGGGTATCACTGTTGTCAGTGAGTCTGGACTTTATACACCTGCGGATTTATCTATTGTGGCTGAGGCTGGTGCTCGTGCAGTTTTGGTAGGTGAGTCTTTGATTAAACAAAATGATATAGAGCAGGCTGTACGTAGTCTTTTGAGCAGCCACTAGGTTGCAAAGAGTTCAAAGGCTCGACGATGGAGTTCAAAGGCTCAACGATGAAGCTTAAAGGCTCAACGATGAAGCTCAAAGGCTCGACGATGAAGCTTAAAGGCTCAACGATGAAGCTTAAAAGCTCGGCGATGAAGCTCAAAAGCTCAGACATGAAGCTTGAAGGCTCAGAGATTAAGCTCAAAAGCTCGACGATGAAGCTTAAAGGCTCAGACATGAAGCTCAAAGGCTCGATTACAAAACTACGATACTCGGCGATGAAAAATGTAGCGTGGACATCGCTAAGTGCTAATTGTTAATTATTCCAAAGTTGTTAACATACCATTAACTATTTTTCAGAATGACTTCTATCTCCGATTACTTTCAAACTTTACGCGATCGCCAACAGTGTGCTTTAATTCCTTTTATCACAGCTGGCGATCCTAACTTAGAAACGACTGCCGAGGCTTTACGTGTATTAGATCGTAACGGTGCTGACTTTATTGAGTTGGGTATTCCCTACTCCGATCCTCTGGCAGATGGGCCTGTGATTCAAGCCGCAGCAACTCGCGCTTTGCAAAGAGGCACAAAATTAGAGCAAGTGCTAGAGATGTTGCAAACTATGAATCCTAGCTTAAAAGCACCGATCATTTTATTTACTTACTACAATCCAATTTTGCACCGGGGTATTAAGTCGTTTCTAGCCTCAATTGCTAATGCTGGCGTGCAAGGATTAGTAGTGCCAGACTTACCCTTAGAAGAAGCCGAAGAATTAATACATACTGCTGCCTCATTTGGAATTGAGGTAATTTTGCTCGTAGCTCCCACCAGTTCTAAGGATAGGATTGAAGCGATCGCCCGGCAATCTCAGGGATTTATCTACCTAGTAAGTGTAACTGGTGTTACAGGTATACGCTCTCATCTCCAAGACCGTGTAAAGCATTTAGTGAAGGATTTGCGAAGCATCACCGATAAACCCATTGGCGTTGGCTTTGGCATCTCAGATCCAGAACAAGCACATCAGGTGATGGAATGGGGTGCAGATGCGGTAATTGTTGGTAGTGCCTTTGTCAAACGCTTAGCTGAAGGTAGCCCCACCCAAGGACTGCAAGCTGTTGAACAACTTTGTCAAGAACTTAAAGCAGCAATTACCCCTGCATCCCTGCAACAAGTCGGTTCTGCTAAATAAACCTTTAGAACTCGTTTTAGAGTTCGTTCCCAGGCTGAGCCTGGGAAGGCCCATAGAGAGGCTCTGCCCCTGATTCTAGCCCCAATTGGAGCCACTTCCTGATCAGTGCAGGACTTACGCAAGGGTCATATTTTTAACGCCAGAGGTTGTCCAGAGTCAAAGGTCAAAAGTCCAAAAAACCTTGACCCTTGACCCTTGACCCTTGACCCTTGACCCTTATACCAGAAGCCTTGTGTGCCAGTTGCGTAAGTGCTAAAGTGCATTCCCAGCCTCAAGCTGGGAACGAGAATACAACCCTAAAAAGAGGATTTTAACTAGTGGTAAGCATACAAGACATCAATACTGCAATATTCCCCTCGACTGCGCAACCCGACTCCTTGGGCCGGTTTGGCAAATTCGGTGGTAAGTACGTCCCGGAAACCTTAATGCCGGCATTAAGTGAGTTGGAAACTGCATTTGAGCAATATCGCAACGAAGCAAGTTTCCAACAAGAACTGCAAAATTTACTCCGGGACTATGTGGGTCGTCCCAGTCCTTTATATTTTGCGGAACGCCTTACAACACATTACGCTAGACCAGATGGTACAGGAGCGCAGATTTATTTAAAGCGTGAAGATTTAAATCATACAGGCGCTCACAAAATTAATAATGCTTTGGCTCAGGTGTTGCTAGCCAAGCGCATGGGTAAACAGCGGATTATTGCGGAAACAGGCGCTGGTCAGCATGGGGTTGCTACTGCAACTGTGTGTGCGCGATTTGGTCTAGACTGTGTGATTTACATGGGCATCCACGATATGGAACGTCAAGCCCTCAACGTGTTTCGGATGAAACTGATGGGAGCGGAAGTTCGTCCAGTGGAAGCAGGGACGGGAACTCTTAAAGATGCAACCTCCGAAGCAATTCGGGACTGGGTGACAAATGTGGAAACAACCCATTACATTTTGGGTTCTGTTGCTGGGCCTCATCCCTACCCGATGATTGTGCGTGATTTCCATGCGGTAATCGGTAAAGAAACTCGCCCTCAGTGTCAGGAAAAATGGGGAGGACTACCAGATATTCTTCTAGCTTGTGTGGGTGGAGGTTCCAACGCCATCGGATTATTTCATGAGTTTGTGCATGAAACATCTGTGCGCCTGATTGGAGTGGAAGCAGCAGGTGAAGGTGTGAATACAGAAAAACATGCTGCAACCTTGACAAAAGGAAGAATAGGTGTATTGCACGGTGCAATGAGCTACTTACTGCAAGATGATGATGGTCAAGTAGTGGAAGCACATTCGATTAGTGCAGGACTAGATTATCCCGGCGTTGGGCCTGAGCACAGCTATTTAAAGGATCTTGGTCGTGCTGAATATTACAGCGTGACCGATAAGCAAGCACTAGAAGCATTTCAGAGGCTTTCGCAACTAGAAGGGATTATCCCAGCCTTAGAAACCGCTCATGCGATCGCCTATCTAGAAACCCTCTGTCCCCAACTCGATGGTAGTCCCCGCATCGTCATCAATTGCTCTGGCAGAGGTGACAAAGATGTGCAAACTGTCGCCAAAGTTATTAGTCATTAGTCATTCGTCCTTTGTCCTTTGTCATTGATTAATATGACAGCTGTTACTCAAACTCCAGTTGATCCAATTTCCGTTACTTCTGACTCCTACGATTGGTCAGCTATATTACAACAATTGCTTGATCGGCGATCGCTTTCTACTTCCCAAGCTGCGGATTTGATGCAAGGTTGGCTCAAAGATGCCATTCCTCCTGTATTATCAGGGGCAATCTTAACAGCAATTCAAGTTAAAGGAGTATCCGCAGAAGAATTAGTTGGCATGGCTAGCGTCTTGCAAGCTCAATCTTCTCAGCCCTCTTGTACAGACGTGATGCATCGCGTCTGTACTCAACACAGCACTCTAATTGACACTTGCGGAACAGGTGGTGATGGGGCTTCAACCTTTAATATTTCCACTGCTGTCGCCTTTGTGGCCGCAGCAGCGGGGGTAAAAGTTGCTAAACACGGCAATCGTTCTGCATCTAGCAAGGCTGGTTCTGCGGATGTGTTGGAAGCTTTAGGTATAAATCTCAACGCCAGCCCCCAGAAAGTCCAAGCGGCTGTAGATGAGGTCGGAATCACCTTTTTGTTTGCCCCAGGCTGGCATCCAGCGCTGAAAGCAGTTGCCGCCTTGCGAAAAACTTTGAAAGTGCGGACTATTTTTAACCTGCTTGGCCCGTTAGTCAATCCGATGCGACCAACAGGACAAATTATCGGTGTGAACGACCCACTTTTATTAGAGGCGATCGCTCAAGCTTTATCACAGTTAGGATGTCGCCAAGCGATCGCACTCCACGGACGCGAAAGGTTAGATGAGGCTGGTTTGGCTGATGTCACTGACTTAGCCGTACTTCAAGAACAAAAGGTGCGTTGCATCACCCTTAATCCTCAAGAACTGGGTTTGAATTCCTCACCAACTGCGGCCTTGCGGGGTGGAGATGTTCAAGAAAATGCCGAAATTTTAAAGGCAGTCCTCCAAGGTAAAGGCACGAAGGCGCAGCAGGATGTAGTTGCTTTAAATACTGCGCTAGCACTACAAGTTGGTGAAGCCATTAATGAGCAAACGGATATCTTGGCAGGTTGTGTCAAAGGTATCACCCTTGCTCAGGAGATTCTCCAAAGTGGCGCGGCTTGGACGAAGTTAGAACAGCTCGCCGCATTTTTGCACTAATTGCTAAGTAATCAAACTATACAGAAGAGAAAAAAAAATGATTGTAGTACTTAAGAGCGGTACACCTGTTGACGAAATTACTCGGCTGAGCAAAGAACTGAGTGAAGCTTGGGGAGTTGTAATAGAAAAAAGCGTCGGCAAACATAAAGTTGTTCTAGGAATGATTGGCGACACTGCAACTCTTGACCGATTGCAAATTCAAAAGTTTAGTCCTTGGATTGAGGAAGTATTACGAGTGGAAAAACCTTTCAAGCGGGTTAGTCGAGAATTCCGACATGGAGAAGCTAGCGAAGTTGTTGTACCTACACCTAATGGTCGCGTCTATTTCGGAGAGCATCATCCCTTGGTGGTGGTAGCTGGCCCTTGCTCTGTCGAGAATGAAGAGATGATTGTGGAGACAGCCAAGCGGGTTAAAGCAGCAGGAGCAAAATTTTTGCGTGGGGGAGCCTACAAACCTCGCACTTCACCCTATGCGTTTCAAGGACATGGTGAAAGTGCTTTGGCTCTATTGGCAGCAGCGCGTGAAGCTACGGGTTTGGGTATCATCACAGAAGTCATGGATACTGCCGACTTAACAGCAGTGGCAAAAGTGGCTGACGTGATCCAAGTGGGAGCGCGGAATATGCACAACTTCTCGTTGCTCAAAAAGGTAGGCGCTCAAGATAAACCCGTGCTGCTCAAGCGCGGGATGTCTGCCACAATCGACGAGTGGCTAATGGCAGCAGAATATATCCTGGCATCAGGAAATCCCAATGTGATTTTTTGTGAGCGGGGGATTAGAACTTTTGATGGTAAATATGCCCGTAATACTTTAGATTTATCAGTACTTCCAGTATTGCGATCGCTTACCCATCTCCCCATTATGATTGATCCTAGTCATGGTACAGGTAGGTCTGAATATGTTGCACCTATGGCTATGGCTGCGATCGCTGCTGGTACTGATGCTCTGATGATTGAGGTTCACCCCAATCCAGCTAGAGCACTATCTGACGGCCCTCAATCTTTAACTCCTGATAAGTTTGACCGCTTGGTACAGGATATGTCTGTGATTGGTCAAGTCGTTGGACGTTGGCCTCAACCTGCTTTGGTCACTTCGGCTTAATATAATATGTTCTCCTCCTTCCCTGCTAAAACACCGATTCAGTATTCAAGATAGGGGCGAGAAAAACCGATTATTTCGTAGAGACGTTGCAATGCAACGTCTCTACAG
Organism: aff. Roholtiella sp. LEGE 12411; assembly: GCF_015206995.1. GTDB lineage: Bacteria > Cyanobacteriota > Cyanobacteriia > Cyanobacteriales > Nostocaceae > Komarekiella. Next base: position 21,717 of record NZ_JADEXR010000065.1, on the reverse strand, counting down.
TCAACGATAATTGGTCGTTTTACCGAAAACAAATCGGGTTTTTGCGATTACTGAATCGATGCTCTAGGAAGCAGGGAATGCAGTTGAAGAGGTTCCGCCTCAAATTGATATAGTTGCTTAATCAACCGAACTCTACATATTCAATAATTGTTCCATCTGGATGCATAGCTCGCATATTGTCTCCAGTGGTGACTTTATCTGGTTCCGCCAGAATTACTGCACCTTGCTCAGTAAGTGCTTCCCTAAAGTCATTGAGTGAGTCAACCAAAAATGTTGCCTGTGTGCTCTTGAATGGAGAGAGAGCCTCAGCCGAACCAGCAATTAAAAGGATAGAACCCACGCCAGCAAGTTCTAACCCAGCCTCGGAATATTGAAACGACAACCAACATGTTTCTGTAAAGAGGCTTTCGTAGAAGGCGATCGCATCATCCAAGTCTGTTGGATTGAGATAAACTCTGGTCAGGACTTTAAGAATTTGCATTGCAACCTGTCTATTGAGACAGCTATTATATTTTAGCGTGCTTAATTGGCAATCATAGTTTCCTAAGATTGATAAAGAAATAGCCGATCTTCAATTTGAAAAAGGGCTTCAACTCTCTGTTCAATTAACTTAAGACAACGTTACTCTTTGTCAATCAAAATGCATTTCCTTTCTACACCTTTAGCTATACATCAGTCATCTGTATAGCCATCACTAATATATATACATACTTAAGTATCAGTATCTAGCTTGAGCAGGGTGTCAGAGAAAATAGCTGGCTTGAGATTATTTTAATTCACTCTGCTCAAATTTTCCTTGCATGTGCATAGATAAAATAGTTATCTGTTACTTGCACATCAGCCTGAAATCTTGCTTTTTTTAGCTTGCATTGCAGTTCATCAGGCGGATAAAAAACCTTAATAACTTGAAATTCTTGACCATCATTTAATTTGCGGCTTTTATATATATTTCCATCATTTTCAAGAATGTGGTTGTTAGCCGTGGATGTGGGTTCAAAACGAGAATCAATAATAAACAATTGTCCACCAACGCGAACAGATTGATAAACTTTCGTCAAAAATAAATCGAGTAATTGTGGCGGTACATGAGAGAGCCAAAAGGCAAAGAATACCAAATCATATTCTGTGTCAGGTTGCCATTGGAATAAATCAAGTAAGTAATATTCAACACTCAGTAAACTGGGGCATGGGGCATGGGGCATTGGGCATTGGGCATGGGGCGTTGGTAACTCTTTTCCATGCCCAAACCTTGAGAGTGGCAAAAACTGCTAAAGTGTCCTTTATGTTTTCACTCATAACTTGGAGGATAACTAAAGAAACTCAAACAATCAAGACTATGGCAACATTGATTAACTTCAAGTGGCGGCAGTTGATTCTGAGCTTAGGCTGTTTGTTACTGATTATTGCTTGTAACAGTTCTGATCCCAATATACACTCAGGTGTTAACCTTCTGAAGGTTGCTACAGATCCTACCTTTATTCCTTTTGAGAGCCAAACGGTTAAGGGTAAACTAGAAGGCTTCGATATTGACCTGATGAATGCGATCGCCAAAGTAGCAGGGTTTACTGTTGAGTTTGAAAGCCTGCCCTTTGATGGTATGATATCAAGTCTGCAAGCTCAAAGAGTTGATGCAGCAATTAACGGAATCACAATTACCGCTGAACGCCTCAAGGTAATTTCTTTTTCACGACCTTATTTTAAAGCCGGACTAGCGATCGCTGTTCGCCAAGATAACCAAGATATTCAAGACTTCAACAGTCTCAAAGGCAAAAAAATTGCTGTCCAAATTGGTTCAACTGGAGCAGATTTTGCCAAAACTATCCCCAATGCCAAAATTAGTACGTTTAATTCTGGCCCAGATTTTTTTCAGGACTTGCTCAATGGGCATGTTGATGCTGTAGTTGGCGATGCTTTCGCTACTTTGTATGCAATCAAAAATGGCAAGCTCAAAGGCATCAAAGTTGTAGATAATCTGCTCACAGAAGAATACTACGGCATTGCAACACCTAAAAATTCACCTCATCTAGATGCAATTAACAAAGGTATAGCTACTTTATTGTCCAATGGCACTTACAAGCAAATTTATCAAAAATGGTTTAATGCCGAACCTCCACAATTGCCAGATTCTTTGGACAGGAATTATACGAAATAGTGAAATCATCTACTTAGCTATTGTAAAAACCCTGGCGATCGCTAATCTGAGACTAGAAATGGACGCGCTAGAAAAAAGCTAGAAATTGATTTAGCATCTACTGGCTCTCCTTCAAGAATGGCTTTCTCTAACTCTTCAGGAGTTAAAAACACAGTTTCGATATCCTCATCTCCATCTTGTTCTGGAGGTGTCTCTAGCTTTTCCAAATCTTGAGCAAGGAAAGCATAGATAATCTCATCAGAATAACCAGGAGCTAGGAAAAACTCTCCTAGTTTGTGCCATTTTTTCGCGCTATAGCCAGTTTCTTCCTCAATTTCACGCTGCACCGTCTCTAGGGGATCTTCGTTAATTTCTAAAGTCCCCGCAGGAAACTCTAAGAGCCTTCCCTGAACTGCAAAACGATACTGACGCACCAGTATAAGTTTCCCATCTGCGGTAACAGGTACAGCCAGAGCGCCACCTGGGTGACGAATACACTCCCATTCACCTTCTGCTTTATTGGGTAAACGCAAGCGATTGACTTCAAAATCAAACTTGCGTCCTTTATAGAACAAACGTTGTTTCAGCAGCTGTGGTAATTCTCTACCTAATGGCATAGTAAAATTTGATGATCGTAAATACGGAGATAAACACTAGCATTTGTTCTAAAATCAGCGTTGCTACCGTACCTCTACGGGGAAATCAGCTACCCGCAGCGTCTTTTTTAGAAGAAGTTCTGTACGATGGAAGCTGTGCTCAGACTTTTCTCTGGGTTTAAAGATGGTAATTATAATTGCCCATCAATAAATGTACATCACAACAGTCTACCTGTTTCAGCAGTTCTTTAATTACATACCCGGAAACTGGTTCTATCCAATCTGGAGCAATTTCCGCCAGTGGTACTAACACAAAAGCCCGCTCCCGCATTCGAGGATGAGGAATCTGGAGATTTGGCGTCTGCAAGATCAAGTCATCATACAATAACAAATCTAAATCCAGGGTTCGCGGCCCCCAATGTTCTTGTCGAACACGTCCAAATGTTTGTTCAATTTCTAACAAAGTTTCTAACAGCTGCTGAGGCGAAATTTCAACTTGCAAGATGGCACAGCCATTTAAGTAATCCGGCTGTGGTGATCCCACGGCTTTGGTTCTATACCAATTAGATTTAGCTGCTAAGAAAATACCTGGCGTTTGAGCCAAAATCTCTATAGCTGCTTCTAAAATTGCCTGTGATTCGCCCATATTGCTACCGAGAGCGAGTGCGCTTTGCGATCGCATTATCCTAGATGCCACTTTCGGGATTTCTTTGTGGATACTTGACCCAATTATAGGATTCCTATTTGATTTTTCAAAAAGCTGCGTACACCTCTAACTTCCTTTTTTCCTATTCCCCATTCCCTGTCCACCATTCCCTGTCTCTACGAGTCAGTTGACGAATCAAATCGGATTATTATTATGTTACAAAAACTTCTAAAAGTTTTGAGGTTCCGAACAATTATCAAAATTGGTATTTTTATTTACAAAACTAAATTTACCTAACCTAAAAAAACATTATTTTTATAGTTAATTTAGTTCATTATTTATAGGATAGTATACTAACACAAACGTAGTTTGTTAACCCCATAGTTTTCTGATGGTGGTTAGGTCTTTACTACATTTGAGGGGAAGAACTGACGTGGGCAAGCTTACCTCCTGGTTTAAACGCAAACCAGCTAATTCGAGTGACTTTGACCAGGAGCAACCGCGATTGCCGCCTGATAATCATCATGAAAATGAGGAATCCGACAATGAAAGCTTATCACCAAGACATCGGGTGCAGGCGAGGCAGTTACTGAGCCAAATGAAAAGCTTATCATCTGGGATTACAGCTAAACTGGCAATGGGCGATAAACCGCTTTATCGTCGTATTTGGTTTTGGGCAGGTTTGGGTATAGGTGGTGGGACAGTTGCCGTTATCTACGGCATCAGTTCAATAGATCGGACTTTGCCAGATAAAGCAGCACTGAACACCTTGATTCGAGAGCAAACACTGACTATCAAAGCTGCCAATGGCACTATATTAAAACAACAAGGCGAAGCGACCAGAGAACAGCTAAAGCTGGATCAAATACCAGATAACCTGGAAAAAGCCTTCATTGCCTCAGAAGATAGAAGATTCCAGCAACACAATGGAGTTGATCTTCAAGGGATTATCAGAGCGGTTTTGAATAATTTGCGATCGCAGAATGTGGTAGAAGGTGGTAGCACCATTACCCAACAGCTAGCGCGAATACTCTTTCTCAAACAAGAGCGGACAATCTGGCGCAAACTCAAGGAAGTCCGTCTGGCACAGAAAATGGAGCAAGAATTAACCAAAGACCAAATTCTAGAGCGTTACCTGAATCTAGTTTATTTGGGAGGTGGAGCTTACGGTGTGGCAGATGCAGCATGGGTGTACTTCAGTAAATCGCCAGATCAACTTTCTCTAGCAGAAATGGCAACAATTGCCGGATTAGCTCCCGCTCCAAGCTTGTATGCCCCAGACCAAAATCCGGAAGCTGCTAAACAGCGGCGGAATTTAGTATTGCATCGAATGCAGGAAGATGGAGTGATTACAGCAGCCCAAAGACAAGCAGCTGTCCAAGAGCCACTCACCCTCAAAAGCAGTGCGCCCAAGCGGCTGCAAGTAGAATCACCCTACTTTACTAGCTACATTCAGAAAGAATTGCCGAAGTACGTCTCTAGCGATGTACTAGCAACTGGAGGTCTAGTAGTGGAAACCACCCTGAACCCGACTTGGCAAAAGGCCGCAGAAGAAGCAGTTGCCAAAACTCTGCGAAATCAAGGCCGCTGGGAGAACTTTAAACAAGCAGCAATGGTTGCTATTGACCCCCGTAACGGTGAAATTCAGGCAATGGTTGGGGGAAAAGACTTTGGTAAAAATCAATTTAATCGAGTTACTCAAGCACAGCGTCAGCCAGGATCGACATTTAAGGGATTTGTCTATGCTACAGCGATCGCCATCGGCAAAAGCCCTTATGATAGCTACCTAGATCAACCCTTTGTAGTAGATGGCTATGAACCAAAAAATTATGGTGAAAACTTCCACGGCTCGATGAGCATGAGAGATGCTCTCACTCGTTCCATCAATATAATTGCGGTGAAGGTATTAATTGATGTGGGATTTGCGCCAACGATTAAACTTGCCCATGATATGGGAATTAAATCTGAACTTAAACCCACCTATTCTTTAGCTCTCGGCTCGAATGAAGTAAATTTACTAGAATTGACCAGCGCTTATGGTAGTTTTGCCACTCAAGGATTGCATACAGAGGTTCATGGTATTCGCCGTATTCTTAACCGCCAAGGTAAGGTGATTTGGTCATCTGACTTCAATTCCAAACGTGCCCTTGATGCTGATAGTGCCGCCATCATGACCTGGATGCTACGCAACGTTGTGCAAGCGGGTACTGGTGGTGCTGCTCAATTAAATGATAGACCCGTTGCTGGGAAGACAGGTACTTCTGATGAAGCCCGTGATTTGTGGTTTATTGGCTACATTCCCCAATTGGTAACAGGTGTTTGGCTGGGTAACGATGACAATCGCCCCACCTATGGTAGCAGTGGTAGTGCTGCTTACACCTGGCACGAGTTTATGGAAAAAGCAGTAGAGGGGATGCCCGTAGAAAAGTTCCCCCAACGACCCAAATTAGAAGGTCGCAAAGGTACTATCAAAGCCCAGCGTATCAAGCCCAAACAAGTGCTTAATCGTTCTCTATCCTCTGATGAATCAAAACAAGTCAGTTCTGACGATAGCGGCTCATCTAGGAGGCACAGAAGCAGGAGGAGGAATTCTCAGGAAGTACAGCAGTCAGATGATGATACCCCAAGACGCAGACGGCGGCGCGATCGCACTGAAGAGGCAAGCTCTAGTAATTCTACTTCAGAATCCTCTAGTTCACGGCGACGATCTAGACGAGCAGAATCAGATTCTTCGCCACCTCGAAGAACTCGGCGCTCATCATCCCCGACCAACACGCGATCGCAACAGTCTTCTTGGCGGGATAGACTTAGACCTCCTCAAGAATGAGGGGAGTGGGGGAGTGGGAGGTAATTTTGAATGCCCTTCCTCTTGTTTCCTCGTGCTTTCCCTCCTCTTTATTTACATAATATCTATCTATTTGCTCAAACTTGGGGGGGATGTTAAATGATACTCTCATTTTATAATGTCTTAACAAGTGTTACTTAACGTAGGAGAATATACCCATGCATTTATTTATGCAAACAGCAGCAGATGCCGCTGCAAATGCTCCCCATTTTCCTTACGCTTTCACCTTGGTGTATGTCGTCGGTTTTATTGCTGCTGTAACCATTGGCTCAATTGCTTGGTACAACTCAAAACGCCCCGCAGGTTGGGAAAGCAAAGAACGTCCTAACTTTGTGCCTAAGGTTGAAAAAGAAGAAACTCCGGGTCTGGGAGAACCGAAGTCATAATGAGTCAAGGGTCAAGAGTCAATAGTCAAGAGTCAAACACTTATAGACTTTTGACTCTAGACTTCTGAACTAATAATTAATTTTGAACTTCAACCCAACGACGGTAAAGCTTTTGAATTTGTTTGAGAAGCACTGTATGAGCTGGTTGAGTTGACTCATTCGGCTTCGCCAAATCCTGTAATTTTGTCAAAAGTCTTGCTTCTTCTGTCGCTACTTCTGCATCGCTGTAAATTAAGCCGCTGATGGCTTCAATTAAGTTTTCACAATCTTCAAGGCTGGGGCGATCGCCTAGATACTCTGCCACCCAGTTATAGCATTCTTGTGGCTGTACCGAAACTAGTTCGTATAGCCAAGGTTTAATTTCTGGATCAGTAGCCAAACCTTTCGCTTGAGCTATTTCGCGCAGATATTGGCGTTCTTCTGGCTGAATTTTGCCATCGATCCAAGCGGCTCCAATCAGGATTTTAACTAAGTTTTTCACATTAGAATGAGTAACCATTGCTGCCTCCTCTGGTAGATTCGGGCCTCAATCAAAATAGTACAATCCCAAACAGTATTCACTCGGAATTATTGGTTTTTCTTAAGCGCACCATAAAAAAGCCATCCATGTCCTGTCGCTGAGGCCAGACTTTGAACCAGCCTTGAGGCGTGCTATAGGCAGAGTAAGGTAAATCAACGCTCTGGCCAGACTCAATTTGCCAATGAGGAAACTCAGCTAAAAATGCTGAAATCACTTCTTCATTTTCTGCTGGATGCAGTGTACAGGTGGCATAAACAAGTACACCATTGCCCTTGACATAATTAGATGTATATGCAAGAAGCTCTTTTTGAAGAATTGAGAGTTCCCGGACAGATTCTGGAGTCTGTCGCCAACGAGCATCAGCATGACGGTGCAGAGTTCCCAAGCCAGAGCATGGAGCATCAAGCAATACACTGTCTGCGGTGTTTTGAAATTGAGTAAAGTTGCGGCTGTCACCGATGCAAATTTGAATAGATTGCAAGTTCAGCCGTTGAGAATTTTCTTGGAGTTTGCGAAGCCGAGAGGAAGTGCGATCGCAACCCCAAATCTTCCCTTTATCTCCCATTAACTCAGCGATGTGAGTTGTTTTACCCCCTGGCGCAGCACAAGCATCAATTACCACATCACCTGGTTGGGGATTGAGCAAATGGCTCACCAATTGGGCGCTGCTATCTTGTACAGTCCACCAACCCTCACTGAAGCCAGGTAGTTTTTGAATTGGCCCACTACTACCAGTCAATCTTAACGCTTGAGGCAAGTTGGAAACCCGTTTCACTACAATACCAACAGATTGCAACGCCGCTTCAACTTCCTCCATTGAAGTGCGAAGTGGGTTGATTCGTAAGTCAATAGTTGGTGATTGGTTCATCCACTCACACAGTTGTTCTGTCTGGGTGAAACCCAGTTGTTCAAACCATACTTGAACAATCCAGTCAGGAAAGCTGTGTAAAACGCCCAAGCGTTCCACTGGGTTTTCTGGAAGTTGTAAAGGATCTCCCCCCTTATGTCCCACAAGACGGATGTACTGACGTAATAGACCATTCACAAAACCTGTGAGTCCAGAAAAACGGTTTTCTTTAGCTAGTTGGACGGTGGTATTTACAGCCGCTGAAGCAGGGATGCGCTCTTGATAGCGCAGTTGATATAAACCTAAATGTAAGATAGTGCGGAGGTCTGGTGCTTGTTGATCAGATTTCTTGCTGGCGATTTGATCAATCAGGGCATCAAGGGTGCGTTGCCTCCTAACAGTGCCATAAACTAATTCTGTCACCAAACGGCGATCGTGATCAGGTAAATTAACTTTTTGCAGCACCCTATCTAAGGCAACATCAGCATAAGCCCCCTTGTGAACATCTCGCAGGGCGATAAAAGCTAGTTGGCGGGGATTTGTCATGGAAATATTATACTTAGCTTGAAAATCGGTCATTGGGTATTGGGCATTGGGCATTGGGCATTGGGCATTGGGGGCTGGTAAAGAGAAATATTTCATTCCTTTGTTGTGCTCGCGTAGCGTGCGCTTTGCGCTCACTCTGTTCATGGTGTCTCTTGCAAAAGTCAATGTTTTGGAAATTAAACCACAGATGAACACAGATAATTCATCGGTGTTCATCTGTGGTTCATTTTTCAGTTATTCGCATTTTTGCAAGAAGTTTATTTAAGGTGTTGAACTTGAGCTACCTCTTTTTTGGGGATATGGAAATTCAGAATTTTTACAATAGTTTATTTACATTGTGACAATAGTAAAAGCCCCCTTGTAGTTATAGAGGGCTTAAAAATAAGCATATCAATATCAATACCAGACTCTATCGAGGCATATAAGGGTCTACACTGGCAATCTCAAACTCACACGCTCTAGAAACCACTTCTGGAGGTAATTTTTCAAAACTTACTAATGGTAAATAACTGGGGTTTGTGATCAGTTCTTTTGCTAATAAAAACCCAGTAATTGTCCAAGTTTGATATTTCCTGGCTTGTTTGCCAATCAGTCGCCCTTTCTTACCATCATAATACTCTGGCCATTCATCTTCACTCAGCCGTGTTTGAGCAATTTCAATAGCTTTTCTTGCCAAACTTGTTTTATTGGTTTTCACAGATGCTGCTGCCAACATCCACATTAAAACTGGCCAACTACCAGCATTATGATATGACCAAGGTATATTTTTAGGGTCACATCCAGTTACAATTCTGTACTCTTCATGTTCCAAAGCTGGGAAACAGATTTTCATTGGCATATCTCCCACTAGATCATCCCATCGCTCCTCAATGAGAGTCATGATTGCTTGTGACTGTTCTTCGGTGGCTAAGTCTGAAATGATCGCCATCAAGTTTCCTAGTGAAAAGAAACGAGTATCTAGCTGCGACGGCCCAACATTACCAGCTAGATAACCACCTTTTTTTGGCAGCCACTTGTCTAATTCATAATAAGGAACGGAATCTACATATATATTGAACAAATTAACAGCAGTCTTACCATATTCTTCACTTTTAAAGCGATAAATTGCATTCAGACGATTAATATCTATCCAATAATGCTGGCGAATATGAGCACATAAAAGAGGTAAGCGATTATCAATAGCTCCAACAATATCGTGATTGCCTTGACAAATTAGCAGCTCACGAGATGCCCGCAATGCAGCATAAAATAGAACTTGAAGTTCTAGGGGATGCCCATAGATTCCCATACGACGGTCAATCATACAAGCACCATCTGGAACCAACAGCGTTGGATACATATCAAAACGATTCGCCAAGCAGATTTCCATGATTAGCTTGATGCCGTTTTGAAATTCCGGTTGATAGGCTAGAGAAAAATCTTTTGTAGCAATTACATAAGCACGCAACAAAATAATCCACCATAGACAGGAATCAACTGGTGTAACTCTAGCGATCGCATGTTCACCAAAGTCTGCTTCTAAGTATTCCTGCCCATTGTCTGAGACAACTTTAAAGCTAGCTGGTATTAACCCTCGTCCCGGCTTATATGCATCTAATGCCCTTTCTTTAGGCTGTAACTTTAAGGTTTCTTCTAGAAAATTGCGAACAATATCTGTTCTGCCTTTAATCAGAAAAATTAGGGCTGAAGAGACAAAATCTCGAATAAAGCACTGGTCATAATTGAGCGCTTCTACAGACGCATCATAAGCAGCTACTGTGCCCACGGGACGTCCTTGATAGTAGAGAATTGACTTTTCTAGTGCTTCCCATGCTTCTACTTCTTCTAGTTCTATTTCTTTTGCTGTTTCTATATCGTTTAGTTGCATCGCCAGAATAACTCCATTTGGGTTGTGAATTTGTAGTAGATGCGCTTTTATTTATTATTTTGCTGTTCTCGTCATTACAACAATGATTTTTTGAATAGCAAATATAATTATTTCAAAAGTTAATCCAGCAACAACAGCTAAATCTGCTTATTATTATGCAGTTTAAGTTACTGTTTATTTGCTTTTAATCAGCTATCCTTTTAGTGAATTACAGTCGTTGTTCTTCACATTAAGCAATAGCATGATTACTAAAAACAGTCAGGCAAGATAAAATTTTAGACTATTTCTTGTTTTGTTTTATGTCCGGCATCTTTGCTTTATCAAACAAGAACATATCTCCGGTACTGTTTCAGTTTCACCTAAATTTAAATTACGCACAGTATATATACTTAAGCAAGATCTACTTTTTGAGACTTGAAATTAAATTATTCCCCTATAACTTAATAATTTATAACTTTTTTTCAGAATATGCAAGCTAAGAAACATTAAAGGATTTAACATGTCAATACTCCTGAAGGGCTATATATTTTACCTTACTGTCTTATTCTGTGGAGAGATTGTAGGAGCAAAATCATAAAAGGCAAAGTACGCAGAAGCAATAACAGCTTATAGCTTTATATCATGTTCTAGAAAGCGACTAAAGCCTAAAAAAGCGAAAATAATTTAATTTTTAAAAAAAAAATAAAACCTTAATAGTTTAACTTAAAGAATCGTAACTATGAGAGAGTTTGAGCATTTTTGCTCAAGTTAAAATTCAGCAGAGTGCGTATGCCGCATCATTGTTAAGAAATCTCTATCCACTCGTACACATGTCTGTGTTTGTGGATGCAATTTGCATAGAGATGAAAACGCCGCAATCAACATTCTTGTAAAAGCTAGGATGGGGCACATCCAAAGTAACGCTAAGGGACTATAGTAATCCGATTTGATTCGTGAACTGACTTGTAGAGACACCGAATGGGGGATAGGGGATAGGGAATGGGAAGTGGGAAAAAAGGGAGTTAGAGTTGTACGCAGTTCTTTCAAAAATCAAATAGGAATCCTATAGCAACCTCTATTCTCTATTCTCTCTGGTGCAAACCTGATTGAACAAGTAGCTATGGTGAGCTTAGAATCCCCGTCAGGGAGCGAGCGGGGAGTGTCAATTAGGTATGTATCTACTCGCTTAGGGAAAATATAATGTTGTCAACTTTTGGATGTAAATAACTGTAACTTGCTACACTAATGTCTGCATTGAATAAATGTAGTTCAGCAACGTCGATATTTTTGTAGCAGCGTAGACGCGCAGCGGCTTATTGTTAGACATCGCATTTCTTTTGGTTGGCAGATACGTTGAACTAGATTGTATTTAGGACGACAACGAGCATGATTGATTTTGAACTTTGGGATACGCTACTTCGCCAGTATGTTGATCAACAGGGTTGTGTAAACTATCTTGCTTGGAAAACAGAACAACCCCAAGTACTTGGTGATTGGTTATCAAGTCTAAAGCAGTTGCATCTTGAATCCAATTCCACGCCTTTAGAGGAATTGGCATTGTGGATCAATCTTTACAATGCGTTTACCATCTCGACGATTTTAAAACGATACCCAATCAAATCAATTCGTCCAAAAATTCTAGGGGTTCCTAACTGGCTGGCTTTTTTGTGGTTCTTCCAACGTCGGGTTTATGAAATTTTTGGCAAGTATTATAGTCTAGCTCAAATTGAGAACCAGATTCTGCGAGACAAACTGCAAGAGCCACGAATTCATTTCTCAATTGTCTGTGCTTCGATTGGCTGCCCTTTTCTGCGTGCAGGAGCTTACTTTCCTGAGCAAGTCATTGAGCAGTTAAATGAAGATGCTCGCCGCTTCATTAACAATCCTGAAAAAGTTCGTTACGACTCGCAAAGCAAAACGCTCTACTGTAGCCAAATATTCAAGTGGTATCGTCAAGACTTCTTAAAGGTTGCGCCTTCAATTCCAGAATATATTGGTTTTTATCTAGAAACAGACTTACCCTTAACTGCTGCAACGCCGATTTCCTATCTCTACTATGACTGGAACCTCAATCAACGAATATCTTGATAAAACTGCTTGAGATAAGTTGCGGAGACACCAATACCCCACAAAAGACCGATATAGAGGTAAATTGCCGTAGCTTTCCAGCTACCCCATTTCGCCACACGCCGATCAGAGCTTTGAACGACACGGTTTACCTGATAGATACGTCCTTTTTTTACCAATTTAAGGCATAAATCTCCGTCTTCCATAATTGGCAATGCCTCATCAAACCCGCCACAATCCCAAAAGTCAGTTCGACGGCAAAACATTACCTGATCTCCAAACAAAAGGCGCAATCCTTTAAAAAACAGGTGAGGTTTAAACAGCAATGGTGCGTAGTAGGTTTTTAGATAATTATGTAGGGAGATGCCCCAACGAGTCGTTTGAGATCCTGTCATTAGAGAAATAAACCCTCCACAAGCAACTGTTGGATTGGCCAGAGTTTGCTCGATTACAGCGATTAGATCATCCGGTACCCAAGTGTCTGCATGAAGAAAGCAAAGGATATCTCCAGTTGCGTCTAATGCTCCGTGGTTCATTTGAACAGAACGCCCACGCTGCTTACAGGAGAGAACTTGTATATCTAGCGTCTGATTGAACGACTCAAAATTTTGCTTTGCGATCGCTACTGTCTCGTCTTCGCTACCACCATCCACTACTATTACCTCTTTAGCAGGCGGATTAAGTAAAGTCAGTTGGCGTAATGTGCGCTCTAAGCTGGCTGCTTCATTTAAAGTAGGGATGACAATCGAAACTTGAGACATGCAGCTTATGTAGTTTTCTCGCTGCTTTTATTTTACTTGCTTAGTGTCGATGGGTTTTAGCCCAAAGAGAAATCGGGCAATGTTTATCCGCTTGATTAATACATCGTATAAGAACCAATATTTTGATGATGATTCAGAAGTTTGTAATAAACTTGAGGAGGAACCAGTATTAGCGTGCCAAATGTGAAAGGGATGAATAGTCGCTTGAGGCGATCGCTAGATATTACGACTTTGAAAGTTGATGTTGAGGCTTATTACCGAAGATGAACGCCCTCTGTTATTGTTATCTCACTGCTTCTGAGCATGGTAGCAAGCTTTCAACAGTTTTCCCCACATTGCATTGTAGGGATGGACAAAATGCGTTGGATGTTGATCATCTTTAAAGATGGATCTTCCTTCATTTGCCCACTGAAAAATACCACCGCTCAAGTTGAAAACGCTAGAGAAACCCGCCTCATTAAGCTGCTGGGTTAATTTGGCGCTACGGTAGCCAATAGAACAGTACACAACAATTGGCGTGTCTTTTGAAACTGTTGAGAGTGCTGCTAAGTCAGGTGCAATGGAATCAATATGTATCGCCCCTTTCAGGTGGCTGATCTCATACTCTGCTTGATTCCGTGCATCTAGCATGAGAGGCTGTGGCTTTGTGAAGTTTAATAGCCATTGAGCAAATTCTTTAGTTTGAATCTGGTGGACACTTGGAAAGGCTAGCCTAATGAATAATTTGAGTAAATTAAATATAAGCGATCGCACTTTTTCAAACACTCTCTCGTTTTCAATGGGAATTTTAAATCTGATTTATCGACTTGTAAAACCTTACCACTGTACTGGTCAATATCACGGTAGAATTTTCCCCGTAATATCCAGTTCAATCTCCCGGTTTTTCACTTCTCCAACTGCGATTTATTTTCTCTTAAAACCGGGCTTTTTTATTCAAGCCGGACTATTATTTATAGTAGTCTCTATGCTGGCTGCACTTGGTAATCATGCAAGTATCCAAAAACGGTATTACCAAACACATGACGAAATCCTTATTTAAGTTTACGTTTATTTTTTGGCTTAGCAAAACTTAATATAAACAAGTTGAAAAACCCAAGACATTAATGTAAAACGTGATATTAAGAGCCGGAAAAGTCTCCCCTTTTTTCACACAGTCTCCCTGGGGAAGTTAGTTGTTTGGTGTGAGGTCATTCAAGAGATTTCCGGCAATTAGGGAGAGGGTATTTAGCCAAATTTTTTGAAAATAGCTTAACTCTCAATTCCTCAGAATTGGGAACAATTCTTGTCAGCAACTTATAAATAACATAGCCATGACCACAACTCTAGGAAGAAGCGAAAGCGGGAACCTGTGGGATCGGTTCTGTCAATGGATTACTAGCACCGACAATCGGCTTTATGTCGGCTGGTTCGGGGTTTTAATGATTCCTACCCTGTTAACCGCTACCATCTGTTTCATAATTGCCTTTATTGCAGCTCCTCCCGTCGATATTGACGGTATTCGGGAGCCAGTTTCTGGTTCTTTGTTATACGGCAACAACATTATCACTGGTGCTGTTGTACCTACATCCAACGCCATTGGTTTGCACTTCTACCCAATTTGGGAAGCTGCTTCAATGGATGAATGGCTTTACAACGGCGGGCCTTATCAGCTAATTGTTTTGCACTTTTTGATTGGAATCTTTTGCTGGCTTGGTCGTCAATGGGAGTTAAGCTACCGTCTAGGGATGCGCCCCTGGATTTGTGTAGCTTACTCTGCTCCTGTAGCTGCTGCGACTTCTGTTTTCTTGATTTACCCAATTGGTCAAGGTAGCTTTTCTGACGGGATGCCTTTGGGCATTAGCGGCACTTTTAACTTCATGCTCGTGTTTCAAGCCGAGCATAACATCCTCATGCACCCCTTTCATGAACTGGGTGTGGCTGCGGTGTTCGGTGGTGCGCTGTTTGCTGCGATGCATGGTTCTTTAGTGTCTTCCTCTCTAGTCAGAGAGACAACTGAAAGTGAATCTGTGAACTACGGATACAAGTTTGGTCAAGAACAAGAAACCTATAGCATCGTAGCGGCTCATGGTTACTTTGGACGGTTAATCTGGCAATATGCCAGCTTTAACAACTCGCGTTCTTTACACTTTTTCTTAGCTGCTTGGCCTGTCGTTGGTATCTGGTTGACAGCATTGGGTATCAGCACGATGGCGTTCAATCTCAATGGATTCAACTTCAACAACTCAATACTTGACTCTCAAGGTCATGTAGTTTACACATGGGCAGATATCCTAAACCGCGCCAACCTGGGCATAGAAGTGATGCACGAGCGCAATGCTCACAACTTCCCGCTGGATTTGGCTGCGGATGAGGAGATACCTGTAGCTTTGCAAGCACCAGCGATTCACGGTTAATTCTCAAGTCTTAGCTAAATTAAAAGCGCTCTCCATTTCTGGAGAGCGCTTTTGATTGAAGCTGAGTTCTTACATGTATCGGACGCAACGATCGCTTAATATTTAGATAAAGAGTAGCTATTAATTTTATGACCGTATTTTTACCAGAAACTTAGCGAGAGCATGAAAGCCCCTGAGAAACAGCAACATAGTTGCGTGTTTCGTGGTTTAGACAGGGGATGAAATGCGAGACGGCGGGATTCATCCCGCCGTCTCCATGTAGTCTTAACATTATGAATGAGCAAATAATGAGATAATTAATAACACTAAGGAGGTGATTTATTTGTACGGTTGCCAGCAAGTTTTGATTCACGCAGATAACGATTTAAAAGCAATCTTGGAGTTGATCTGTTCTGAGGCAAATAAACTATCAAACTGCGCTGTCTACTATGCTCGTCAAATATGGTTTAAGGCTAAACGCTATATAACTAAGTTTGAACTAGATAGCGAAATGAAGCCAAATCGTCATTTTCAAACGCTCTATTCTC
This sequence comes from aff. Roholtiella sp. LEGE 12411, assembly GCF_015206995.1. Taxonomy (GTDB): domain Bacteria; phylum Cyanobacteriota; class Cyanobacteriia; order Cyanobacteriales; family Nostocaceae; genus Komarekiella. Next base: position 5,606 of record NZ_JADEXR010000065.1, on the reverse strand, counting down.
AAGCAGCACAGCAGTTGTGCCGTTCTGTGTATGAGTCTTTTGCCTCATTCAAACAGCTTAATACTTTGCACAATCGCGGTGAATTAGCAGATAAACCCAAACCACCAAAGTACAGAAAGAATGGTTTCAATCTAGTCAGCTATCCAAAGCAAGCATTAAAGCTAAAAGATAGACAAATCAGAATACCTCTTGGAACTCAAATAAAAGTCTGGTTTCAATTAGATTCTTTTTCTCTACCAATGCCGTCAAATTTAAGATTTGAGGAGATTAAAGAGTAAAGAATTGGTACATCAATGCAGATTGCAATGGTGCTGCCAACATCATCCGCAAAGTAAGCACAACACTTGGACTTGATCTAAGTGGAGTGTCTAGGGGTGCTTTGACTCACCCCACCCGGATCTATGTCTGGGTGACAGCTAAGAACAAGCGAAGCAATGCGGCTTTAGCCCGTTGCGTAGCATCCTTTTAGAATCCCCCGAATTTATTCGGGGGAGTAGTCAACAATCAATTCAATAGTAAGATCTAAAACTTAAAATCCAAAATCAACATGGCAGACCTAACTCCTAATTCTAGTTTTAGTTTGACGTTGCGCTTGCAGATTCCCAATCGTGTAGGGATGTTGGCATCAGTAACGCAGGCGATCGCCACCTGTGGTGGTAATCTGGGTCAAATTGATTTAATTGAGCAAACCCGTAAAGAGTCTACCCGTGACCTGACTGTTGATGCTGCTAGTACTGAGCACGCTGAGACGATTGTGCAAGCAGTGAAAGCATTGCCAGATATTAAGTTGCTAAGTGTTTACGATCGCACCTTTAATTTACATCGTGGCGGGAAAATCAGCATTGCTAGCAGAATTCCTTTAAGAAGTGTTTCCGATCTAGCAATGGCTTATACACCGGGAGTTGGTCGGATTTGTACTGCGATCGCCCAAGATCCTGAAGAAGTTTACAACTTAACCATCAAACAAAATACTGTAGCTATTGTTACTGATGGTAGTGCTGTTTTGGGATTAGGCAATCTCGGCCCAGCTGCTGCTTTACCAGTTATGGAAGGTAAAGCGATGCTATTCAAAGAATTTGCTGGACTTGATGCTTTTCCCATCTGTCTCGCTACGCAAAATACAGATGAAATTGTCCAGACAGTCAAGAATCTCGCTCCAGTGTTTGGCGGCGTGAATTTAGAAGATATTGCTGCTCCTCGCTGCTTTGAAATTGAACAGAGATTGCGGCAAGAATTAGATATCCCGGTTTTTCATGATGACCAGCACGGTACAGCGATTGTGACTTTGGCAGCATTATTTAATGCCCTAAAGGTAGTGCATAAGTCACTCGCAGAAATCCACATTGTGATTAATGGTGCTGGTGCGGCTGGGGTGGCGATCGCTCGCTTACTCCGCAAGGCTGGAGCAGAAAAAATCTGGATGTGCGACTCTAAAGGGATTATCTCAAACAGTCGCACTGACCTAACAGAAGAAAAGCGCGAATTTGCGGTGAAAGCTCAAGGTACTTTAGCGGGTGCAATGCAAGGAGCAGATGTATTTATCGGCGTCAGTGTACCAGGAGTTTTGACACCAGAAATGGTGCAATCGATGGCAAAAGAGCCAATTGTTTTTGCAATGGCAAATCCCATTCCAGAGATTCAGCCGGAATTAGTCAGCAAAATTGTCGCAGTCATGGCTACCGGTCGTAGCGATTACCCAAATCAAATCAATAACGTCCTAGCTTTTCCTGGGGTGTTCCGTGGAGCTTTAGATTGTCGGGCACAGACGATTACTACCACAATGTATCTAGAAGCAGCAAGTGCGATCGCCTCCTTAGTTAAGCCTTCAGACTTAACTAGGGAACACATTATTCCTTCAGTCTTTGATGAGCGTGTCGTCACCGCTGTGGCTGCGGCTGTGCAACGCGCCGCACGTGAAGAAGGCATTGCTCGGAGGTAAAAGGGACTGGGGAAGGTGGGGCCCCCTCTGGGGATAAGGGTCAAGGGGAGCCACTGCCTTGGGTGGCTCTGCCGACTTAAAGCAAGTGGCGTTCAAGAATCAAGGTTTTTTGGACTTTTGACCTTTGACTCTGGACAACCTCTGGCGTTAAAAATATGACACTTGCGTAAGTCCTGATGACAAATAACTACTGCTGGAGTATGAGCCAGTGTTAGACAGCGAGGAATTGGACACGGCGATCGCAGCGTAAAATAACAGGTGAGTGAAATTACTCTATTTGTATATGACAGAAAATCCCCAAACTTGGTATATTGTCAAGCGTCCTACTGGGAATTGCGAAATTGTCCCCAGCGATCAAATTGAGGACGATAATCCAGAAATTATAGAACAGTGGGGGCCTTTGGCTTCCCAAGAGGAAGCGATCGCCCGCCGCGTGGGACTAATCAGGGCTAATAAGTGCCAACCTCAATAAATTACTAATTACGCCTAATGTGAATGTGGCGTCAATCGCTGAAAGCTGCTACTGTGTATTCTCGATCCTACTGTTGAGCATAAAGAAAGTGACTGCTGACTCAATGACAATCGCGATCGCACTCAATAATGACTCCATCAACAATCTGGATTTGTCACCTGCACAAACGGTGATTGACCAACTGCTCCAAGAGGGAGTTGCATCTCATGAACAGCAACTGAGCTTTGATATTAAATATGACCTAGAACCCGGTGATCCACGAGAACTCTCAGAAATTCCAGAGGTACGGCTGTGGTTTGTTCGCCTAGATGCCAAATATCCCTGGTTGCCATTTTTACTCGATTGGAAAGCTGGGGAATTTGCTCGTTATGCCGCCATGCTTGTACCGCATCAGTTCAGTTCTCAAGACGGCATTCAGTATAATCCTGAAGCACTGGAAATCTTTTTGATGCACAAGATCTTTATTTTAGGTGATTGGCTGAAACAGCAAGATATTCCCAGTCTATCGAGGCTGAGGTCTATGGCGCAAATGCTGGGTTATGAATTAGATGATGCTTTATTTGAAATATTTTGACGTACCTACACCTCCTGAGTACAGGTAGGTGTAGGTACGTCAAAGACTCCTCATTGAGGACATAATTTGAGCTTTTAGATCGTGCGTCCCACGATATACCGAATAAACTCTCATGCAACAGTTATTTTTTTGTAAATCTTCTAGGCATTATTGTTTAGGAAAACCGCTGGTTTAACCACCCCAGATTTTCTCCAAAACTGTATTGGGTGCAATATCTGCCACTTTGCCCGTGGGGGATTTAATGGCAAGGAATTTATCACTTTTTGGCAATAACTTTGCTGGATCTGTCGAACCAAATAGGGCAATGGTATAGGTTTGCGCTGCTACACTCAGATGCAATGGCGCACTATCAGTACACAACATCAAACTTGCCCCAGCAATTATGGCAGTTAACTTGCCAATATCATTTGGGGAAGTAACTTTGATATGTGGAGAATACTGCAAAAGCGATCGCACAAACTGCTCGTTATCAAGTTCTTTAATTACCACCACAGGCATATCTGGCTGCTTGTGTTGTAACTCTTGAATAATTTGCTGCCAATTCTCCACAGGGTAAAGGTTGTCTAGACCTTTAGACTGGGATAATTCGCTAGAACCACTGCTAGAACCACCATGAATCAAGATATAACCTGTTTCATTCACTCCTAAACGTTTCTGTTCTTTTTGTGCCCACTCAATATCTGGTTTTGGTACACTTGCTGCTAGCTCTGGCACAGGGGTGTTAATGCCCAATGATTGCAGTAAATCATGATATGCCGCTGCCGCATACTGAGATGATTTGAACAGCACAGGGTTGGTAAGAAAAACCGCTCCTTTGCCTTGGTAGCCAATGCGTATGGGAATTCCTGTTAACCAGAGTAAAAGACCAGTTAACCAGCTTTGTCTAACAGCAATAGCAACATCGTACTCGCGATCGCGAATCGCGCCTACCAGGTTGCTCCAATCTGCCAGACTGTTACGGTCTTTGTAATCAAAAGCCAGTACCTCTTGAACTGACTTGCTCACCCGGTAGGCTGCCTTTGACCGGGGTTCCACAACGACATCTATCTGAGCGTTGGGGTAATAGCGCTTCAGGTCATCTAGAGTCGGAAAGAAGAGAATTTGGTCGCCAATTCCGCCAGGGACTAGGGCTACTACTCGCATAATATTTATTGATGCTTACTCGCTCCTTATTTTAGGGGAAAATATATAGCCTAAAGATTGAGGAATTCTGTGTATTTATTAATTCCCGCAGCTGGAACCGGAAAAAGAATGGGGAGTAACCGCAATAAACTCCTGCTCACAGTGCGATCGCAACCAATTATTGCTTGGACTCTCAAAGCCGCAGAAGCGGCAAGTACAATCAGTTGGATAGGAATTATTTCTCAACCCACTGACTGGCTCGACTTTAAGGCAATTCTCGCCAACCTCAAGCTGACTAAACCAGTGGAACTAATTCAAGGCGGCTCCACCCGCCAAGAATCAGTTTACAACGGCTTGCAGGCGCTACCAGCAGATGCAGAACAGGTGTTGATTCACGATGGAGCCAGATGTCTTGTCACACCAGATTTACTCAACTCTTGTGCTCAAGCGATTTGCCACTGTCCTGGTTTGATTGCTGCTGTGCCCGTCAAAGATACGATTAAAGTTGTTGATGACAATGGCATAATTCAGAGTACACCAGACCGACGGCAACTTTGGGCGGCACAAACTCCTCAAGGATTTGATGTCCAATTATTGAAACAGTGCCACGCCGAAGGTATTCGTTTAGGTTGGGAAGTAACTGATGATGCCGCTTTGTTTGAAAGGTGCAACATTGAAGTTCAAATTGTCCAGGGAGAGGAGACTAATTTGAAAGTAACCACCCCCCAAGATTTGGCGATCGCAGAATTTATCCTCAGAAGCAGAGGCTTATCAGAGGCAGTGGAGGAATCTGATTCGAGTCTAAATCTTCTTTGACGTTATTGAATAATTAGGATATAATCCCACACACTTGGAACTCGTCTTTTGTCAGGTGTCAATAACTAGTGACCAATGACCAACTATTAATGACTAATGACTAAATGATTACAGCCACAGCGACGAAGATAGAAGCGATTCTCTATTTAAAGGGTAAACCCTTGTCGCTCGGCGAAATCGCCGAGTATGCGGCGTGCGATCGCGCCACAGTTGAAGAAGGCATGATTGAATTAATAGATAACTATGCACGCCGAGATAGCGCCCTAGAAGTTGTAGAAACCCCAAATGGTTATAGTTTGCAACTGCGGCCTGACTTTCACGACTTAGTGCAAACACTGATTCCGGTGGAATTGGGCTTAGGTGCATTACGGACTTTAGCTGCGATCGCACTCAATAGTCCCATACTTCAAAGCGACTTGATTAACCTGCGCGGCTCAGGAGTATATCAACACGTCCCGGAACTCGTCGAACTCGGTTTTGTTCGCAAACGCCGAGACAGCGATTCTCGCTCCTACTCGCTCCAAGTAACCCCGAAATTTCATCAGTATTTCCAAATCGAGCAACTTCCACAAATATTCCCCATCAGCCAGAAGGAACAGCAATTAGAACTAGAACTAGAAGCAAAAGCAGAATAAAGCGAGTGAGCAATAGAGAATAAACTCAATGCCCCATGCCCCATGCCC
>NZ_JADEXR010000064.1 GCF_015206995.1 aff. Roholtiella sp. LEGE 12411 | reverse complement strand
CTATTAATGACGCATCTTGGTATCAGTTTCGTGTCTGGGTTGAATACTTTGGAAAAGTATTTAAACGGGTCACGGTTGCGGTTAATCCGCAATACACTAGTCAAGAATGCTCTAGCTGCGGTGTCATAGTCAAGAAAACACTATCCACTAGAACCCATGTATGTTCGTGTGGATGTGTGATGGATAGGGATGAAAACGCAGCTAGAAATATCCTTAGTCGAGGATTGGGTACGGTAGGGCATATCGGAACCTCTGCACTAGATGTAGGCAACGCTTGCGGAGATGAAACCTCTACTCTTTTTGGCGAAAGCCTGATTGAGCAAGTTATGTCTTAGATTCAAGAATCCCCGTGCATTTATGCCGGGGAGTGTCAAAGCTTGACTTGCTGCAAATGACTCCGGGGATTATAAGTACGTATAGCCCGAATTTTTTCATAATACTCCCGCTCTTGTTGGCTAAGTTCTTTTGGTGGAATGATTGCCACCTTCACAAACTGATCGCCACGTCCACCCTTGGCTAGCGGCCAACCTTTACCACGCAATCGCAGGGATTGACCAGAACGCACCCCAGCAGGCAACTTGACATTAACTGTACCATCGGGTGTGGGTACATCAATAGATGCTCCTAGAGTGGCTTCATCTGGGGTGATTGCTACTTCACACACAAGATTATCGCCTTCAATTTGGAAGAACGAGTGCGGCTGTAACTCAACCTTTAAGTATAAATCTCCCCGTTGTTGGGTCATTGGGTTGATTTGACCTTTACCGCGCACACGCAGACGATTACCCGGTTTAGCTCCTGCGGGGATACGAACATCTAATGTTTCATTGCCTAAACTAAAGCGCTTTTGCACACCATGAAACGCTTCTGAAAAAGTAAGAGCGATCGCAGCTTCACTATCTTGGATTGCGCCCCCACCTGTATCTTGAAAACCAAAATCGTTAAAGCCACCAAAACCATTTGGCGCTCCTGTAGAAGTGCGGTAAGAGTAGCTTTGTCGCCCATTACGAGGGGTACTACCACCAAAACGCCCTAGCAACTCATTGATGAATTCATCAAAATTGCCGTATTGACTGAAGTCAAAGCCACCCATATCAACGCCGACACCACCAGGTGGAAAACCTTCACCAGCCTGTTTCCAATATTGACCAAATTGGTCATATTTTTTGCGTTTGTCTGTGTCTGATAAAACTTCGTAGGCTTCGTTAACTTCTTTAAAGCGTGCTTCAGCCTGTTTGTTGTTTGGGTTAACATCAGGGTGAAATTTGCGAGCTAGTTTACGAAAGGCTTGTTTAATTTCCTCTGGACTGGCAGTCTTACTAACTCCCAAAATTGCGTAATAGTCTTTAAAGTCAGTTGCAGCCATCTACCAGCCTCCTATAGAAATTCCCGTTATATTTTTTTACGATGTGAGATTTGTTGTTTGCCAGGTATAATGCCAAACAAAAACTCTGATTTTAAATTAACAAACAATACAGAAAATCAAGTGTGGTTCTCGCTCAACATGTCAGCGCAATTCCCGTACTCCCGTCAATGTTTGAGGTGAATTAGGCTGTTTATTCCTTCTTCTAAGCTTGGGGGAGCATCCCGGAGTTGACGGTACATCCGCAAGATGATTTCTTCAGGAACCTGGCGCGATCGCCTTTTATTGCGTGTCAAACACAGCCAAACTGGCGTGTCCACCCAAATCCCAGTTATATGAGTAAAGCCCACATCCTGAGCTAGGGTGATGAGTTCACGGCGATGGCGTCGCTGGGCGTTGGTAGCATCATAAATTGCCGTACTATCTGCGGCGATCGCTTGCTGAAACTGCCACTGAATCTCACGCCAAATCAGCAGCCATGACCCCTGAATCGCCTGTGAACCAAACAGTTGCCCCCGAATGACATCTGTAGAAATTAGCTGCATTTGGGGGCATTTTGCCATTAATTGTTTTGCCAAAGTTGACTTACCACTACCAGGAAGACCAATCAGCAAAAAGAGTTGAGTCATGAGTTAACAGTCCAAAGTCCAAATTATTCAGTCTTGACTCTTGACCCTTGACCCTTGACTCTTGACCCTTGACTCTTGACTAAATAATAGTCCCATCATGAATCACAGCATTTTTCAGCACAACAACAATGCCACTGCGAATGTAGAAACCTTGACTTTCGCGGTCAGCTTCTTGCACATTATCTTTATTGATAATCTTGACATCATGACCGATGCGAGCGTTTTTATCGACGATGGCACGGCGGATGATCGTGTCCGTACCAATGCCTACGGGAATATTACCTTTTTCCAAGCTACATTGGCGTTCTACATAAGGTTGATAAAAATCTGCACCCATGAGTAGGGACTCTTCAATGATGCAACCAGATTCAATCCGCGATCGCACTCCTAAAACTGAATGTTGAATACGGCAGTTTTTCAAAATACAACCTTCGCCAATAATCGCTTCTGTGATGTGGCAATCTAAAAGTTTACTGGGTGGTAGATAACGAGGACGGGTATAAATTGGTGCTTTTTCGTCATAAAAACTAAAGGGTGGTTGTGGTTGGCGAGTCAGTTCTAAATTTGCATGATAAAATGCCTCGATTGTTCCAATATCTTCCCAGTAGTCATCAAATAAGTATGCTTGAACGTTGTAATCTTTACTGGCATCAGGAATAATTTCTTTGCCAAAATCAGTCCGTTCTATAGATTCTCTCAGCAACTTGAACAAAACATCTTTCTTAAAGACATAAATCCCCATTGAGGCAATGTATGGCTGTAATTGGGCTTGTTCTTTTGTTAATCCCAGTACGCTGGTATCGACACGCATTTTGGTTAAAGCGTCGCCTTTGGGTTTTTCGCTAAAGTCAATCACCCTACCGGAATCGTCAATTTTCATCAAACCAAAGTCTGAGGCGCGGCGTTCGTCGATGGGGATAACTGAGAGAGTAATATCAGCACCCGTTTCTTTGTGGCGCTGGATAAATAAACGGTAATCCATCCGGTAAAGATGATCACCTGAGAGGATCAGATATTCTTCTGCATCCCATTCTTCCATCAGCCATAGGTACTGGCGCACAGCATCGGCTGTACCTTGAAACCAGTTGGGGTTTTCTGGCGTTTGTTGTGCAGCTAAGACTTCTACAAACCCATCGCTGAAGCCGGTAAAGTTGTAGGTACGGGCAATGTGACGATTTAAAGAAGCTGAGTTAAATTGTGTCAGGACATAGATTTTGAATATTTCGGAATTTATGCAGTTACTGACTGGGATATCGATTAAGCGGTACTTCCCTGCTACTGGTACTGCTGGCTTAGCGCGGAGTTTGGTTAACGGATAAAGCCTAGTACCCGCACCACCGCCAAGAATGATTGATAATACCTTTTTCACAAAAATTCTCCCGACTGCCTTTCAACTCTCATCTTCAGTTTAGGACTGTATGTGGCAGCTGGTAAGAGAAGATTGAAGATTATAATAAGTGAATTTTACAAAATGTTATTGGTTACGAATGGTACTGGCAATAGCTAACAAGTTAGAACATTTGTATCAAGGAGTCGGAAAATTTGGGGAGCGATCGCTAAATTTGGTAAATAATCAACCTGTACTCAACTATCTCCTCCTCTTAACCAAACGCAATTTTTGCGACAGTGTTAGATACTGTACCCAAGGTTGCTCTGATAATTGCGAGATGGCATTAGGTGAAAGTGTTGCAGTAAAAACATCTTGACCATTGGTGACACCGCCGACGCCCAAGCTTTCTAAAATGGCAGTTGCAGCTGGGTCTGTAATTGATTCAGTATGGATGAAAACTGTCAAACTCTGTTCTTCTGCGTCTTGAACATTATTTAGCGCTGTGGCAAGAGCCGTGTCTAGCTTCTCATAATTCATCAGCAGTTCCTTGGTAAAAGGGCAGGCACTTGTGAGCTTGCTATACAATCAACCTATCAAATTTATAGGTCATCATTGCCTACCCTTGTACAGACGTAGATATACCCGCTTCTCAGTCTAATTACAGATTTAATGCATTAATCACTCCATAGCCCCATTTGTTATCAAATGTTCCTGCGGCTTTTCCGGGAATAGAACTATTTTTACGTAGCAATTCTTTGACAGCAGCCGGATCAAGCTTGGAGTCACGCTGTAACAGCAGTGCTATTAAGCCGGTGACGAACGGTGTCGCCATGCTTGTACCAGCTAAAGCTACAAACTTGGAATTAACCGTCATCGAACGGTCAAAACTGGCATTAGAGGAAAGCGTAGAAATAATCATCGCTCCCGGTGCTGCCACATCCGGCTTTTGCACCTTATTCCGCAGAGGCCCTTCACTACTGAACTCAGAAATGCCATGTAATTCCATGCCCATTTCTCGCGCCTGAGCATCAATATCTGTGTAATTACATTTAGTAGTATAGGCAGCTACTGTAACCGCACTGGTAGCAGCTCCTGGTGCTCCAATTTTCACTGAGTCCTTAACGCTCGTACCTGTGAAAAACACCGACGACGAATCATCTAATGTCCACACATCTAAACAGGTGTTGTTTGAGGAAATGTTACGTACCCGTAGTTGCCAAATACCTCCTTGTACTGGCATCTTGCCTTTACCACGAACTTGGACAAAGAAATTATGATCGCCATTAACTGGATCAGCCCCTGGTGTCGCCACTTGTACCTGTGCATCTGGCAAATCGTAATCCTGTGTGGGATTGCCATTAGCAATAACTTTTTGAAAGGGCGTGACAAAACCATTAGGGCCGCGCACCGACACTTCCAACTCACTGTTCCTGGAATACCAAGCATTTAACCAAACTATACCTACTTGATTTAGAGGAACATTAAAACGCATACCACGCGTACATTTGGCGGGTATGGTTGCTTGACCATGAATATTGTCGTTCCCCTCGTTCCCAGCTGCACAGCAAACAATCCGTCCAGGGCCAGTTTCGGCATCAATGATTTTTGATAGGGAGTCGCTACCATCGTGGGCATCGGCGTGTCCACCTAAGCTGAGATTCACTACAGCAGGGCGTCCTAACTCACTTGCTACTCGGAAAATGTAGCGAACGCCATCGGCAATATGGGCATCTTGCAAGTCAGTCTTGATAATAACCAACTCTGCGTCTGGTGCTACACCACCATAAGTGGTATCAGCACCGGCGGCAATTCCAGCAACGTGAGTACCATGACCGTCAGTATCTTGGGAGATTGTCAGCTGTGCTCCGGTAAGTTCAGCCCCATAGCTGCCCTCTATTACTCCTGGGCCTGGCAGTGTTTGATCCCAAATGCGTAAAATCCGCCCATCAAAGGCGGGGTGCTTTGGGTCAATACCACTGTCTATAATGCCGATGATGACTCCTTTACCGGTTAATCCAGTTTTGCTCTTAAAATCTGGTATGTGGACTGCTCCAGGTGCAACGTCCATTGCTAGCTTAAGTTTGCGCGATGGTTTGATACGCTGTACAGCAGTTTCTTCAGATAAAGCATCTAGACCATCTATCGGTAAGTAAGCTGTCCGCACACTTCCTGTGCTTTGATTGACTTGAATACCATATTGTGATAAGGCACTTAAGTCTGCTTCATCATCGCAGTAGATAAAAATAACGCTCTTAGTAGGCTTAACGATGCTTTTAGAGGTAACTATACCAAGCGATCGCTTGTGCGTAATTAAAGCTGGCTCTCCTTCACTTTGATAGTCCTGATATGCCAAAAGTAATCCGGGAGAAAGTTTTTCGTGTCTCATTATTACCTCAAATTTAATTTCTTAAGAGTCAAGAGTTAGGAGAAACTATGTTTTGAATCCTGAGTTCTTTTCTGTGACTCCGACTGAATGCAACTTGGTATAACTCATCTTGCTGGATTATGTCTCCCTCAAAGTGCTTTTAGCTGGCTAGTGCAACATCTTTAAATTCGAGTATTACCAGTAATTTGCATGAGCTATGAGACTAATCCAGTATTTACCTCAATCGTTACGGACTACTTTAAGTGCAAAATAATTAAGAATTATTAAGTAATAATTAAAATTAATGATATTAGTAAAAATTAAAACCAAAAAATATAGACTAATCAAAATATTTAAGACTAATAACATTTGTGTAAAAATAATAAGCGGATAGCAAAGAAAGCAAGGGACAATGAGACAACTGACTCTTGACCCTTGACCTTTGACTCTTGACTATTACCCAATTTTCTATCATAAGTAAGAGCCACAAAGAAGCTAGTATTTGCAACGATCGCTTCTGAAGGTACAAAAAGTAATTCATGCAAATTCAAACACCAGACTGGGTGAAGCACGCTGTTTTCTACCAAATTTTTCCAGACCGTTTTGCTAGAAGCAAACAGCCGCAAAAACGGCTATTACATGAAACCCGTTGGGAAGATTGGGATGCTATGCCAACACTCCAAGGTTACAAAGGTGGCGATTTATGGGGCATCTTGGAGCAATTAGACTATATACAAGACCTGGGAATTAACGCGATTTACTTCACACCCATTTTTCAATCTGCTAGTAATCACCGCTATCATACCCACGATTATTATCTAGTTGACCCGATGCTGGGTGGCAATGAGGCTTTTAAGGAATTGCTAGACGCAGCCCATCAACGAAATATCAAAGTCGTTCTCGATGGAGTTTTTAACCATTCCAGCCGTGGCTTTTTCTTTTTCCATGACGTTTTAGAGAATGGCCCTCATTCCCCTTGGGTAAATTGGTTCAAAATTGAAGACTGGCCCTTGTCACCCTACAATGGAGAGTTCCCTGCTAACTACGCGGGTTGGGCTGGAAATCGGGCGTTGCCAGAATTTAACCATGATAATCCCGAAGTGCGGGAATACATTATGGAAATTGCCGAATATTGGATTAAATTCGGCATTGATGGTTGGCGGTTAGATGTACCATTTGAAATAACAACTCCTGGTTTTTGGCAAGAGTTTCGCCTTCGGGTTAAAGCCATCAATCCCGACGCCTACATTGTTGGGGAAGTGTGGGGAGATTCCCGTGAGTGGTTGGATGGAACGCAATTTGATGGCGTGATGAATTATCTTTTTGCCGGGCCGACAATTGCCTTTGCTGCTGGCGATCGCGTAGTCTTGGAACAAGTGCAGACACGCGATTATAAACCCTACCCACCTTTATTTGCTGCTGAATACGCGACTAAAATCCAGGAAGTACTTCAACTTTACCCCTGGGAAATTCAGCTAACTCAACTTAATTTGCTAGCAAGTCACGATACAGCGCGACTGATGACCATTGCTGGTGGTGATAAAGCTAGTGTAAAATTGGCAACTCTACTAGTACTTACCTTTCCTGGTGCTCCCAGTATCTACTATGGTGATGAAGTTGGTTTACCTGGTGCTATAGATCCCGACTCACGTCGTGGCTTTCCTTTAGAAGCTAACTGGGATCGAGAAATTTTCAATACTCATTGCCAATTAATTTCCCTGCGTCATGCTTATCCAGCTTTACGTACAGGTGATTACCAGGTTCTATATGCTCAAGGAGAACTATACATCTTTGCACGCACTTTGGACAAAGAGGAATTAATTATCGCCGTTAACGCTGGTACAGCTTCAGTAAAAGCGAATGTAAACATCACAATGCATACTCAACCCAACAAGCTTTTATATGGCACTGCTGAGGTTGAGTGGAATAGTAAAGAAGAAACTCAGCAGTTGACGTTGACTGTTCCCGCACGCAGTGGCTGCATCCTAGGTGTAGGGTAAAGAGGATTGGGCACTGGGAACTGGGAATTGGGGAACAAGGTGAATAACTAATCAATGCCCAATGCCCCATGCCCAATGCCCCATGCCCAATGCCCCATGCCCAATGCCCCATGCCCCATGCCCAATCTTTACTGCTACACTGGGGAATGTCCCCGAGAACCACTAACTATGCTAAAGCGTTCTAAGTTCGAGACAACTCAATCTCAGATTATGCATCGTTCTGAAGATCTGATTAGTGCAGCCTCAAATCGCTACCGCATTACAGTTCAGGTGGCAAATCGTGCTAAACGTCGGCGTTACGAAGACTTTGAAAGTGCCGAAGATGCCATGATGAAACCAGTCCTAAGAGCAATCATTGAGATGTCCGATGAACTGACTCAACCGGAAATTATCGGCGAAGTATAAAAACAGTAGTGAGTTGAGAGTGCTGTTAGCGATCGCGGGGCGTTGAGCCTGTATAGCACTCTTATCTCAAGATAGTTGCTATATGAAAGAAAAAAAACTTTTACCTTGGTCAATCATCTCAACACTAAAAACTCAGCACTGGTTACGCCACACTAAGCTAACAGCACTACTGATTGCCTTAATGGTGGTGAGTGTAATCGTTTTAGGTTCAGGGGTGAGTAAATTATTATCAATAAATATATTTGGTATTCAACCGGCGATCGCTCAAAGAATCACTCCTAGCGATGTTTGGCAAAAAGTATATCAGCAGTTACCCGACTTTCCACGAGAAAATAAGTATATCAATAAAGAAACTGGAAAAGTTGCTGAAAACAATACTTTAGTAAGTCGCTTGATCAGATATCACATTTATACAAAAGAGCGTTCCGCAATTTATCGTTTGGATTGGAAGCTAACTTTGGCTGATTACCTGGGTGCAAATGAAATAATGTATGACAATTCGTATCCGGGGAATGATGTGTTGCAGCAAAATCCTATAGAAGGAGATCGTGCTGCGATCGCACGGCTCAACCGCTCCCAGCGAGATACACTAGTGCAAGTCTTAGTCAACATATTTAATCCCAATACCCAAAACACATCAGCCCCCAGCCCCAACACTACAACAGCGCCTAATCCCAGTACATCTACCCCACAGCAATCTCAACCAGGAGGTGCTCAACTGCTGAGATAAGAGTAAAGTTATGAATTATAAATTAATAACTCGTAACCTTTGACTCCCATATCCTCACTCCGCAATCCTAATGGAACATCTAATTAAAAGCGGCTCTGGTTGGCGTATTGGCTGGAAACCCGATGCACATGAATTTAAAGGATTATTAGGTACAGATGATTGGGCTATTGAGTTAACTGAAGCCGAACTGAGTGATTTTTGCCGACTATTGACACAGTTAGCAGACACCATGAAGCAACTCGCAACTGAATTGATGGATGAAGAGAAAATTGTTTGTGAAGCTGAGAGCGATTTATTATGGATGGAAGTAGAAGGCTATCCTCACGCCTACAATCTTCGCCTTATCCTGAATACAGGACGATGTGCAGAAGGCCAATGGAATGCTTCCGCTGTTCCTGGGTTATTGCAAGCTACCGGAATACTAAAGGTTTTTTAAATTTTCCTCTTGATTACCTTAGCGTTTTATTATATGATAGTGATTCTGACCGGGGCGTAGCGCAGCTTGGTAGCGCGCCACTTTGGGGTAGTGGAGGTCGTGGGTTCGAATCCCGCCGCTCCGATCAATGATAAGCCTTACCTGCTAGTCTTTCCAAAAGATTAGCAGGTTTTTTTTAGAGCGTGTTGCTCAAGTGCGATCAGAGATATCTGAATGTTTGAATCAAATTGCTGAGACAATTAAAGAAGCTGAATTAGCATCAGAATGGCACATTTCATCGGCAGCAGATAACTGGAGACCTGAGAGTGTCAATCTGGCTCTTGACTTCTGACTCCTGAATTCTTTTTTATAAAACTTTTCCTACCAAACTTTATTCATATTCAGAATAAACCCAGGTAATACCGACTCGCCGCTAACGGTAGCAGGATTATCTAAACATTCCTCTGGTTTTCCTGGACGATAGATGTACACTTGGTGTTGCTTGCGGTCAATCAACCAGCCTAACTGTACCCCTGGCTGCTTCATGTATTCTTCCATTTTCTCTTTCAAAGATTGGAGATTATCACTAGAGGATCTCAGTTCAACTACAAAATCTGGACAAATGGGAGCAAACCTTTCCTGTTGTTCTAAAGACAGAGTATTCCACCGTTCAAGTCTAATCCAAGAAGCGTCAGGCGATCTGTTTGCACCAGTTTATAACTTAAATCCCGTACTAGAGTCAAAACAAATGCCCGTCCTGTCTTGTTCTGTCCAAATATACAATTGACCAGCTATGTTGAAGTTTCGATTGCCTGTTTGGGAACCAGTGGGTGGTATTATTGAGATCTCTCCAAGTTTATTACGTTCAATGCGTAAGTCACGATTAACCTGGCAAAAATCAAAGAACTGTTCGTCTGTCATTTGCATTGAAGGCGGAATTTGCACAACCAAGGGGGATGAAAACATGGTTATTTCTTCCAGGTTTTGAGGCTTAACTGAACTTTATTCTCACGCAAATACGCAAAAAGACGCAAAGATATAACTTTGTATCTTTGCGTCTAATCCAAGAAATCATTTTTAGATTTACTTGTTAGGCTGAGGAGTCATCCGCAGATAGGGTTTAACTTCCTCGTAGCCTTTAGGAAACTTCTGCTTGAGTACTTCTGGATCTTTAAGTGAGGGGACAATTACCACATCATCGCCATCTTTCCAGTCAGCTGGTGTAGCCACGCTGTAATTATCCGTCAGTTGCAGAGAATCAATTACCCGCAATAGTTCATCAAAGTTGCGTCCAGTACTGGGAGGATATGTAAAAGTCAGACGCAGTTTTTTATTGGGGTCAATAACGAAAACCGATCGCACTGTCACAGATGCATTAGCATTGGGGTGGATCATGTCATAAAGATCAGAAACCTGGCGATCCGCATCTGCCAAAATTGGGTAGTTGAGAGTGGTGCTTTGAGTTTCTTCGATGTCTCCCACCCATCCTTTGTGGGATTCTACATCATCAACACTCAGTGCGATCGCCTTGACGTTACGCTTGTCAAATTCTGGTTTCAGCTTGGCAACTGTCCCTAATTCGGTCGTGCAAACAGGTGTAAAATCAGCAGGGTGGGAGAACAGCACAACCCAGCTGTTACCTGCCCATTCGTAAAAATCGATGTCGCCGTGTGTCGAGGCTTGCGTAAAGTTGGGTACTGTGTCACCTAGACGGAGAGCCATTTGAGATTCCCTGTAGTTAAAAAGGCATGTATATTCTACTTTGTCATCATGACACAAAACCCCGATTACCCAATCGGAGTTTAGCTGTTTGAAACAAAATTTTAGAAATTGGCAAATCTTATCATCACATTACTTTGACATATTCACCACAGCCAAATACTGCAACTTTAGGTAAATTTTGGAAATTATTTTTTGGCTACGATGATTTGATTATAGGCTTGGATTGTTTGACGAGCGATCGCATCCCAACTAAAATGCTGCAATGCATACTTTTGGGCATTTAATCCCCGTCGTTGGCGTTCTTCCGGATTTTGCAAAGCCTCTTGCAGTAACTCTACCAGTGCTTGTACATCTGTTGCACCCACCCAACCCGATTCACTATCACGCACCTGTTGACAAATATGCACTTGGTCAGAAATTACCACAGGTGTGCCTGCAACCATCGCTTCAGCTACAGCAATTCCAAAATTTTCATAGTACGAAGGTAAGACAAATAAATCAGCAGCTTGTAGTAAACTAACTTTTAATTCACCAGTAACAAAACCAGTGATTGTAGTGTGCGATCGCAGTGGTGAATTTTGAATCTGAGATATTATCTTTTGCTCATAATCTGGATCTTGCGGATTGGTTCCAGCTAAGACCAAGTGAAACTTATAACCAACTGCTAGTAGCTTTTCTAGCGCCGGAATTAGCAAATTTAACCCCTTTTTAGGGTCAATTCGCGACATAAACAATACTAAAGGTATCTCAACAGGAATACTCAACTGCTCACGCAGGATATTCCCCCCCTCTCCCCCTCTTTCCCTCTCCCCTTCTTCTTTAACACCTAAGGGAATCACCAAATCTGGCGTAGATACTCCAAATCGTTCTGATATTTTGGCTTCTTGATTACTGGTAAAATGAATAGCTGCTGCACCAGCTAAATTTTGACGTTCTATGATTGCGGCATAAAGCTGTTTTAATTGCTTTTTCTTGCGTAAATCCGCTGGATCGAGAGTACCCAAAGGACGCAAAATATAAGGTAACTTTTGCTGACGACATGCGATCGCAGCAGCACTACTTACCGGAGAGAATAAAGCATGAATATGCGCTAAGTCAAATTCATGACCATGAAGTTTTAGCCACTTTAGTAAGTCTAACGAAAATTTGTAGCGACGAAACGGCGCACAACGAAAGTAAATTATTTCATAGCCATCTTGTTTAATTGGGCGATTTAAGGGAACATCCAAAGGTTTTTGACCAATATCGCCATTACTATCAGTTGTGAGAATTGTAACTTCCACGCCCTCTTGTACTAACGCCGGAGCTAGTCCTAATACCATTTGACTAGGGCCACCGTAAATCAAAGAAATTGAGGGGACAATTTGTAGGATTCGCATTTTTTTTTCATTTTTTATTTAAGTAAGTCGGCGGAGGAAAACATAAATATATTGACTTTTGATAAAGTCAAATGACTAATGACTAATGAGTATTGAACAATTCTTGATAAAACTCTAATTGCTGCTTAGCTAAAGCTTTATTTGTGTATTTTACCATTGCTTTTTGATAACCCATTTCACCGATAGACTGGGCAAAATCTGGTTTGTCCATTAATTGAACTAAGCAATTAGCAAGGGCTTGAATATCACCTTCGGGAAATACTAAACCAGCATCACCAATTACATGCGGAATTTCACCAGAATTGGAACCAATTACAGGTACTTGGCAAGCCATTGCCTCAATTAATACATGACCAAATTGTTCTTTCCAACCAATAGCAGTTAATGTTTTAAACTTGTAAGTTGTTTCTGAAGGCAGAACTAAAGTACTCATTAAATTGATATAATTTGGAACTTCATCATGAGCAACACTTTCTAAAAAAATTACACGTTCTTTAAGATGATTTTCTCCCACTAACTTGATTAATTCAGCTTGCAGTTCTCCCCGTCCCAATAGCAGTAATTTCCAAGGCTTATCTTTTAAAGTAACTAATGCTTGCAAAAGCGTTAACAAACCCTTTTCTTGCACAAAACGTCCGACATAACCTACTACAAAATCTCCTGTTTGAATGCCAAATTTTAATGCTGATTCTGGTTGAATTTTTGGAGTAAAAATACTTTCATCTACACCAAGTTGTGGCATAACTTTAATTGGGCCTTCATATCCCCGTTGTCGTAAAACTTCTGCTCCATCCTGATTACCAGAAATAATCCCGTGGCTATTATTCAGATTATATTTTTCTAATAAAGCAACTGGTAATTTTAGTTTGTAAGGTAGATTCCACCAGGTAAAAAAGACATTTTTTGCTCTCAGCCCTAATAGTTTATTTAAAGCAATGATCTGACTATAAGCCAGTCCTCTTGACCCTTGTTCTACCTGAATTATTTGAGGGCGAAATTGTCGCAATAATGATATCAATTCAGCCCCAAATGTGAGTAATCCCTGATGATTTTGACTGAAATTGGTAACTGGAACTATTCTAAATGTGCCTTCATCACGGTATTCAGTTTCGATGATTTTCTTTTGCACACCACCAGGTTTCCAGCGCTTGGGAACGACAACTGTCACTTCAATTCCCGGTTTTAGTTGAGATAAAGCGCGTAATTTTTCACAGTTGAGGTCTACGATATAAGTATGACTAGCAACTAAGATTTTCATGGATATTTAGTAATTGTCCAAAGTCTCAAATATTCACTAATAACTAATAACTAAACTTGTTGATCCAATCGACTGTAAATTTGACCATCATTCCATATTGATTGAATGACAGTACCCAAAGCTTTGAAAAATCCCAAAGTGTAGAAAACGGCGCGAGTAGCAATTTTAATGGGGGAGCCGCTTTTGTGACAAGGTGGGCGTCCCAACACGTGACAGTCAAATAAACGGGCGTATAGACGTAAAGCTTGGCTAGCAGTGAGGTTCTTTAGTCCTAATAGGAAATGATTGTGGTAAAAGGTGAGTTGATATTTGAGCGATCGCATACTAATATCATGGCAACCCCCTGTTTCTTCGCCTAAATGCACCAAATGCGCCTCTGGATCGTACCAAATCTTATATCCCGTTTGGCGGACTCGCAAACAAAAATCTGATTCTTCTCGCACTGCGCTACCGCGAAACCTCTCATCAAACCTCAGTCCGTGCTTAGTAAAAATTTCGCGGCGAAAAGACATATTACAACCCCTGGCTGTCAATACCTGCTGGGGTTTAGTTGTATGTACCAAGTCAATATGATACCAAGCAATGCCTGGATCCATTGCCTGGGGAGGCAAATATTCAATCTGCATATCTCCGCCAGAATCACCCAATTTCATTCTGTCAAATACTCGCCCTGCGATCGCTCCCACTTGTGGATTTTCTACATAGTTTTTCGCATGGGCTGCTAAAAATCCAGGGGTTAACTGAACATCATCATCAATAAACAATACTATTTCACCAGATGAGCGCCGCACAGCGTAATTTCGCGCTCCTGGCAAACTCGCCCAATCTAAACGCAACCATTTAATTTTACCCTCTTCTGCCTGTTGCTCTAGGTAAGCTTGAATTTCTGGCTGGTGTTTTGGAGTTTGGTCTACCACCAAAACTTCAAAATTTGGATAGTCCTGCTTTAGAACATCTACAATGCTATCCCGTAACGGTTCTTCTCGACTATAAGTCGGGATAACCACTGAAATGAAAGGGCAATTATTCATACTTTTTCTACTAAGCTGATTTTGCTATTTTGACAATTACGATGATAACCAAGTAATAATTAGTTTTAGGAAACTTCAGTATATTCCCGCCGCTGCTGCATATAGATTGTCGAATAACTCATTTTGTTTTTCGCAGTTATGCACATTTAGAGCTTGAGCTAATGCTCCTGCACTTAAATATTCGTAATGTTCTTGTTTGTCTGTTCTCTCAATAAATTTGATTATTTGTTGTAATGCTTGCTCGGCTAAATAATCATAGGTGCTATTCACGATATCCCAATATTCATCAGTTTTGGTTTTGTCTCCGTGCAGCCAATTACTCCAGTGCCTAATTTCGTTAACTGGTAATTCTAAAATATATCCGTTTTCACCATGACGAACAAATTCTAGTAAAGCGCAGACATTAGTTGTAATTGCAGGAGTGGCGACTGAAAATCCTTCGATGATACTATAGCCATACGTATCATGTAATGTGGCCATTAATTGAAAATGACTCTGCGATAGTAATTCAATAACTTTTTCATTAGGAATATTTTTGTGAAAAACAACGTTTTTTAAATTAAGTAACTTGAAATCATCTATATATCTATTGCGATCAGGGAAATCTGTCGGTACTCCTGAACCATATTCCAATCCAGATATTATGTGTATGGTAATAGGTAAACCTAGTTTTTCGGCTTTTTTTGCTAGCCTTAAAGCTACAATTCCACCTTTTCTAGCAAAGTGGTTTCCTATAAAGATAAACTGGAGATTTTGCTGTTCTTGATAACGTTTATAAGAGTCAACTCTGACAGGAAAACTTGGATGGATAACATCTAATTTTTTATTTACTTGCTCTGCTATTTTCCAGCCTTCTATCCGCTTGACTAATCTTAATTTAGCGTAATCTGAGATAGCTATAATTTTTTGGCAGTTATTGAGTGCTAAGCGATTATTTAATAATTCATAAATTACAGCTTCTCGTTGATTTTGAGGATTTCTATATAGAACCCGATGATCTTCAAATGTGAGAAACCAAGGTTTATTTGTATATAAAATTTTATTAAAAGAATGAATAGCTTGGTATCTCCCCCATAAAGGTTGCCAGGGAATGAAGCTGGCTAAAGGATACCAAATTTTTTCTATTGGATACCTGCCTGCGGGAAAAGGCTTGGGGCGAATTAGCGTATGTCTAGAATGACGAGGTAGATTAGGTATACTGAGGTGTTTTTGACCTCCTATAATAACTTTTACCATTTTTATTTCACTTTGAGAAATTTATATTTGTCCGTGTTTTAACTTAGTTTTTTGCTGAGAATCAGCATCTTTCTTTTCTTGTTTGTCTAAGACTGGTAATTTAAAAAGGACTCCCGCAAAAAACCAATAATAGACAGCAACTGGATCGACATCCAGAGGGTAGTAATACGTGTTGTAGCTAATAAACAATATAAACACCCATAAAGCAGCTCCGTAACTGCGGAAATTACGGTTTTTTATGGAGCGATACGTTTTGAAGGCAATGATTGTTAAAGTTGTTACCAAAGCTATAAATGCTAGTAATCCCACAATTCCAACTTCATAAAGTACTTTGGGGTAGTAGGTTTCCACTAACTTAGTTGAACCCATTGCACGAGCGGAGTTAGTGGCTCGACCTAGGCCACTTCCCAAGGGGCCATCAACATTTTTCCAATTCTCCTCAAATTGCTGGATGATAAAATCTTGAGGTGGTGAAGCGTCCCAACGACTCGTAAAACTCTCAGTTCTCTCTTGCACAACAGCAGGGTTAGTCACCATCGCAATTCCCAGAATCAAAGCAAGTCCTATACCAATGGGGATAAATCGTTTGAGGTTGGCAATTTGGCCAGTAAGCAATAGCAAAATAGCGAAGCAGGTTGGTACTAAGGCTAAGGCAATTCTCTGTCCAGAAACTACAGAATTAATAAAGACTAATGCCAAAGAACCTAAACCGAGCATCCGCCATATTATCGATGGGTCGGTGAAGCCTGTAGCAAAGGTAAAAAAGGTACTGGCAATTAAGAACCACGCCCATTGCCAAGGGGCTACAAAGGTTCCTGGGAGGCGGATAACCCCTTCTTCGGGGCTGTATACTAGCGCTCCACCAAAATAACACCGAGCTTCGAGTGTGGCTTTAAATAAGGCATCCCCTTCGAGTCCTCTAGTGCCTTGACATATACCAGTTTGTAGTAATAAGTACTGAATAACTCCTAGTACACAGCAGATTAGGATGAGAACAATCTGTAAGCGCGATAAAAATAGAAAATCTCGCTTGTTGCGAACTAGATAGTAAGCACAACCAATTAGAGGTACGTAGCCTAAAAATACTTTCAGTCCCAAAATACCCATACCTAGGGGGATTTCGTTAGGTGCTTTTTCTAATAGTCCGACACTAGGCGGGTTGAACTGCTGTCCACCATTAACAAACACCAGCGTTAACAAACTGCAACCCAAAACAATATACAGCGGGATTTTAATCCCTGGGGGAATAAGTACAGGTAGCCCCTGTTTACGGCAAGTTTGCCAAATTCCAATCAGCGCTGGAATATAAAAGGCTTCTTTAGCTAATTGGAGTATAGGACTATTGCCCAAATAGTAGGTGATAGTACCCCCAATGGGTACATAAATGATGAAGGCATATAGCCCTTGGCGGGGGTATTTAAAGCAAAAAGACATGACAATTATTCCTAGTACACCAGGAATTGCCGCTTTAATTCCAGCTACGAAAAAAAGTACAATGCCAACAAAGACACCGCCAAAGGTGGCGGTGGTGAGCAAGGTAGTGAGTTCTTTACGTGTTTGGGCTGCTTTACGCTTTTGAGCTAACCTTTCTTTGAGGCTAAGAGCAGGAGTTTCTGGCTGTGGCTGCTTTTTTGAGCGCTTGAATTTCTGCTTGGTTTTTGCCATAGGTATTAGTTTTGAATGTTGAGTGGTGAGTAAACAGCTAAACATTTAGTAGTCTGTCACACAAACTATTTACTCATGACTCAGCACTCTTTATGCTATGTGTTGCTGAACTTGTGAAACTAATTCATTTGTCCAGTGGTTAGCAAGTTCCGTACTGGCAGCTTCCACCATAACCCTGATTACTGGTTCTGTACCAGAAGCGCGAACTAAAATTCTACCAGAATCACCCATTGCTGCTTCGGCAAGGGCGATCGCTTGTTGCAGAGGTTGGCAATCTTTCCATCCTAAACGGCGATCGCGATCAATGACTCGCACGTTCTGCAATAGTTGCGGATAGGTCTGAAAGCTTTGATCTACCAATTCTGCTAACGAAACACCCGCCTCTTTCACTAAAGCTGCTAAATGCAAGGCTGTTAACAAGCCATCTCCAGTAACGGCATAATGACGGCAAAGAATATGACCTGATTGTTCGCCACCTAGCATTCCCCCAGTCCGCACCATTTCTGCTTGCACGTATTGATCGCCTACAGCAGTACGAATCAAGTTTCCACCTTGTTGCTTCCAAGCCCTTTCAAAGCCTAAGTTGGCCATGACTGTGGATATAATCAGGCTATCTGGCAGTTGTTGCTGTTGTTGCAAGTGGCGTCCCCACAAATAGAGAATGTAATCGCCATTAACTTGTCGCCCAGTATTGTCTACAGCTAAAACGCGATCGGCATCGCCATCAAAGGCAAAGCCTAAGTTGGCATTGTGTTCTTGTACAACAGCTTGCAGAATCTCTAAGTGAGTGGAACCGCAGTTGACATTGATGCGATCGCCATCTGCTTCGTTATGCAAGCAGATCACTTCTGCCCCCATTTCTGTAAATACTGATGGTGCTAACCCAACTGCTGCTCCCCACGCCAAGTCTAAAACAATCTTCATACCTTGAAGATTTATGGCACTGTGCAAGGGTTTTTTCAATGCCTCACTATAATTCCCTACTAACTCAAAGCGTGAGTAATGCCGTCCCCAACCACCAAAACTAGCAATAGGTGATAAATTGCCACGCAGCCCCGCCTCAATTTCTGTCTGCAACACTTGGGGTAGCTTCGCACCATCTGCACCAAAAATCTTAATGCCGTTATCCTCTGGTGGATTATGGCTAGCAGAAATCATGACTCCGCCTATGGCATCACTGATGCTGGTGAGATAAGCAACGCAAGGAGTGGGACATAAGCCCAAATACCAAACCTCTATACCTGCTGCCGTTAACCCTGCACTCAAGGCCATTGCCAGCATATCGCTGGAATTTCTTGAGTCTTGTCCGAGAATGACTGGCCCTACTTGAGCAGCATGGGTACGCAAAACAATACCTGCCCAAAAACCAACTTGCAATGCTAAGGGAGCATTTAGCAAGTCTCCCACTCGTCCGCGAATGCCATCTGTGCCAAACAGAGCACTTGCTGGTAGTGGTAATAAATTCAATGCAAAACTGCCCTCAATCCCTTTGCCCAATCCGTTAGTTTCGGAAGCAGAACCCCCAGGAATGCCCGGAGTCCGAGTTATAGATGAAACCATAAGTTTAAACACTCCACACAGTCATACTGCAAAGTAGCACTTGACACTTTACTCTACTTATTCCATAACCTTGGCAGAATACCTTAATTATTTTTATTTCTATAAAGTTATTCTAATAAAACTATTTTTCCGCAAAAACACGTAAAAATATGTCTCTTTTATGTAAATTTTTTATGAATTTAAGTATTGACTTTTATGTTAAAAGTAAAATTTCCACATTCTAGCTAATTATTACTTTAATAATTCCCACTTTAGTCTGAGCTTTTATAAGTATTGGTTCACACTTTAACAATGCCACAGATCCCAAGTTAGCTATGGTAATTCTTAACTTTTGGACTAATCGCAAGTATTTCTCAGCGTAGTCAACAATGAAAGCAAAATTTAGCTAATTAAAATAAAAAGTCAAAACTCTCAGGTAGTGCTTATATTGCTTTATAGCCTTTCTTGTGTTAGCGAGTACAAAATATGCTTGCTTAAAAAATTTTAATATAAATTCTCATCAAAAAGTTCTAAGGTAACGTTTTAATGGCTTTTTTAGCCGTTCGTAAAATCAAAACTCTGACAATTAACTTTCTTAAAGTTGAGAAATTTAACATGAGCAGCAATTTAGCAACCAAATTACGTGTAGGTACTAAAAAAGCCCACACAATGGCAGAAAATGTAGGTTTTGTTAAGTGCTTTTTAAGAGGAGTAGTGGAGAAACACTCCTACCGAAAGCTAGTTGCTAACTTCTACTTCATCTACTCAGCGATGGAAGAGGAGATGGAAAAGCACCGTCAGCACCCGATTGTTTCTAAAATCAACTTTCCTCAGCTAGAGCGCAAGCATACCCTAGAAAAAGACCTAAGTTTTTACTTTGGTACTAACTGGCGGGAGCAAATCCAATTATCTTCCGCAGGTGAAGCTTATGTACAGCGCATCCGAGAAATATCTCAAACCGAACCGGAGTTGTTAATTGCACATTCCTACACACGTTACCTGGGCGATTTATCTGGGGGACAAATTCTCAAAGGCATTGCCCAAACAGCGATGAATCTGTCTGATGGACAAGGTACTGCCTTCTATGAATTTGAAGAAATTTCCGACGAGAAGGCATTCAAAGCCAAATATCGTCAAGCTTTGGATGAACTGCCAATTGATGATGCTACAAGCGATCGCATAGTTGATGAAGCTAACGCCGCTTTTGGCACGAACATGAAGATGTTCCAAGAATTAGAAGGCAATTTGATCAAAGCGATCGGTTTAATGCTGTACAACAGTCTCACACGGCGACGCGCACGCGGCAGCACTGAACTCGCTACTGCTGAGTAACTTTGGTGACAGTGCGGAGTGTGGTGTGCAGAGTCGTAGTTAAAATTAGAAAAAGCTTCCAGACAGCCTTGTGAATATAGTTTCTAGGTGTCTTTGAAGAAAGAATGAGCGTTAAAAATGCTCAAAATATTTAGGGGCAATACCCCTCTGGCTGTTTTGCATTGATGCAAGCAAGCATGGGGAGATTGCCCCTCAGTTATTTTTAATCAATGAGCAAACTCTTAACTCACTATAGGATTCCTATTTGATTTTTGAAAGAACTGCGTACACCTCTAACTCCCTTTTTTACCATTCCCTATCCCCTATTCCCCATTCCCTGTCTCTACAAGTCAGTTCACGAATCAAATCGGATTACTATAGCAGCGCCAATATTTTGAGGCTTCTTATAGAATTTCAGCTTAAAATAACTAAGTCAAACTTCAAACTAAGATTATCTTCAGTATTTAAGTTTGTAACCCATAAAACTTACCATACTGAAAAAATCAGGCAAAAACATGGCTGCAAAAATTCCGGTTACAGTGATTACAGGCTTCTTAGGTAGTGGTAAAACCAGCCTAATTCGCCACCTACTACAAAACAATCAAGGACGTCGCATTGCCGTTATAGTAAATGAATTTGGCGAACTCGGTATTGATGGCGAATTGTTAAAATCTTGTCAAATTTGCCCCGATGATGCTGATGGTGGCAGTAATATTTTTGAATTAACAAACGGTTGCTTATGTTGCACTGTGCAGGAAGAATTTTTTCCCACAATGCAAGAGTTAATCAAGCGGCGAGATAGCATTGATTGCATTTTGATTGAAACCTCTGGTTTAGCCCTACCAAAACCTTTAGTGAAGGCTTTTCGCTGGCAGGAAATTCGCAACGCTGCTACTGTAGACGCGGTGATTACTGTGGTAGATTGTGCAGCGGTTGCAGCGGGGACATTTGCCAGCGACCCAGAGGCAGTAGCAGCCCAACGGCAAGCAGATGATAGTCTAGAACACGAAACACCTTTGCAAGAACTGTTTGAAGACCAACTTGCTTGTGCAGATTTGGTGGTATTAAATAAAACTGATTTAGTAGATGCCGAGACACTACTTAGAGTTGAAGAGTTGATTAAACAAGAGTTACCCAGAGTTGTAAAGATAGTTGAGAGCGATGCCTACGGCGGGCTAAGCCTACGCTCTCAACTAGACCCATCTATATTATTAGGATTCCAAGCCGCAGTCGAAGACAACTTAGATAGCCGTCCTAGTCATCACGACACTGAAGAAGAGCATACCCACGACGAAGAAATTACCTCAACTCACCTTATTTTAGACCGTGCCTTTGACCCAGAAAAGCTGCAAAAGCAGTTACAACAACTGGCACACCAACAAGAAATTTACCGAATTAAAGGCTTTGTGGCAGTTCCTAACAAATCCATGCGTTTAGTGATGCAAGGCGTAGGAACGCGATTTGATAAATTTTATGATCGCCCCTGGCTACCAGAAGAAGCAAGACAAACTCGCTTAGTTTTCATCGGTCGTGATTTGAAATCTTCAGAAATAGAATCACAATTAGTAGCTTTGTGAGTGCTAAGTAAGTAATCTATTATTCCCCTCATCCCTTGTCCTCATTTTTATGATCTCTCAAGTTTTTAATGTTGCCAATCTTTTTGTTTTGCCTTTTTGGGTCTTGATGATTTTTTTGCCCAATTGGAAAGTTACACGACGAATAATGGAATCATATTTGCCTTTTGTGCTGTTAGCTGCGGCATATTTATATTTGTTTATTAACAGTGTTACCCCAGAAAACGCCCAAGATTTCGCAAATATTCAGTTAGCTGATGTTGCCAGACTTTTTGCCGATGAAAAAGTTGCCGCAGCTGGTTGGATTCATTTTTTGGTGTTGGATTTGTTTGTTGGTCGTTGGATATATTGGGAAGGGCAAAAAACAGGTGTTTGGACAGTTCATTCCCTAGCATTGTGTTTGTTTGCTGGCCCTTTGGGATTACTGTCTCACATCTTGACTAACTGGATTTCTCAGACATTTTTCCCCAAATTGCAGTCAAATAAAGAGGCGACTACAGATCAAAAAGCTGCGTCGCCAACTAGCACATAATTAGAGAAAAAATCTGACTCAAATATTTTGGTAATAGGTAATTGGATTTATTGAAAGCTACGGAAAACTCCATCCCCTCGTGGGTAGAAAGGGATAGTCGCCCCGCCGCTTTGGGCGAATGGCACTTGTACTGAGCAACTCGTGCCGACGAGCATCTCGACTTACTTCGACGGGATCTCAGTACAAATCCCTCGATGGAGCACGAGCCGAGGTAAGCCGTTGGCGCAGCCTCTCGTAGACAAGTATAGGGCATTGGTAGCTTCTTTCCCATGCCCCATCCCCCATGCCACATTCCCAATGCCCCATGCCCAATGCCCAATGCCCAATGCCCAATGCCCAATGCCCAATGCCCCAGGGGGATGGAGTTTTTCATCCAATAATCCCATACATTACCCGATTTCAGAATCACCAAGTTTAGTCTTTTCTATAGTCTGCATCTAACCAACAGCGTGGTAAATCTTCACCAGAAGGAAAAACGAGATTTTCTTTTTTATAAGATTCAGGTGGCTGTTCTTCTTCTCCTTGTTGTTCTCGTCCGTGAACAACATCATTATTAGGGTCGATTAATTCCTGAATTTCCTCAATTTCTAACAATTCGCCAGACTCTTTGATTTGTAAAAGCATGTAACTACCCTCAATATGTTTGCATGAAAGTTGGTTATGAGTCTCAAGATATTGCTCACATTTGACCTAGTTTGGAACATTAAAATTCCTTAATAGCTAAGGAAAATTGTTACCAAATATGTATGCAGAGATGACATACGATTCATCTTTGCGCATCTGTGCTTTGATTTTTATAAATTTGACTGATTACAAAAAATTTATGTAGTTAAACAGATTTATAAGCCAAAACCATGTAAGGAAATGTTTACTTAGTAAATTGTTTAACTAAGATATGCTTTCAATTTAGTAATTATATTTCGCGTTGATATTTCTCCAAAATATCTACTAGCATGACCTGACATTGCAGCGGTAGGAAATCGATTAAAGGAAGTTCACTTCTCCCACCACCAATTTTTACTGGAATAGATTCCAAGACTTTTACGACTCGGTTTTCATTTACAGTATTGGAAGTAATTAAGGGAAATAGCTGTTCGGCAACTAGAGTATGCAGTTTGGCATCAGATAAATAAAGATGCCATTTGGCTATATCTATATAGACATTTTCGCCAATTTCAGCTGCTAGGGCTTCCAATATTTCTGTGGTGTTAGTCTTAGCCATAAAAATAACCCTAAATCAAGAAAGAGTGTCAACTCTCAGGCTTTTTTACATTATCGCTCAATAAACCAGGCTGATTCTACTGCCACAGGTTACAATCGCCCTAGCATTAGTAGTCCGTCTTCAGGTGGATTTGGATGGTGTTTCAGTATAGTTGGCGATCGCAGTAATATAAATTAGATGCGCCAACACTACTACTATCCAACTTGCCGTCAACCACGGCAGCCACTCCCAGGTAGTTGCTTTCAAGTTGTGGACAAACCATAATCCGGAATTAATAATAGCTGCGATCGCTACATGGGTAGCAAAATTCATCCGGTCATCTAATTTGCGGAACTCTGGGTCTTTGCGATCGGGTTTGCGAGGCCAACGGGGAGGCATAAATATTTGTTACAAATTTGAATACAGTTTAACTATTCTAAGGTTTTTGGGGGTGCGGTTGCTATTAAACCTCTACAACCAGTCATAATCGAATTGAAAATCAAGAGCAGCTGGGTTAAATCCTATGACTATCTTTGAGCAAATAGACCCTGACCTCCTTTATCCCGACAGTGACGGTAAACCAATGGCAGACAATACGGAGCAGTATCGTTGGATTGTCCTGATTAAGGAGAATTTGGAGATTCTGTTTGCTAACAATGAAAATGTTCTGATTGCAGGAGATTTGCTTTGGTATCCCGTCCGTTCCCAGCTGATTGCACCGACTGCACCTGACGTGATGGTTGCTTTTGGCAGACCAAAGGGCAAACGGCGTTCTTATCGTCAATGGCAAGAAGATAATATCCCACCGCAAGTAGTTTTTGAAATTCTCTCACCTAGTAATAATGCCAAAGAAATGGATCGCAAGCTGGAATTTTACGATACCTACGGTATTGAAGAATACTACTTATACGACCCTGAAAGTTTTCAACTAGATGGCTGGTTGCGGCAAAACAACCATTTGAGTAAGTTATGGCAAATGGACAGTTGGGTCAGCCCCCGCTTAGGAATTAGATTTGAAACTGACCAGGGGGAATTAGTAATTTACCGTCTAGATGGACAGAAATTTTTGAACTCGCTGGAACTTAATCAGCGGGCGGAACAGGCTGAGTTATTGATAGACCAAGAACGCCAACGTGCAGATCAAGAACGCCAACGTGCAGAACAGTTAGCAGCATACTTACGTGGTATTGGTATTGACCCCGACAATCTCCCATAAGGAAATTTGACCATTAATGTCGTCAGTCACGATTAACCTGCCAGAATCCGTATTTAGCGCCCGTCGCCTGACTTCAGAAGAATTTGTGCGCGATATGCGCCAAGCTGCTGCTATCTACTGGTATCAGAAGCAGGAAATCTCAATAATTATTGTTCCTAATGCTGTGGCCACAACATAAATTCAGGCGTATGGGTCAGCAGATGTAACAGCAGTGGCGCTCAATAATACTGATTGGTTGGTTATACAAGAAACACCACCTGACTTTTCACAGGATGTGGAAATTCAGCAAAGTATATCTGTCATTTTATGGAAAACTGTCTAAGAGGATGTTTGAAAAGTATTAGGCGAATAGAATTCGCTACTACACAAACGAACGCGAACAGCGTCTTGCAGAGAAGTCCACCTCCGTGGATTAATGAAAATCAAGGGTTTTTAACCCAGGTCGGTGGGTTTTGATTGTGTAGCCGCGACTTCCAGTCGCCCGGTGAGTAATAAATTAGAATTTTCAAACAACCTCTAATAAATTAATGCCTTTTCTTCTTCAAAACTATTAATTATCTCAGTTAATTTTGCGAATATAAAAATTATCAAAAGCTAACCATTTGTTCATCAATCGAGTGGATGACCTTTTAATATTTATGAGTTAAAAATGATTCATCTTTTTGATAGAGGGAGCAAATACATCTGCTAGTGAAGATGGAAATAACCTTTACAGGTAGATGAACATGGCTAAAGCCAACCCAGTTGCAATACAAAAACACTTAAAAGGTGTTGACTATCCAGCTAATAAGCAAGCATTGATTAAACATGCTAAAAAGCAAGGAGCTGATCAGGCAATCCTCTCTTTATTAGAGCAATTGCCAGAAGAAGATGAGTACGAAAGCCCAACTGATCTCAACAAAGCTATAGGTGAAATCCAGTAAGTTATTGTTCTGGCGGGGAATAATCCCCTGATTTCCCGCCACTCTTACTTACCAAATGAATTGATTCAATTTGAATCGACTTTTCTAAAGCTTTTGCCATGTCGTATAAAGTCAGAGCTGCAATAGAAACTGCGGTTAAAGCTTCCATCTCCACACCAGTTTCAGCCTTAGTTTTGACTGTGGCGTAGATTTGATAACCAGGTAGTTGCGGATCGGGTTTCACCTCGACTGCAACTTTTTGCAAAGGCAATGGATGACATAGAGGAATCAAAGTAGCTGTCTGTTTAGCAGCCATAATCCCGGCTATCCTTGCAGTTCCTAACACGTCTCCTTTGGGGGTGTTTCCGGCTTGGATAGCGGCGAAGGTTGCTGCTAGCATTCGCACTTTGGCCACTGCTACTGCTTGGCGGATAGTGGGTGCTTTGGCAGACACATCAACCATCTGTGCTTGTCCCTGGCGATCCAGATGGCTTAAGCCAGCAGAATTCAATAGAAAATTTTCTTGCGTCATTTGGTTAAGACATGTTAGTATGATCTCTTGGTAAGGGCGTGTAGCTCAGTGGACTAGAGCACGTGGCTACGGACCACGGTGTCGGGGGTTCGAATCCCTCCTCGCCCGTTTATTATAAAGATTGTAGAGATGCGTTTAAGCGCGTTTCTACAGTCTAAATTTTTTTCAAGGCGTAAGCGTCTGGAACACGACCTAGAGCAAAGCGCAGAGAATTTGGTAAGTCTTTACTAGACTGGGTAAGGAAGATTAGAAGTGCCAGAAAAGTTAAAATAGCACAGTAACCAAACATATTGCCATAGCCGACTTGTTCGGCGATAGAACCTAGAAGAGGTGCTGCGATCGCAATACCAAGGTCAAACCCAGCTATACATATAGCAAAAATTCGTCCCCTTTCCTGTGGCAGTGAGCGGTCTGCCATCATCGTGGTAATCATCGAGAACATCGTTCCACCACCACAGCCCTCAATGATCGCAGCTAATAAGAAAGTGATCGCACTGTTGGCTTGCCACAGCAATAATGATGACAATCCATAACACAATATACCAAAAGTAATAAATAAACCACGTCCTAAGCGATCGCTTGCCCGACCGGCAAACAGCCTGAGAATAAAACTAGAAATCGCCGCAGCCGTGAAAAATAACCCAGCATTCAAATCTACCCCAGTTGATTTAATGAACAACGACACAAAGGTATGCACAGCACCAATCACTAAACCAACCAGCAACATCACCACAGCCGGAACTCTCACCCGTGGACTACCCAAAATTTGCCAAAAGTTGCTGTTATTGCTCTCAATTTGACCCTGTTGCGGCACTGGTGGATTGGGAATTTGTAAAGTACCCAAAAACGCCGCAAAACCTAATTCAGCAGATATTAGAAATAAAGCTGCGTATCCAGATGTAGCTTCTAAATACCCTCCCAAGGCAGGCCCAATTGCTAAACCAATGGGAGATGTCAGACTCATATAACTAATAATTTCCCCACGATTTTCGGCGGGAGCTAAATCAGCCACCAACGCACTGTATCCAGTGGTAAAAGCGGCGAGACTAATGCCATGAAAAATCCGCACCAGTATTAACAACGGAATCGATGTGAATGCCAAATAACCAAGGGGTGCGATCGCGACTACTATAGTACCAATCAACAAAACAATTTTCCGACTGCGTTTATCCGCCAACCGTCCCAGCATTGGGCGAAATAGCAATAAACCAATGGCAAAACTGCCCATCACAATCCCAATTTGCTGGTTACTTGCGCCCACCTCTTGAATATATAGCGGTAGAGTTGGTAACAGCGAAGCCAAGCTAGACCAGAATAATAAACCTGCTGTAAATAAAATCAGCAGGTTGTACCGCAACCGGGTGTCAAAAGTATTAAAAGCTTTCAAGGTAGAGACAATTTAATAAGTTTTTTGTCAAAGGTCAAAGGTCAAGGGTCAAGGGTCAAGAGTCAAGAGTCAAGAGTCAAGAGTCAAGAGTCATCTGTCCTTTCTTGATGCCCCATCCCCAATGCCCAATCATTCCTATTGTTACGTTAGTTAACATTTTTTGCTACCACCTCCCGCACACGATATATGGGGCGTCCTTGGGATTCATGATAGGTACGCATGAGCAATTCTGCCAAAAGACCGAAGCAAAACAACTGCACTCCAGTTACTAGTAGGAGAACTGCCAAAATCAGCAAAGGGCGATTTCCAATCATTTGGCCTAAAGCCAATTTGACAAAAGTCAAGTAAATTCCGATCGCTCCCCCCGAAACCATCGAAATCAAGCCTAACAACCCAAAAACGTGCATCGGGCGTGTGAGGAACTTTTTCATAAACAAAATGGTTAATAAGTCCATTAACACCCGGAACGTCCGCGACAGTCCATATTTGCTGCGACCAAAGCGACGGGCGTGGTGACGGACAGGCATTTCTGTAATTCTTGCCCCTTCAATGTATGCCAAAGCAGGTAAAAATCGGTGTAATTCACCGTAGAGGTGCATATCTGCCACTAGTTCTGCACGATAGGCTTTGAGTGAACAGCCATAGTCATGAATATTGACGCTAGTGGTACGCCGGATTAGCCAGTTGGCAATTTTGGAAGGAAGTAACCGATTCACAGCTCCATCTTGTCGTTTTTGTCGCCAACCACTCACCAAATCGTAACCTTCGTCTAGCTTTGCCAATAGCATGGGGATATCAGCAGGGTCATTTTGGAGGTCAGCATCTAGAGTGACGATCGCTTTACCTAGTGCATAATTAAACCCAGCTGACATAGCCGCAGTTTGACCGTAGTTACGACGCAAAATCACTGCTTTTAAATCATTGCGTGTTTGCGCTGCTTTTTTAAGAAATTCCCCAGAACCATCTGTAGAACCATCGTCCACACAAATGATTTCATAACTTAACTGACTAGCAGATAAGGTAGATGCGATCGCCTCTAGCAAAAGCGGTAAACTTTCCACTTCGTCACGAATTGGCACTACTACTGACACATCTGGAACAATTGCTGGAATCGCCCCATTCTCCTGATTAATCTCACTAGAAATCAACCCACTCCTCATATTTTCAGCGTCCTCAGCGTCTCTGTGGTTCGTAACTCTTAATAACTCTGCCAGCACCTCGCAGCTGACGATAGTATGACTGACTGATCGGATCTCCGTGTTCCGAGAGAATATCAATCCCAATTCCATTTCTTCCCTGATCTTGGCCAGAACTATGAATATAATATCCATCCGCCAAATAAAGCCCTACATGAGTTGCTTTTTGACTAGTTCCAAAAAATACCAGATCTCCTGCTGCTAATTCTGCAATAGGAATTGGTTGGGTAAAACCTTCTTGCTGATAGGCGTCTCTAGGTAACCAAATACCTACCGAAGTAAACGCCGCCTGCATTAATCCCGAACAGTCGTAATTTGGCCCGACCGTACCACCCCAAAGGTAGTAATTTGATTGTTGGCT
Source organism: aff. Roholtiella sp. LEGE 12411 (assembly GCF_015206995.1). Taxonomy (GTDB): domain Bacteria; phylum Cyanobacteriota; class Cyanobacteriia; order Cyanobacteriales; family Nostocaceae; genus Komarekiella. The sequence continues at coordinate 1,334 of NZ_JADEXR010000064.1, read as the reverse complement.
TGCTTTTTGAGTAAAGTCGATGACTCTTAATAGCAGTTTTTTAATCTCAGATTCCGAAAATGTTGCAGCCCGATAAAGTACAGTAGCAGATTGTAATAAACCCAAATCGCAAAGAGATACCCATCCTGGATAGTCATCCTCACTTAAATACACCTCAACTGCTGAATCCTGTTGATTCGATGTTACCTGCAAATGTCGCCCAGATGCGGCTTGAGTTGCTAAGCGCGTACATTCAGGAGAATCATATAAGTTCAGGTCAGCTAGACACTGGTACTCTCCCGACTTGGGATTTTGGATTTTGGATTTTAGATTCAAGGACATCATTCGAGAATGATTTTTTTTAGTAAAGACGAACAACTTGAAAATCTCGGTAATGGCATTTTAGAGGCAACTTGGAAAGCTTTTCCGACGTTAGCCCGTAATCAAATTGCTCTGACTTGGATTGTTTACGATCCACCAGTACCAGTTAATACAGGTGGTGCTCTGACTCCTAACGCTTTTTGGAACCACCCAGTCCGTGGTTTCAATTATCGTGGTGTTGAGCGGATTTACCCTGCAAGTCTAGTCAAGCTATTTTACCTAGTGGCGGTAAACGAATGGCTAGACAAAGGCATGATCCAACAGACTTCTAAGGAGTTGGAACGAGCCATGCAAGATATGATTGTAGACTCTAGCAATGATGCTACCAGCTTGGTTATAGATATTTTGAGTGGTACCACTTCGGGGCCAGAGTTACCAAACGGGCCATTTGAAACCTGGAAATATCAACGTAATATTGTTAACCGCTATTACCAGTCTTTGGGATGGGAAGAAATACAGACAATTAACGTCTGTCAAAAAACGTGGTGTGATGGCCCTTATGGAAGGGAGAGAGCGTTTTATGGGGAGATGCTGGAAAACCGCAATATGCTGACAACAAATGCGATCGCCAGATTGTTACATAGTATTATCGGTGGAGTGACCGTATCTAGTGAGCGATCGCAAGCAATGATGGCTTTGCTCAAACGTAGTCTCAACCCTGATGATTTGCCAACCGACGTAGAGGAAGATCAAGTAACAGGTTTCTTGGGCGGTGGTCTTCCCCAAAATGCCCAAATTTGGTCAAAAGCAGGTTGGACAAGTCAAGTTCGCCATGACGCTGCGTATATTGAGCTACTAGATCACCGTCCCTATCTCTTAGTAGTATTTACTGAAGGTAAAGCACACGCTAAAAGCCGTGCTATTTTGCCCTTAGTTTCTCAGCTAGTTGCCGAAGCAATTGCTACGCTGTGAAAAGCGCTTATCCGAACTGTATTGGGCATGGGGCATGGGGCATGGGGCATTGGGCATTGGGC
>NZ_JADEXR010000063.1 GCF_015206995.1 aff. Roholtiella sp. LEGE 12411 | reverse complement strand
GGGCATGGGGCATGGGCTTGAAAGTGTCTTGGTGTCGAGGTTTTAGGATTAGTTGATTTCACTTGCTAAGTGGTAACTGCTGTAAAAGTATAAGATAGGACAAAATGTAAGTAAAAATGCGCTTTCGCGCCATACCAGAAAGATACTCACCTTTTTGAAAAACTGCTGCTCACGAATTAAAAAACACTATGGCAGATGCCTTAACAATTCAGCTGCCTAATATTTCCAGCGCGATGGCTCTAGCGGGAGATGGAGAAGAAAATCTGAAAATTTTATCGCGGCAAACAGGAGCCAGCTTAGTATTACGCGGTCAAGAATTAGTCATTTCTGGCACTCAAAAGCAAATTAATCTGGCTTCTCAATTAGTGCGATCGCTTGAAGATATCTGGCTCAAGGGCAATACTATTTCTAGTGCTGATATTTTAACAGCCCGTCAAGCTTTAGATAGCGATCGTCAAGAGGAATTGCAAGAATTACAGCGAGATGTTCTCGCCAAAACTCGTCGAGGTGAGGAAGTTCGTGCCAAAACCTTTCGCCAGCATCAATATATCGACGCAATACGTAAGCGTGACCTCACCTTTGGCGTTGGGCCTGCTGGTACAGGTAAAACCTACCTTGCTGTTGTCGTCGCCGTGCAAGCGCTCCTAGCCAATCAATTTGAAAAGCTAATTTTAACTCGTCCTGCCGTCGAAGCAGGTGAAAAACTTGGTTTTTTACCTGGAGACTTGCAGCAAAAAGTTAATCCTTATCTCCGCCCACTATACGATGCCATCAATGAATTTATCGATCCAGAAAAAATCCCCAATTTAATAGAACGTGGTGTAATAGAAGTTGCACCACTCGCCTATATGCGCGGACGCACCCTTAACAACGCTTTTGTAATTGTGGATGAAGCCCAAAATACTACACCCGCTCAAATGAAAATGGTTTTGACTCGTTTGGGTTTCCGTTCCCGGATGGTGATTACTGGCGACATGACACAAACCGATTTGCCAGTTCACCAGCAATCAGGCTTAGTAGTAGCTTTGCAAGTTTTAAAACACGTTGAAGGCATTAGCTTTTGCGAATTTTCCCAAAAAGATGTTGTGCGTCATCCTTTAGTTCAACGCATTGTTGCTGCTTATGAACAGTACGAAAAATAGTGATTAGTCATTTGTCATTCGTCATTTGTCATTAGTAAAAAAACTAACGATTAACAACTGATAAATAACATAGACGCCTTAGCGGCTTCCAGCAGGGTAGGATAAATAACAAAGGATAACTAATTATGAATACAACTTTGAAAGAGTTTTTAGAAGCTTGTGAAAATCTTGGAACTTTGCGTCTAATTGTCACTAGCAGCGCCGCTGTTTTAGAAGCAAGAGGCAAAGTAGAAAAGTTATTTTATGCAGAGTTGCCTAAAGGTAAATATGCGAATATGCATACTGAAGGCTTTGAGTTTCACCTGAATATGGACAAAATTACCCAAGTGAAATTTGAAACAGGTGAAGCGAAAAGGGGTAACTTTACAACTTATGCTATCCGCTTTTTGGACGAGAAACAGGAACCCGCTTTAAGCCTATTTTTACAATGGGGTAAACCAGGTGAATATGAACCAGGTCAGGTGGAAGCTTGGCAAGCTTTACGAGAGCAGTATGGAGAAGTTTGGCAACCTTTACCTGTTGAGATTTAATACAAGTAATTGGTAATTGAAAAAATTTAACACCTTTTACCAATTATTTGGATAAAACTATGTTACGAAACTGAATACCTTGAAGTTCTTTATATGGTAAAAGTGCAGTTGCTGCAATATCAAGGACTTGTATTTGATTGACTTGTGAAGGAATTTCCACAAAATTAATACTCAGCTTAACATTAGCATTTTGGATTAGCTGCGTATCTGTGTAAGCAGTTACTTTAACTGCATCAATTTCAATTGATTCAGCAAGATACGCGAGTCCCTCTATATCCAAAAATTTACTTTTGTAACTATAGTTAGCATATAACCTAATTTTTCTGTCCTTAAGGGTATTTGTGATCAAGACATCACATCTAACGTCTTGCTTTAATCTTTTACAACTTTGAAGTTTAAAAATAAGCCCATTTACTTCAACAGTTTGTTGATTATTTGAGTTACTTTTATCAGTGAAGGATGGTGAAGGTGGGTTACTTGGTAGAGGTATGGGAGTTTTATTTACTAAAGGATTTTCAATACTAGGTTGAGGTATTGGAATTGCTTTAACAGGTTCTGGTGAATTAGTTTCAGAAGGTAATTGTGGAGTAGCCCCAGAAGATAAATTTTCAGGACATTGTAGTTTTAAGAAACATCTAACTTCGGGTGTAGCAATGGTCAATATTACACCTATACATGTTAATACAAGACTAAAAACAGTGATGAATTGACTAAACCCTACTTTTTTACTGCGATAGTTTAAAACTTTGTCCTGGATAAGTCTCCAAAGTTTCACAATTTGCTCATTTTCATGATCTCCATCCCAATCGACTAAATTAGCTGGTTGGATATCTAAGAATTCCCCAGGAATTCTAACACCTTGAATAAGAACAGGAATTAATACCTTTTTATTTTTTTTTGCTTCCGAAGCTAGGTCTTTTAATAAAGCAGATTTAATAGAATTACTTGACCATAAAACTATCACAAATTCAGCTTTTTCTAATACTTGGATAGTTTCACTTATAATTTTACTTCCAATTGAAATATTTTGGGTTTTCCAAATATTAATACTGTAGTAATTTAAAGCATCTTCCAGTAGATTTGCTATAGCTTTATCAGATTCGGAGTAGAGCAAACAAACTTCACTATTACGTCCGTTCATTCATTATTTTCCTAGTCTTTATGTACTTCCGTAAGTCTAAAAGCAACTATTGTTCTCCAAGAATATAATTTGCAAAGCAATTACATCCGGTATAAGAGGGGCATCCTCAAAATAGGACAATCAGTATTTTATGGAATTGTACACTATTGACATCCTCCTATCTTTAATCCTGCTAACACCTCGTATATATAGTAATCCGATTTGATTCGTGAACTGACTTGTAGAGACACCGAATGGGGGATAGGGGATAGGGAATGGGAAATGGGAAAAAAGGGAGTCAGAGGTGTACGCAGTTCTTTCAAAAATCAAATAGGAATCCTATAGCGGGAACCTTCTTGGCAAAATTTAGGTAATAATTTACTTTTCAATGCTAATTTTTATCTAAAATTTATGTATCTTACAATACTAAATATCATACCTTAATATGTAATTGGCTAGCTGGATGCTCAGCGATCGCTCAAGTGATTATCCTGTAGATAATTTTTTCTGAATCCAAAATAAACATTCAACAATAAACGCCTAATGCTTGCAATAAGGACGATTTGGAGTTTTTGCTTGGTGGTTCTGTTTCTGCTGTGGAGTGGCGAGGCGATCGCAGGAGAGTTGTCTGAACGGTTAGCAAATTTTCCACAGTGGGAAAAATTAACTTCAGTAAAACAGGCTTCGGGAGATTTAGTTTACCCTGAGTGGATGGCTGGTTATTGGCAAGTTACAAGTACCTTGGTAGATTTGGTTGCACCTTTAGCACCGGAGATTGTGACGCCTGGGTTTGAAGGTAATCGCCGACAACTAAATCGGCCTGTGAGTTTTCTAGTACGCTTTATTAGAGAGCAAACACCTATAACTAGCTTAAAAATCCTCCCGCGGATAGATAACAAATCATCAATTTTGGTAGCAGATAGGGCATTCAATAGCTTGAATTTGGCACGGGCTGATTTAGGTGATGAGTCTGTGCTATCAGTTAAGGTTGATCCAAATTCTCCTAATCGTCAGATTACATTTTTGCAAGGAGAACGCCAACTAGTTTCTATCGTCACTGCACGCGCTACAGAAACCATACTAGATGACAAATTTATCACCACAGAAGTGTTTCAACAATTGTTTAAAGGTGGTTCACGCCCCTATTTCAATTCTGTTGAATCAACCACCGCCTACCACAAACTTCCCACACCTAATCCAGCAATTGAAGCAGATCAAGTTACTGCTGTCTACCTTTCACCTCAAGATCCAGATTACTTTACCGCAGGTTCTCGACCAGTTGCACTTTATCGTTATCGGCTAGAATTTTTTCGCGCACAATTACCTACTTCTAAGGAGTGATTTAGACATTTAGCTGTTGACTACATTGTATTACACAAGTAGTATATAAATTCCAAGCTAACGCTCGTGCTCTTGGGCAGTGTGCATCATGGCAAAATTTAGAGATATTCTCAAATACTACGATCGCTATCGAGCGCCCATAATTTTTAGTATTAGCGCAGCTAGCCTTTTTGAAATAATTGATCTGGTAATACCTTATGTCACAGGGCAGATTTTAAACGTACTTTCGGGACAACCGCTAGATCGTCCAATAGAGAATGCGATCGCCACAATTAGCAACCTCACTCAACTACCACAAAACCGATTACTATCTCTGGGGCTGTTAATGGGTGTAATCTTCTTAGTAACCGTTGTCAGAGCACCGATTCAAATATGGTCAACTTGGTGGTTTCATTGGGATATTGCTTTACGCACCCGACGAGATAACTTCAAAAAAACGTTAAAAAAAATACTCACTCTCCCTCTAGAATTTTACGACGAAAATAACCCCGGTCGGATTGCCGGAAAAATTTCTAAAGGATTGGAGAATTACACCTGGACTTATCCAGAAATAGCCGGACAATTGATTCCTAAGCTATTTAGAGTATTGGGAATTTTTGTAGTTATCTTGCTGATTGAGTGGCGCATTGCTATATTATTTTTGATTTCGTTCGTAGTCATTCTCGGTTTCACCATCAAGGATTTAAACAATTTGATGGAACAAGAACGACGGCTAGACAAATACATGGAAAATACTCAAAGCCGCAACTCAGAAATTATTACCAATATCAAAACAGTTAAAGCATTTGCAACCGAAGCACAGGAACTAAAACGACAAACACAAAGGCTTAACCGAGAGTTTAAAGTAGTAGCTTACCATATCCATCTTGGCTACATTAAGCTGGGTACTTTAAGAACGACAATCATTCAGTTCTGTGTGTTTTTAATCCTAGGTTTGACCCTTGTAGCTACGCTAAAAGGTCAGATTTCCTTGGGACACTTCGTCACCACTTTAACAGTTTCTAGCATGGCTTATGCCGAGTTGGAACCCATCAGCAACATCGCTGAAATTTTTGCCCGTCGTTATGCCTCAATGTTGGGGTATCAGGAATTTATGCAGCAACCAGTAGGTGGAGATGGAGTCTCTTTAGAAGAGAGTACCTCAGCCTATAGTTTCACTGGAAAAATTGAGTTTTCCAATGTGACTTTTGGGTATAATGCTAACCGTCAAGTTTTGCAAAATATCAACTTGTTAATTGAGCCATACCAAACAGTGGCATTAGTAGGGCGTTCTGGTTCTGGTAAATCTACCTTAGTAAAACTGCTACTGCGGTATTTTGAACCCCAAGAAGGTCAAATTTTGATGGACGGTCAAAATATCCGCACCTTAGATGTGAGTAAGTATAGGCGGAGATTAGCGATCGTTCATCAAGAAGTAGATGTTTTCAACGGTACGATATTAGATAACCTCGCCTATGGCAAGCCAAATGCTAGTTTAGAGCAGGTTCAGGAAGCCTGTAAGATTGCCAGACTTGATGAAGTAGTGCAGCAACTACCCCAAGGTTATTACACTGTTGTGGGAGAACGTGGTGTCAGGTTGTCGGGAGGACAAAGACAACGCTTAGGAATTGCTAGGGCGTTGCTAGTAGAACCAGATTTACTAGTTTTTGACGAGGCTACCTCTAGTTTAGATTACGAGTCTGAGCGTTCAATTCAGCTGGCGATGCGATCGCTCCAAGGAACTCGTACTACCATTGTCATTGCCCACCGTCTGAGTACAGTGCGGGAAGCGGATAAGATTGTGGTTCTAGATCAAGGAAGAATTGTTGAGGTGGGTAGCCATAATGAACTCTTGCGTCATGAGGGTATTTACCACCGCTTGCACTCTTTGCAAGCAACAGGAGAACTCCTGAGTTAGGCGTTAGAAACCGAGTTTTGCGAGACACTCGGTTTCTACAACCGACAATTTTTGGGAAAAGCTTGAAATTTATAAAGAGTGGTGCTAATGTTGTAAATCGTGAGACAAATGGGTCGGTGTCCGAGTGGTTAATGGAGACGGACTGTAAATCCGTTGGCTTGCGCCTACGCTGGTTCAAATCCAGCCCGGCCCACCTCACGAAAATCTATCAGCTTTGTATTTTGAACTAAAGATACGTTAATATAGTTCAAAGTTGTATTTTGCCCGTGTGGCTCAGTGGTAGAGCACACCCTTGGTAAGGGTGAGGTCACGAGTTCAATCCTCGTCACGGGCTTTGTAAATTATTTAAAAATTAAATAAGGTTATGGATGGTGTGTACCACCATTCCCACTTTTTATCGTTCCACCTCATCCACTGCCTTGGGAACCGCCGCAGTTAAAACTTCATTTCCACCAGGTGTAACTAACACATCATCCTCAATGCGAATGCCAATACCAATCCATCGCGGGTCAGTCTCTGGCTGATCTTCTGCTAGTTTAGTATCTGGCACAATATAAAGTCCTGGTTCCACTGTGAGAATTTGACCAGGTTGCAAAATCTGCGGTTTATCGTCACCATGTTGGTAAACGCCTACATCGTGGACATCCAAGCCTAACCAATGGCTGGTGCGGTGCATATAATACGGCTTGTATTTCTCTTCCTCAATTAACTTGTCAATTTCGCCTTTAAGAATGCCAAGTTCGACTAAGCCTTCGGTAAGGACGCGCACGGCTGTATCATGAACTAATTTGTGGGGATTACCTGGTTTTATTTGGGCGATCGCCTGTTTTTGCGCTTCTAAAACAATCTCATATAGCGTTTTCTGTTCTGGTGTAAACTTACGGCCTACCGGAAACGTCCGGGTAATATCAGAGTTGTAATAACCATAAGCACAACCAGCATCAATTAGGAGCAATTCCCCATCTTGCATCTGGCGGACATTCTCAATGTAGTGGAGAACGCAAGCATTCGCGCCGGAAGCCACAATTGAAGGATAAGCTGGCCCCATCCCACCCCGTAACCGAAAGATGCGTTCCATCTCCGCCTGGATTTCATACTCGTAGCATCCTGGTGCGGTGATTTCCTGTGCGTAATTGTGTGCTTCAGTTGCGATCGCCGCTGCTTGACGCATCAATTCCAACTCAGTTTCACTTTTAACCAGTCTCATACTGTGGAGGATGGGGCCAGTATCTTCAATGGCGATTGGCCCTGTGCCGCGCTTAGGATAAGTCCGCAGTAAACTTTGGTAATGTCCGAGGATTTTGTCATTAAAACTGCGATCGCGTCCTAAGTGGTAGTAAATGCGATCGGCTTTTTCCAAATACTGCGGTAACTTTTCATCTAGCTCGCTGATGGGATAAGCTTCATCTGCACCATAAAGTTCCTTTGCTGCATCTATCCCGCAGCGATAACCACTCCAAACTTCCTTCTCTCGATCTTTCGGTTGAACAAATAACACAAACCGATGTTCTCCATGATGCGGCGCTAGCACCGCCACTGCTTGCGCTTCGTTAAAGCCTGTTAGATAGAAAAAATCACTATCTTGGCGATAAGTGTACTCGACATCGTTGTGCATCACTGCCATTGGCGCACTGCGGAAAATGGCAGTACCAGTACCAATTTTTGCCATTAACTGCTCGCGACGCTGCCGATATTCTGTTTGCATAACTGAATCAATTTATAAATTTATCGTGTTATTTTACGCCTTTAGTAATTATATAGGACTAGTATTTAATTTTTGAAAAAAATTCAGTACACCTTTATTACTTCTTCGGTGTTCCCCATTCCCTGTCTCTACGAGTTATTCAGCAATCAAAGAGGATTACTATAGTTGAAGAATTAAAATACGATTAATTATCGTACTAGTTTTACGATGATATCGTCTGTTTGAGTTTAACAATCGCACTCATCATGAAATAACGAGCATGATTCAATCACAGGACTTACGCAACTGGCATATTATTTTAAGTTCGTAGTAAGGACTAAAGTCCTTATTTGGAGGACTAAAGTCCTCACTACGAACAAAAAATTGAGATTTTTGTGACACTTGCGTAAGTCCTGAATCAGTTCCAAAACTTTTAATTGTTGATGAGTTCATTACCTACTATGGAGTTTTGGGCGAATATAATTCGCTACTACACAAGCCAAGTCTACCTCCGTGGACTAACACAAAATCAAGGTTTTTAACCCACGCAGGTGGGTTTTGATTGTGTAGCCGCACCTGTGCCAAGGCTAGTAATAAATTAGACTTTTCAAATAACCTCTTAGTTTTGTCTTTTAGTACTGATAGCTGCATAGTTAGTTTGATAAATAAGAAGCATCTCTTGAGCTTGTATAGAAACAGATGTGCCCTCTGGGATAGCTTCTAATAAGTTGATTGCTTGCTCTAATTTGTCTTTTGCTTGCTGCTCTAAATGAGGCGAATTATGAATAAAAAAAGTAGCTTCCCTGGACATCTTTTGGGCTGATTCTAAGTTTGCTACTGCTTGCTTTTCAAGCAAAAGCCTTTTATTGATAGCATTATGGTTCACACGATAGCTAGCCAGTTGCTTCTTGGCTCGAAAAGAAATCGTCGTCCCTTCAGGAATACTTACTAACAAGTTTATTGCTTCTTGCCATTTATTTGCTGCTTGTTGCCAGACTGTGAGCGGATGTGGTGGATTTTGAACTAAAGCAGCAGCTTCCATACCGAGGTTTTGAGCAGATTTAAAATTGGCGATGGCTCCGCCATCGTCTGCGACGAACGCACTTTCTTCTTGAGTAAAAGTCAGATTCATTTGTTGGGAGTGTGGAATTTGATTTTTGATGATCTGACTACCAAAACCCAATACTACTAAACTTGAAGCTATCACTAAAGTCAAACTTACTACTTTTGATGGTGGAAACTTCGGTACTACCTCTGATTGAGTATTGATAGCTACTTTTTGACTAATTTTCTGCTCAATATTTATTAGCGCCTGTTCTGCTTGTTGTCTTAAAGAATTACTCTGTATAACTAAATTAGATACTTTATCTTCAAAAGAATCACAAGCATTGAGAATATCTGTTAATTCTTGTAACTTATCTTCACTAGATATCATTAATTCATGATCATCATCCAGCCATTCTAATACAAAGCCAGATTTACCATAGAAACAGGAAACTCCTAGTAATATTGTTAACAGATTCTGGCTGTTTTGAATAGTATCAACTATATAATTTAGTCTCTGTTGCATTTCCAACAATTCTTCTTGAGCAACGTTTATTTTATTAATTTGTTGCTGTAAAACTTGAGAATTGCCAAAGCATAAGTTTATTTTCAAGCTTGTATCAACAGTTGGGAGTTTAGAGGGCAAACTTAAATAGTTAAAATGAGAATCTAATTGAGATATTAGTTGAGAATCACTTAAAATATCTGTGGCTAACGCCTGAAGTAGATAACCCCATTCAATCCAGCAATCAATTTTAGTTTGTAAATCAGCTAATGATATTTCTGTCTCTATATTGCCAAATTTTGCTGTGAGCAATTCTCTTTTAATGTTAACAACTTCGCTTACTAAATAACCACTAGAGATAAGCAAACAGGCTTTTGTATCTAGACGGGAAAGCGTGCTAACTGCGGCATTTTTAATTTGGGTATATCTTAATTCCTGAACAATTAATTTTTGAATATTTCGTAGCTGTTCTTGAACATTATTTATCAGGATAATTTCTTCCATAATTTTCTGAGAATTGCCAATAGTAAGCTTCAGGCTATGAACAAGTTTTGGCAGTTCATTAACAAGCATTTCTAGGTCAGCCATAAATATCCCTTGGGGATTTGTTGAAAGTTTATGCAAAACAATGAAAATGGCTATGCAGCGAGGTTATAGCGTAACTACACCTGTTGAAGCTAGGGATCTTAGTTAATTAATAAATCTCAGGAGCGATAGATTTATAGTTCCCTTAAATCCTGCTAAAGTAACAATTTAAGTCACCAAGTTGCAGAGGAAGACAAAACTACCTATTAGCTAACCTATGAATGAAATTGATTTAGCTTTTACCCCAGCACTAGAGTTGGCACAATTAATCCGTCGTCGGGAAGTGTCACCATTAGAGTTGGTGGAAATATACTTAGAACGGATTGGGCAGTTAAATCCCCGATTGGGAAGTTATTTTACAGTGACGGCAGAATTGGCGATCGCAGATGCCAAAGCCAAAACAGAAATCCTTGCAACTACCTCAGAACTACCACCATTTTTTGGTGTGCCGATTTCCATAAAAGACCTCAATGCAGTAGCGGGTGTGCCTTGTACTTATGGGAATCCGGCATTACTAAACAATATTCCCAACTATGATGATGGGATTGTAGAGCGGATTAAGCAAGCTGGATTTATTATTCTTGGTAAAACCGCAACTTCAGAGATAGGTTCACTTCCTTATAGCGAACCTATGGGATTTCCCCCAGCTAGAAATCCGTGGAATTTGGAATACACCCCCGGTGGTTCCAGTGGTGGCGCAGCCGCAGCAGTAGCCGCCGGATTATGTGCGATCGCTCAAGGTTCTGATGGTGGTGGTTCGATTCGGGGGCCTGCGGCTTGTTGTGGTTTGGTGGGAATCAAGCCATCGCGGGGAAGAGTCAGTAAAGCACCCGTAGGCGATCGCCTCGCAGGGATTGCTACCAATGGGCCGATAGCTCGTACTGTCGCTGATGCTGCTGCTCTTTTGGATGCCATATCTGGCTACGTTACAGGTGATCCTTACTGGCTACCAGATCCAAAACCATCATTTCTCGCCGCCACACAGCAAAAACCTGGTGCTTTGCGAATTGCCTTTGCTACCAGTATTCCTCCCTTGGGATCAGCTGATCCCAACTGTCAGCAAGGTGTTTTGCAAACAGTCCAGTTATTAGAACAACTCGGTTATCAAGTGGAGGCGAAATGCCCCGATTTTAGCGGTTTAGTTGAACCGTTTCAAATTGTTTGGCAAGCTGGGGTAGCTGGATCAGGAATTCAACCTGAGATATTACAGCCGATGAATCGTTGGCTTTTGGCAAGAATCGGTTCTGTTGCTGAATACCTCCAGGCGGTTTCCCAAATGCAGGTAGTCGCACGGCAGATTGTGGCGTTTTTCGATACCGTAGATGTGCTGGTTTTGCCAGTTTATCTACATTCACCTATCCGGGTTGGAGAATGGGCTGATCTGAGTTTAGAAGAGACATTCCAAAATATTATTCAGTGGATTGCTCCTTGTCCGCCGACTAATGCAACTGGACAACCTGCGATCGCACTTCCTGTAGGCTTTGATAGTAATGGTTTACCCATTAGTGTGCAGCTAATTGGCAAACCAGCTGCTGAAGCTACCTTGATTAGCCTAGCAGCGCAAATAGAAGCAGCTAAACCGTGGATTCAGCATCGTCCAGCATTTGCAACATAATGCCCAAATATGCAGGCATCTGTTGAACAACTTTCACAAATTATCGTGTTTGCAGGTTTAGAAGTAGCAGACAAAATAAGTTTGCAACCTTACACCTTTGTGCGACGCCATCCTAAAGGAGAGATTATTATGCACGAAGGCGATCGCCTAGAAGCCAAGTTATATGCTGTTGTTAGCGGCTCAATTCAAGTTACCAAAACAGCAGCAACAGGAAAAGAAACTATTCTCCGCGTCTTGGCTGCTGGAGAAATTTTTGCCGCGCCTGCTTTGTTAGGAAATGGAATTTGCCCAGCAACTGTAACTGCTGAATCTGATTGTGAAATTCTTACTATCCAGCGAGATGCTTTATTAAAAGCTATTCAACAAAATCCTGAAATTGCCCTGCGGATGCTAATGGTTTTCAACACTCGGATTCAGCTACTTCATGAAACAGTTCATGGATTAGTTTCTGAAAGAGCCATTGTGCGTCTTGCTAGATTAATTCAATATTTTGCTACCGAATCTGGAACTGAATCCAGTCCACAAGGTACATCTTTAAAAGTTAAATTATCTTACTACCGCATGGCTCGAAGTAGCGGGATTACTTATGAAGAATGCATCCGTTTAATTAAAAGTATTAACTCGGTAGTTACTTATAGTCGGGGTGGTAAGATTATGATACTTGATGCTCAAAAATTAGATGCGATCGCTTCTGGAAACATAGAGTAAGGTGAGTATTGCCAACCTGACGACACCATTTTACAACGAGGAGCAAAAAGCCACAATTCCACAGCGCAAGAATGCCAAAATTCAACAATATGCTAAGTGTAAAGCACTGCTTCATCCAAGGGATGAAAATCTGCGTCGAGTGCGTCCAATTGGATGCACTTAACGCAGATATATTTGGTTGGCTGACTAACTTTTACATTTTGCACCCTGGGGAGTAGCATCAGGGTAGAAGGTAACGATCGCCTTCTCTTTCCTGACAAAGACTGTAGGAAATAATTTTCCTGATTCGCGATCACGTACATTATAAATACACGCTCCTTCCGTATTTCCTTGTAGTTTAAATCCTCTAGTTGCATCTAAAAGCATTTCTTCGGCGTTGCTAAGGTAGCCATAGCCTTTAATCACATCTGTTACCGTTCGGTTTTCCTGTTTCAGCACTACACCCATTGTATAAATTACACCAGGAACAACTTCCTCTCGTCCCTGATTATTTGGTAAGCGTCCGCCAATTCCTTCATTTTGTAGCTGTAAATATCTGCCATAAAAATGCAAGCCGCCAATATCGTTAGCATTATATATTTCGCCACAAAAAATGTGTTCAAACCCCCGACGTTGGAACCAAATATTAGTTAAATCTTCGATAAATTGCGCTTTTTTCCGACGATTCGGACGCAATTCGCCACCACTAGCTTGCTGAAGTTTCTGTAATACATCCGGGTAAAAAGATAACAGTTCTTTAAATTTATTGCTATTGACTCTTGTCCCAATAGGGCCACAGGTTTTTAGTACAGCTTGATCAAAAGAATTTAGCAGTGGTGGGGATGGTGTAATGTCCAATTTCTGTCCTGCGGGAAAACCCACAGGAACTGGGTTATCTACATTATCAAAAAATGGCAGAAGTTGCGTAGCTGGCTGAGACTGAGCGTTTACTGTATTTTGCCAGTAGAGTGTGGATAGCAGCAGAATGACAAACACTCTTACAAACTTTCTGACTTTACTTCTAGTCTGAAATCTGCCAACAGTAGAGTTATTCGCAAGGAATTTAAAGAGCATATTGACAAGTTTTATTGGAAACCCTTGTTTTGGTCTAGCTCTTATTATGCAGCCTCAAGTGGTGGCGCAGCGATTGAAAAACTTAGACAATATATCAAAAAGTAGGATGCGCCATTGGTAATTCGTAAATTTGGTTTTGTAATGGGGATTTAACCCCAATACAAGGCTTACCGGTTATAGAACCGGGGAACTTTAACCTACGGAATTGAGTTCTAAATGATTAGGTTGCTCGATCAATTTTTTGCAATTCTTCATCAGATAGTGTCACATTGATGGCTTGTACTGAGTCTTCGATGCTGGAAATTTTGCTTGCACCAGGAATTGGCAAAACAGAGGGCGACTTAGAACGCAACCATGCCAGCACAATATTATACACTGACACGCCTTTTTCCTTAGCTAATTGAGCGATCGCTGGAATATCTTGCAAGTTTTGATGGCGACGACTACCACCAAAGGGACTCCAAGGCAAAAATGTCAGTCCTTCCTGTTCGCAATACTTCAATACACCGTCATTTTCTGGTTGTCGTTCCCAAGGACTGTATTGATTTTGCACAGATACAATATCTACCACATCCCGCGATCGCTTAATTTGTTCAACGGAGAAATTAGAAACTCCGACAAACCTAATCAAACCTGCTTCTACTGCTTCTTTTACTGGTGCAAGAGATTCTTCAATGGTGTAATTAGAATCAGGGGAGTGGTATTGCCAAACATCAATAGGTTTAGCAGCGCCCAAAGCTTCAAAACTAACTCGAATTGTTTGGCGTAAATATTCCGGGCTACCGTTGCGTGTCCAACTCCCATCAGGACGCATCAAACCGCCTTTAGTCGCTACAATTACTTGGCTGATATCGCCTTTGTAACTGGTAAGTGCCTTATGAATTAGTCGCTCATTGTGGTGCTTATCTGATTCATCTTTGCAGTAAGAATCAGCAGTGTCAATAAATGTAACACCCAAATCTAAAGCACGATGAATAACTGGGATTGATTGCGATTCGGGAGGACGATTATAGATTGACATCGGCATTCCACCCAAACCGATCGCACTTACAAAGATACCAGTTTTTCCTAGCTGTTTGGTTTCCATATTTATAGCCGTAATTTTCTGCCTTAATTATCTACTAGCTACTCAAATATTATTTAATAATTCATCTATCCCAGGGTGATAGCTTAATCTTGCGATCGCTCCTCACCCTACCAAATTAATGATGAATTGAGGATGAAAACAGCATCGGACATACAGTTCTCAAGATCAACTCATTTTTCAATTAAGTTATCAGTGAATAGTTGTCATTTGTCATGTTAACTATTCACTGAATCACACTTAAGCTTTTTTCAACCAGCTAAACATGGCGCGTAAATCTTTGCCAACTTCCTCAATTTTGTGTTCAGCTTCTTGACGACGCATAGAGGTAAATCCAGGCTTACCAGCTTGGTTTTCTAAAACGAATTCCCGTGCAAATTGCCCAGATTGAATTTCGCTAAGAATCTTCTGCATTTCGGCTTTCGTTTCGGCGGTAACAATCCGCGGCCCGCGAGTATAATCGCCATATTCAGCGGTGTTGGAAATACTATCACGCATCTTGGCTAAACCGCCTTCTACAACCAAGTCAACAATCAACTTGACTTCGTGGAGACATTCAAAATAAGCCAATTCTGGTTGATATCCAGCTTCCACCAAAGTTTCAAATCCAGCTTTGATTAAAGCACTCAAGCCACCACACAACACAGCTTGTTCACCAAACAAGTCTGTTTCGGTTTCTTCGCGGAAAGAAGTTTCGAGAATACCGGCGCGGCTACCACCAATGCCTTTAGCATAAGCCATCGCGCGATCGCGTGCCTGACCACTAGCATCTTGATAAACTGCAAATAGCGCTGGTACGCCTTGCCCTTGTTCATAAGTCCGCCGCACTAAATGCCCCGGCCCTTTGGGTGCTACCATCACCACATCTACATTCTCAGGCGGTACAACTTGCCCAAAGTGAATATTAAACCCGTGGGCAAAGGCTAAGACATTTCCTTCTTCTAGATTTGGCTCAATCTCATTTTTGTAAACTGTTTTTTGCACTTCATCAGGCAACAAAATCATGATGAAGTCAGCAGCACTAGCAGCATCTGCAACATTTTTCACAGTTAAACCGGCTGCTTGGGCTTTTTCTGCTGACTTGCTGCCCGGATATAGTCCTACAATGACATCCAAACCACTATCTTTCAGATTGAGGGCGTGAGCATGACCTTGTGAACCATAGCCGATAATAGCAATGGTTTTTCCAGCTAAAAGGTCTAAATTGGCATCTTCGTCATAATACATCCGGGCCATAGAAGCATCTCCTGTCAGCAAGCATCGTCGTTAATTGGCAGGCTTTTGATTGTACCTCAAATTGGGGATTGGGCATAGGGGATTGGGGATTGGGCATTGGGCATTGGGGATTGGGCATTGGGGATTGGGCATTAAATATTTAGTTATTTTCCTCTGTTGTTTTCCCCAGTCCCAGTCCCCAGCTATGCATTTTTTTGGTGAGGTTAGCCAGTAAAGTTAGATGTAGGGAGTAAAAAATAAACTGATGAAAGTAATTGCTTCTGATTTTGCATCTATCGTCGGCGAAGAAAATGCTGTTTGCCTTTGGGAAAATATTGAACTCAGTCAGCAGAAACGTATTCAACAGGCGATTTCTAACGAGAAGCCGCAAAGCGTCCATGCTTGCGAAAACCTTCCCGGTTGTATCGTCTATCCCCGTACCCAAGAACAACTAGCCGCAGTCATCGCAACGGCTCACGGTAATAACTGGCGTGTCTTGCCCTGCGGTAGTGGTAGTAAACTCAGTTGGGGCGGTTTAGCTAAAAACATTGATGTTGTAGTTAGTACAGAACGCATCAACGGACTGATTGAACACGCTGTTGGTGATTTGACTATCACAGTAGAAGCTGGGATGAAGTTCTCTCATCTCCAAGCAATTTTGGCAGATGCTCGCCAATTTCTTGCTCTTGACCCCACTACGCCAGAGTTAGCAACCATTGGTGGTATTGTCGCCACAGCTGATACAGGTTCCTGGCGACAGCGTTATGGCAGTGTGCGTGATCAGTTGCTGGGCATTACGTTTGTGCGTGCTGATGGACAAATCGCTAAAGCTGGGGGACGAGTAGTCAAAAATGTTGCCGGATACGACTTGATGAGGTTGTTTACTGGGTCTTATGGCACATTAGGAATCATTAGTCAAGTGACTTTTCGTGTTTACCCATTACAAGAGGCATCGGGAACAGTAGTATTGACTGGTATGGGGGAGGCTGTATCTCAAGCTGCTGATATCCTGCGAGGTTCGGCATTAACGCCAACCCAAGCTGATTTGCTATCCACTAAACTGGTATCTAGCTTAGGTTTGGGTAAAGGACTGGGATTAATTGCTCGTTTCCAAAGTATTAGCGAGAGTGTCAAGGAACAGTCAAACCGACTCTTGGCAGTGGGGGAGAAGTTAGGATTGGATGGAGCAATTTATGCAGATGGGGATGAAGCTACTCTATGGCAGAGATTGCGAGAATGTATGCATTCTTTTCCCACAAAGTCTGTAATTACCTGCAAAATGGGAGTGTTACCCACTGCTGCCGTGGAGGTTTTGACTCAGGTGGAGTTGGGTATGATTCATATTGGTAGTGGTTTGGGGATTTTGCAGCTCGATAGTCAAAGTCAGGTTTTAGAAGTACGCGATCGCATTCAAGCTAATAGTGGTTTTCTCACAATTTTAGAAGCACCAGTGACGGTTAAACAACAAGTAGATGTTTGGGGTTACACAGCCAATGCTTTGCCGTTGATGCGACGAATTAAGCAACAGTTTGATAGTAAGAACATTTTAAGTCCAGGTCGGTTTGTGGGCGGGATTTAATTTAGACGAACCGCCAAGGACGCCAAGGACGCCAAGAGAGGGGAAAAGAATTAATTATGCAAGTTTCAGAAAATTCTGTTAATAATACGGCTAGTTTAAAAAATTTGAAGGGGTTTGATGAAAATCATCCGCCTGAACCGAAGTTGATT
Organism: aff. Roholtiella sp. LEGE 12411; assembly: GCF_015206995.1. Taxonomy (GTDB): domain Bacteria; phylum Cyanobacteriota; class Cyanobacteriia; order Cyanobacteriales; family Nostocaceae; genus Komarekiella. The sequence goes on along the minus strand of NZ_JADEXR010000063.1, from coordinate 13,646 downwards.
GATAGTTGTGTGCATTGTGGGTTTTGTCTTTCGACTTGTCCCAGTTATCGGATACTTGGTAAGGAGATGGATTCTCCTAGGGGACGCATCTATTTAATGGATGCAATTAATGAGGGTGAGATTGCCCTAAATACGGCAACGGTAGAACATTTCGATTCTTGTTTAGGGTGTCTTGCTTGTGTGACAACTTGTCCTTCTGGTGTGCAATATGACAAGTTAATTTCTGCAACTCGTCACCAAGTTGGACGGAATTATCCTCGAAGTTTACCAGATACACTGTTTCGTAAATTAATATTTTCTCTATTTCCTTATCCCAACCTTTTACGAGTTTTATTAGTTCCATTATTGGTGTATCAAAAGTTGGGTTTTGCTAAATTCTTTCGCGCCACGGGGTTACTTAAAAAAATATCGCCCCGTTTGGCAGCAATGGAATCAATCCTACCAGAAATTACTATCAAGTCTTTTCAAAATAATTTGCCTACCGTTATCCCAGCGCAAGGCGAGAAGCGCTACAGAGTTGGGGTGATTTTGGGGTGTGTGCAACGGCTGTTGTTCTCTCCAGTTAATGAAGCGACAGTGCGGGTTTTGACGGCGAACGGTTGTGAAGTAATCATCCCTAAATCTCAAGGTTGTTGTGCAGCGCTTCCCGAACACCAAGGACAAACAGAACAGGCGCAAGCTTTAGCTAAGCAAATGATTGATAGTTTCGCCAAGACTGATGTAGATTTCATAATTATCAATGCTGCTGGTTGTGGTCATACTTTGAAAGAATACGGTCATATATTAGAAGATGATCCACAATATCGAGAAAGAGCTAAGGAATTTGCAGCGAAAGTAAAAGATGCTCAAGAGTTTTTAGCAACTGTTGGGTTAACAACTAAACTTTCACCGCTGACTGATCAACCCTTAAATTTAGTTTATCAAGATGCTTGTCATTTATTGCATGGACAAAAGATTAGCGTGCAGCCACGTCAGTTGTTGCGCCAAATTCCAGGGATAAAATTACGAGAACCAATAGATGCAGCTTTGTGTTGTGGCAGTGCCGGGGTTTACAATATGCTGCAACCGGAAGTGGCTGATGAATTAGGTCAGCAAAAAGTGCAGAATTTGTTAAATACTGGTGCTGAGTTAATTGCTTCTGCAAATCCTGGTTGTACTTTGCAAATTACTAAACATTTAAAGTTGCAAGGTAAGAAGATTTCCGTAATCCACCCAATGGAGTTGTTGGATTATTCGATTCGGGGACAGAAGTTGAAAATTTAAGGTGGGAGATAGGAGTCAAGGGTCAAGGGTCAAGGGTCAAGGGTCAAGAGGCGCAGGGGCGCAGGGGCGCAGGGGCACAGGGATAGAGAGAGGAGCAAACGGGAAAAACTCTCTGCTCCCACTCCTCCACTCCTCCTTGTCCCGGTTGCTGAGCGCAGTCGAGGCACTGCCCCTCTTCCCCCCTGCTCCCACTCCTTTGCAAAAAACAGAGGTTATGCGCTAAAGTACTTCGCTAGAGGGTGATAAGCAATAATCGCTGTTGTGGACTGTTCTGGATAAAGTTGTTCACTTTCATCCATATATAGGTTAATTCTGTCAGTTCCCAACAACTCCAGTTGCTTATATTGGTCTTGGATATTCGGACAAGCCGGATAGCCAAAACTATACCGCGAGCCTTGATAACGTTGTGCCAGAATATCTCGGATATTATCTGGTTCATCAGCACCAAAACCCAATTCCCGGCGAATTCTGACGTGTGTCCACTCAGCCAGTGCCTCTGCCACCTGCACCGCCATACCGTGGAAATACAAGTAATCAGTGTATTGATTAGCAGCAAACAGCTTTTGAGCGAACTCCGTCGCAATCTCACCCACAGTCACCGCTTGCATCGGGAACACATCAATTACCCCCGACTCCTTCGGCGCAAAGAAATCTGCTATGCATAGCCTCCTTAATGATCTTTGTCTAGGAAACTCGAAAGTTACAACCTGCTGTGATTGATTCTGTGAGTCATATATGTGTAGAGAATTCCCCTCGGACTGACAAGGAAAATACCCATAAATCACTTGTGGATGCAACAGATTCTCCTCAATAATCCGCTGCTTCCAACTTTCCAAAACAGGATACACTTTCTCAGCCAAGAAAGCCTGATATTCTTCCTTAGATTGCTCCTTCGGCTTACGGAATTGCCATTGTCCAGCAATCAAAGCTTGTAAATCTAAATGCCAGAATATTTCCTCAATGGGAATATCACTAGGCTGCAACAACTTCGTTCCCCAGAAAGGCGGCGTGGGACGTTCAATATCTATCGCCACTGCGTCTGAACGCCGAGTATCCACCTCTTTTGGTTTAGTAGATGTTGTTCCCTCAGCAGTTGTAGCTACTGATTCTTTGTTACCATTTGTCGAAACTTCAGCCGTTTCAACTTCGTTCAAAAACCCCTGCAAATCTTCCCAGTTACCAGCAGCCTTTGCTGGCATTAATTTATCCATGAAATGCAAGTCAGAAAAGGCATCTTTGCCATAAACAACTTTACCTTTATAGGTTTTTTGGCAGTCTTCATGGACAAACTTGGGAGTCAGCGCCGCGCCACCTAAAATCACAGGGACAGTAATTCCCTTTTCGTTGAATATCTCCAAATTCTCTTTCATGAAGGCGGTAGACTTCACCAGCAAACCACTCATGGCAATACAATCAGCTTTGTGCTGTTCGTAAGCGTTGATGATATTTTCCACCGGCTGTTTAATTCCCAGGTTAATTACCTTGTAGCCGTTGTTGGACAAGATAATATCTACCAGGTTTTTACCAATGTCGTGGACATCACCTTTAACTGTGGCAATGATAAAGCTTCCCTTGGCGTTGTTGCCAGATTCTGACTTTTCCATGAACGGTTCTAAATAAGCTACCGCTGCTTTCATGGTTTCCGCAGATTGCAAGACGAAGGGAAGTTGCATTTGTCCGGAACCAAATAATTCCCCGACAACTTTCATGCCATCGAGCAAGAAGGTGTTGATAATTTCTAAAGGGGGATGTTCTTCTAAAGCTTTTGTCAGATGTTCTTCTAAGCCAATGCGTTCGCCGTCGATGATATGGCGTTTAAGGCGTTCTGGGATGGGGAGACTTTCATCAAGAGAGCGATCGCGTTTAGTTGTTACCCCGGCAAACAACGTGGTAAGCTCTCCCAAGGGATCGTAAACGCAAACATTACCCTCAAATTTCCGCTCGTCATAAATCAACTGGCGACAAACTTCTTGATGGCGTGCCTCAATCTTAGACAGCGGTAAAATCTTGTTAGCACTGACAATGGCTGCATCCATTCCCGCCGTCGTCGCCTCGTGCAAAAACACCGAGTTCAGCACCATCCGCGAAGCTGGATTCAAGCCAAAGGAAATATTAGAAACACCCAAAATTACATGACACCCAGGTAATCCTTCACGAATCCGCCGGATGGATTCAATGGTGGCTTTACCGTTTTCTCGGTCTTCTTCAATCCCGGTGGAAATGGGTAACGCCAGGGTATCAAAGAATATTTCTGTGGGTGGTATGCCGTATTCTACAGCTTGACGGTATGCGCGCTGAGCGATCGCAAACTTTTTGTCTGCTGTTCGCGCCATGCCATCTTCGTCGATAGTACCAATGATGACACCAGCACCGTATTTTTTCGCTAACTCCAGCACCTTCAAAAAGCGTGGTTCCCCATCTTCGTAGTTGGTGGAATTCAGTAAACACTTACCACCGGCAACCTTTAAACCCGCCTCCATCTTTTCCCATTCGGTGGAGTCAAGCATTAAAGGTAATGTCACATTATTAACAATGCGCGAAACTAATTCGTGCATATCCCGCACACCGTCGCGTCCCACATAATCGACGTTGACATCGAGGATATGTGCGCCTTCCTTTACTTGCGCCCTCGCCATTGAAACCAGTCCATCCCAATCTTCCGCATTTAGCAAATCGCGGCATTTTTTGGAACCACTGGCGTTAAGACGTTCGCCCACAATTAAGAAGGAATTATCTTGATCGTAAGGCTGAGTGGTGTAAATTGATGCTGCCGCCGGTTCTAAACTTGGCTGTCTAACTTTTGGCTTCAAGTCTTTAGCAAGTTCTGCCAATTGTTGAATGTGTTCTGGACGTGTCCCACAGCAACCCCCGATCACTTGGACACCCAAATCTTCAACAAAATGCATTAGTGACATCCGTAATTCCAACGGTGTCAGGCGGTAGTGCGCTTGACCGCCGACGTTCTCAGGTAAACCTGCGTTGGGAATACAGGAAACAATAAAAGGCGAATGTTCTGCCAGATACTTGATATGTGGTTTCATCAAGTCTGGGCCAGTGGCGCAGTTTAGACCGAGAATATCTATTGGGTAATGTTCCAGAATTGTCAACACAGCGCTGATTTCGGAACCAACCAACATTGTGCCCATGCTTTCCATTGTCACAGACACCATCAACGGACGGCGATCGCCCTTCTTAACAAACACCTCTTCAATCCCATTCAACGCCGCTTTAATTTGCAGCACATCTTGGCAAGTTTCCACCAAGAATAAATCAACACCACCATCCCACAGCGCTTCTGCTTGTTCAGCAAAAGTAGCTTTCATGGTGTCAAAGTCAATATGTCCCAAGGTAGGTAATTTAGTTGTGGGGCCGATGGAACCTGCCACAAACCGGGGTTTTTCTGGCGTGGAAAATTCCGCAGCCACACGCTTGGCCAATTCTGCGGCTGTCTTGCTGAGGTAGTAGGCTTGGTCTGCTAAGTCATATTCTGCCAGCACCAGGGACGTACTACCAAAAGTATCGGTTTCAATCACATCAGCACCAGCAGCAAGAAAGTCGCGGTGAACCTTAGCCACAGCTTCGGGATTGGTGTGGACTAAGTATTCGTTACAACCTTCATACTGCGGGCCACCGAAGTCATCAGCAGTGAGGTTTTGGGTTTGTAAGTTAGTTCCCATCGCCCCGTCGAAGACGAGAACTGGGCTATCTGGACTACGCAGGCGTTCAAGGAAAGGATGAGTCATATTTCCCTAGAATAAATGAGGAAATTCAGTGAGTTTTGTGATACTCAACTTAATCTATTATTTTCCACAATTGCCAGAGTTGCATTAGGGTTTAATTAAACCACGTATGCTAAAAGTTAGCGATCGCTCATAACTAATGGCAAGTAGGGAAGAGATTCTTAAGCAAAGTTTGACAAGCGCAGAAGTTTCTACACGATTGCTACCAAAATGACATAAACGTTATTTTAATTAGGGTTACAAAATTAAAATAGCTGTAACCAGGGATAAACAATACTCCTATGATTTTTCACTCCTCGTGCAAGGATTACAGATAATGCAAGTTCTCAAGAGATCCATCAAACCACAAACCTATATATCCTTCCTCTACATTTACCAGACTACTTGGGGGACTGCTGGTGATATCTGTTTAATTCGTGAATCTGTAGCAGAGACAAGTGCATCGAAATTCGTCGGTCATAAAATCCAACTAGCCCTTCCAAGAGGGATAGAGCGCGATCGCATAGCGGGCTTACCGATAATCAAAGTTGCAGGTAATGTCGGCGACGGACATCCTAAAGAGCACCCCCTAGAATGGGAAGCTTATGAAGGCGTAGATATAGAAATAGCGATCGCTGCTCTAAAACCTTGGAAGTTCAAGTTAATTGAGTCTACCGATTAACCCCAATCACAATAAAAAACATCTACCCAATTGCTAGAGAGTTTTGCTTGTTTCTCTCGCCCCTGTTTCTAACAACTCGTGAATCAACCTCTAAACTTCGCCGATGAACCTTTGAGCTTCGCCGATGAACCTCTGAGCTTCGTCGATGAACCTCTGAGCTTGGTCGATGAACCTCTGAGCTTCGCCGATGAACCTCTGAGCTTGGTCGATGAACCTCTGAGCTTCGTTGATGAACCTTTGAGCTTCGCCGATGAACCTCTGAGCTTCGTGAATGAACCTTTGAACTCCGTGAATGAACCTCTGAGCTTCGTGAGCGAGTCTTTGATACTCATGAACAATCTCGTAGAGATAGGTTTTACTACGGTTTCACTGGGTGCACAACATTTTAGACTTGAAGTAATGTGACGCAAAAAAGACGGATGGATAACGCCCGGAGGTTGCCTTGAGCATTGTACAAACTGCCACTGAAAAAATGCGATCGCTTCCGCCGGAGAAGCAACAAGAGGTCTTAGATTTTATTGAGTTTCTGCAAAGTAAGCTAGCACAACAAAATATAAACCAAGAACATCAAGAGCCTAGATCATTTTTGACAGCTGCTCAACAACTTGCTGGTTATGTTGACGGTGGCCCCGGTGATTTGGCCACGAACAAACAATATCTTGAAGGTTTAGGAAGTGAATGAAGCAGCAAGTCATCATCGATACAGGGCCATTAGTAGCTTTTATTAATCGCAGAGAGCACCTTCATGTTTGGGTAATCAACACATTAGCTACAATTGGGCAACCTTTACTCACTTGTGAAGCTGTAATTGTCGAGACTTGTTTTTTGTTGCGAAACATTTACGGTGGTCAAGAGGCAGTGATGTCTTTACTGAGTGACAGGAACATCTTAATTCCGATGCGCTTAAGTGAATCAGCAGCAGAGATTGAAGAATTACTGCGGCGATATCAATCGGTTCCAATGTCGTTAGCAGATGCGTGTTTAGTGAGGATGGCACAACTGTATCCTGAAAGTGAATTGCTCACATTCGATAGCGATTTTAGGATTTATCGAAAGAATCGTAATCAATTTATCTCTGTGATTATGCCAGAGGATGTGTGAGAACAGAGTTAAGCCAAGATAGCTAAATTTAAGAGAATGGATTTTTCATAAACAAATTTTGAATGAGCAAATGCGGGCAAAATTTGTTTATTCATAAACGAGTCTTTGATACTTGTGAATGACAGGACTTACGCAACTGGCATATTATTTTAAGTTCGTAGTAAGGACTTTAGTCCTTATTTTGAGGACTAAAGTCCTCACTACAAACAAAAAATTGAGATTTTTGTAATACTTGCGTAAGTCCTGAATGAGTAAATGTTATTACGAGGTTAGCGATGTCTACGACGGCCTACGCCTACGCGCCTTGCTAATTTAAACATTACAGCCGTTCTTATGTAGATACAACGCCCGCATCTAGCCCCAGTCACCAGTCCCCAGTCCCTAACCTGCGATACACTATTCTGGTAAATAACGCTACAGAGTTGCTGAGGTTTACAGGTGACAAACGAAGAACTGTTGCAAATTATTGAAAAAGCTGCCAAAGAAAAAGCGACAAGGCTAGACCTCAATAACAATCCATTAACTTCGCCGCCGCCTGAGATTATCGAGCAAGGAACGCAGGCAATTTTTACCTATCTGCGAGAACGGTTAGAGGGTAGCCAACAGCAATGGATTTCTAAGCTGCTAGTCGTTGGTGAAGGGGGTGTAGGTAAAACATCTTTATTAAGGGCATTACGTGGTGAAGAGTTCGACACCCAGGAATCCACCACTCACGGCATTGAAATTAAATGGCTCGATTTAACCCATCCCGGAAAAGCAGGTACTACTATGCATCTGAACACTTGGGACTTTGGGGGACAGGAAATCTATCACGCCACCCATCAATTCTTCCTCACCAACCGCTCCCTGTTCTTGCTTGCCTGGAATGCCCGACTGGGATTTGAACAAGGTAAACTCTACTACTGGCTGGATACTATCAAAGCCTTAGCCCCAGAATCTCCGATTTTACTTGTTGCCACCCACATCGACGAACGAGATGCAGACCTTCCCCTGGCTGAGTTACGCCGCAAGTATCCCCAGATTATCGAACACTGTAAAATTAGCTGTCAAATCAGCCTTGGCGTTGAAGAACTGCGGCAAGCGATCGCACAAGCAGCCGCCAAGTTGCCCTTAATGGGTGAAATCTGGCCTACCACCTGGCTAAATGCTGCCAATGCCATCCGCACCCAGACAAAAAAACAAATCACACCGCAACAATTGTGGGACATCATGGCTGAGTCCAAAGTTGCTGACATCAGCAAAGAAGTCCTGGCGCGATGGCTGCATGAATTAGGCGAAATTCTCTACTTTCAAGACAACGAAGAACTTAACGATACCGTTATCCTCAAACCCCAGTGGGTAACTGAATATATCAGCAAAGTCTTAGAAAGTGAAGAAGTAATCAAGCGCGTTGGCATCTTCACCCGTCAGAAAATGGCTCAACTTTGGTGCGACTTAGAGCCATCAATGCGCGACCACTTCCTACACCTGATGGAGCGTTTTGACCTTTCCTACCGCACTCAAGAAAACCGAGATATTAGTTTAGTTGTTGAACGGTTGCCCTTCGACCCGCCTAATTTTGAACAGAAATGGCAGCAAATAAAACAAACAGACGAGTGCCATGAAATTTCGATGAAATTTCAACTCAATACCATTCCTGCGGGTATTCCCACATGGTTTATTGCGCGTCAACACCGCTTTACAACAAACACCCATTGGCGCAATGGTGTCCTTTTTGCTGATACACCATAGATTCTCATTGTCCCAATGTGTTTGCCCTACGTCCTCATGGCGGTAACGCTTGGAAGCAAGCTATAGCTGGGCAAAAATTAGATTTACAACTTTATTGCCAAGCACCAGGCTGTTGGCATCCCACCCAAGAAGGCGGTTTATATGAAATAAATGAACCTGCCAAATGGCTGAGAACGACTGCACCTTATATTAGTAAGTTATTTCGCATCTTGAAATATGCTGCACCTCTGATAGGGCCATTTGTGAGTTTGGTAAATGAACAAGAATATGAAAAATTCTTTAAAAATGATCTTGAATTCACCAAAGAATTCGCAGCAAAATTACCAGAAATCGAAGCATCTGAAGATTTAGAATTAGCAGATAAAATTACTAGGGGTGAAGATTTAGATCCAGAACGCGCCGATGGTGCTGCCTTGCGTGCCTTACGTCAACTGTTAGATGAAAAAGATCCACAGCAGTACTGGGGTGGCTTAAAAAACATCTTGACTCCAGAGGGACATCACCTATGGCTATGCGAACACCACGCAGCAGAATACAAGCGCTAATATGATTTGAGATTTGGAATTGTAGTTTTGAATTTTAGAGACACAATTCATTGCTTTTTTCCTAAAGCAGTAGTGATAGTTTTGATAGTATTTAAATAGCCCTACACACAGAGGAAGCACCTAAAAGAATTGCCTAGGATTTCAACATATACTAGTAACTTATTTTTCATTAAGATTAAGAGATTAAGTTAATCAGGAGTTACGCAAGTGTCATATTTTTAACGCCAGAGGTTGTCCAGAGTCAAAGGTCAAAAGTCCAAAAAATCTTGATTCTTGACCGAATGGCACTAAGTTAAGATATAGCCCTTGCCCAGGCTGGGAACCAGTCAGGGAGGCTCCGCCTCCAGTGGCTTGACGAGAGGCAGAGCCTCTCGGAATACATTCCCAGTCTGAAGACTGGGAACGAGGCGACATAAGCCTTTAGGCTTTTCTTAGTGCCATTTATTCTTGACCCTTGACCCTTGACTCTTATACCAGAAGCCTTGTGTGCCAGTTGCGTAAGTCCTATTAATATCAACCGTATTCTAAGTATTAGGGTCATGAAGTTTAAAGACTGGGCCACTAGGGTGCTACTAATTTCTTTGATGTTCGCCGCTCTGATTTTGGTGTTGTTTGCTGGAAAAGCGACAAAACTACAAAGTAATACGCCAAGATCAAATCCAGAAACTACAGCCTGGAGCCAATATCCACAAGCGCAATTGCAATCAGCAAAAAACCAAGGGAGCAAATCTCAAAATGTTCCCAAATACCCAGTCAAGAAGAATAAAGCTGTTGCAAGATACATTACCACTCAAGCTTTTGCACAATACAGACCTAATTATGAAATTGCTTCGGTTAACCCAAGCAACTATGGAGAACGCTACGCCAAAGATATTAACGGCACACCTCTCAACAACGAAGCGATTATAGTAATCCATGAAACTGGTTATTCTGCTTCCAGCGCCGTTAATTTTTTTCAAGCAGCCCATAATGATGAAAGTGTTCAAGCGAGTTACCACACTTTAATCAAGCTAGACGGGACGATTGTTTATCTAGTACCGCCAGAAAAGCGCGCTTTTGGCGCAGCTAACTCAGTATTTGATAGTGCTGATGGCTCTGAAACTGTGAAGACTAATCCAGATTTACCACCGTCTGTAAATAATTTTGCTTATCACGTTTCTTTAGAAACACCGCCAGATAGTTATGAAAGTAGCAGCCCACAAACCCATAGCGGCTACACGGAAGCTCAATATAATTCTCTAGCCTGGTTAATTGCTCAAAGTCAAGTGCCAGACGATCGCATCACCACTCACCAGCAAGTAGACCGTTCTGGTCAAAAAGTTGACCCCATAAATTTTGACTCTAACAAGTTTTTGAGCTTGCTTCATACCTATCGTCAAGCCAAACCAATTTACAGGGTGAATTGAAAGGAGATAGAAGTTATAGGTTTGTCTTTCAGATTGTTACAACCAAGCAGAGCAAGGGAGTTGACCCCTGACCCTTGACTCCTAACTATTTACTAAAGCTATAAATTTGTTGCGTCTCCAGGCGATCGCTCAGCGATGAAGGCAGTGTACCATCCAAGAATGTCTGCCGATCTAGTTGGACTTGCAAATTACTCAGAGGGTCGCAACCAGGAGAAATCAAAAATTCTAGCTTCTGGATGTAAGGTAAAGTTGCTAGTTTGTCCAGAATTTGGAAGATGGCTTGCAAATAAGGATGACCACTCTGCTGATACCAATCACTGGTAGCAACTTTTGGTTGATCAAAACCCAAGTGTACTGTTAATGATGGCTCATCAAACAAAGCGATCGCTAACGGGCGCGCCTCTTCCTGTAACAATAAATCATTATTTCTCGCTAAATGCCGTAGTTTCTCTAAGCGTTCATAGCGTTCAGTCACTGCTTCGGGGTCATCTTGCCAATGAATTGCCACTGTAACTAGATAAGTTTGTAATAGCATGTGACCGAGCTTTTTTGCTTTTGTCGCCAAGTAGTACGAATTGTAGTCATTCGCCTCAATCAACAACGGTACGCGGTCAACTACTTCCAACCCATAGCCTTTAACCCCCGCTATTTTGCGAGGATTATTAGTAATCAGGCGAATCTTTTTAATGCCCAAGTCCATGAGCATTTGTGCTCCCATCCCATAATCTCGCAGATCAGCGGGGAATCCTAAGCGCTCGTTCGCCTCCACTGTATCCAGCCCCATATCCTGCAAAGAGTAGGCTTTCAACTTATTAATCAACCCTATTCCCCGTCCTTCTTGGCGCAGGTAGACGACAACACCTTGACCTGCACTCTCAATCATTTTCAGTGCTGCTTGTAGCTGCATCCGACAGTCGCAGCGCAAAGAACCCAAAGCATCACCAGTTAGGCATTCTGAATGCATCCGCACCATCACTGGCTCATCTTTAAAGTTAGCTGGATCACCCTTGACAATGGCAACGTGTTCTGTATTATCAAGAGTGTGGCGGTAGGCGTAAATTTCAAACTGACCAAACTGACTCGGCAGCTTAGTTACAACTTCGCGATACACTAAGCGATCGTGTTGGAGCCGATAGCCGATTAAATCAGCAATGCTAATGATTTTTAGGTTGTGATGTTTAGCATATTCAATTAACTGCTGCAACCTCGCCATTGAACCATCGGAGTTTTGAATTTCACAAATTACCCCCGCTGGATATAGCCCTGCTAGTCGAGATAAGTCTACAGCTGCTTCTGTATGTCCTGCCCGTTTGAGTACGCCTCCCTCCCTAGCTCGAATTGGGAAAATATGACCAGGACGACGCAAATCTAAAGGTTTTGTGGCTGGGTTGAGAGTAACCTGGATAGTGCGGGCGCGGTCTTCCGCTGAAATACCAGTGCTTACGCCCAAATGTGGCCCGGCATCGATACTGACGGTGAAGGCAGTCTGGTTAGTATCTGTAATATTGCTCACCATTAATGGTAAGTCTAATTCATCCAGGCGATCGCCTGTCATCGCTAAACAAATCAACCCTCTAGCTTCCACCGCCATGAAATTAATCATGTCAGGTGTGGCAAATTGGGCAGCACAAATCAAGTCGCCTTCATTTTCTCTATTTTCATCATCGACCACTACAACGACGCGACCAGATTTCAGGTCTGCCAAGGCGGCATCAATCGAATCAAATTTAAAAGTTTGGGTAGTCTTAGGCTGTGACACAGAAGAATTCCAGCTACCTAACGTAAATTTTTTTAACAATTTCTTCTTTTAGATTGTAGCTCCTTTATAAGGCAGAGAAGTAGAGTAGCAATGATTTGATAATATGGCAAAAATTTCCGCCACTAAAAATTGTTGAGATTTAGTACCAAAGTGCAGCAACATTTAAACACTCACTCCGCTTCGCTCGGTGAAGTCAAGGGTCAAAAACTGTTGAACTTTGGATTTTGGACTATTGACTCTTGATTCCCCGGAATTAAATGGAGAGGTTTCAGGGCTTTTATGCGCTGCGCGTCTGGTCACTGATATGTTGATAGCTGAGAACGAATTAACCAAAAGCGGATAAGGATTTCAGATCATGGGCAAATTTAGACGCGTACCCGTTGGGATTGTTGGCGCGTCAGGCTATGGCGGAGTACAGTTAGTCCGACTACTGATGGATCATCCAGAAGTTGAACTAGTTTATTTAGGCGACGAGAACAGCGCCGGTAAACCTTTTACGAATCTCTACCCGCATCTGGCTCATGCAGTTAACTTGCCAATAGAGGCGATAGAGCCAGAAACAATTGCTCACCGCTGTGAAGTAGTGTTTCTATCTCTACCAAATGGTCTGGCTTGCCAAATCGCACCAAAACTTTTGGAAAAAGGATGTAAAGTACTAGATCTGAGTGCAGACTATCGGTTCACTGATTTGGCAACTTATACAGATTGGTATGGCATAAAGAGAAACGATCGCACAACTGCTGCAACAGCGGTTTATGGACTACCAGAACTGTATCGCGATCGCATTGCCGAAGCCGAGTTAATTGGCTGTCCTGGTTGCTACCCCACCGCCAGTCTTCTAGCACTTTTGCCACTCCTGAAGCAAGGCTTAATCGTGCCAGAAACAGCCATTATCGACGCCAAATCTGGCACATCTAGTAGCGGACGACAAGCCAAAACCGACTTGTTGCTAGCCGAGGCAGATAACTCCTTAGCCGCCTATGGTGTCGGCCGTCACCGTCATACCCCAGAAATTGAGCAAGTTTGCAGTGATTTAGCTGGTCACGAACTCATGATTCAATTTACACCGCATCTCATCCCAATGGTGCGCGGGATTTTGGCTACCGTATATGCCACACTACGCGATCCCGGTCTAGTGCGAGATGATTTAATTACTATTTTTACCGCTTTCTACCGTAACTCACCTTGGATCAAAATCTGTGATAGCGGGGTTTATCCTCAAACCAAGTGGGCAAGTGGCAGCAACCTTTGCTACATAGGCTTAGAAGTTGATCCACGTACTGGTCGCGTGATTGTCATGTCAGCAATTGACAACCTAATTAAAGGACAGGCGGGTCAAGCAATTCAATGCCTAAACCTCATGATGGGCTGGGATGAAACTCTGGGGTTGCCCAAGTTGGGGTTTTATCCGTGATTGGGCATGGGGCTGTCTCTTATACA
>NZ_JADEXR010000062.1 GCF_015206995.1 aff. Roholtiella sp. LEGE 12411 | reverse complement strand
GGCATTGGGCGTGGGGCATGGGGCATGGGCATTAGAAAACTCTTTCTCAGTTCCCAGTCCCTAGCCCTAGTCCCTAGTCCCCCCAGTCCCTAGTCTCTAATGCCCAATGCCCAATGCCCAATCCCCAATGCCCATTCCATTAATTTTGCATACATCATTACCAAAAATGCTGACAACTGAATTTGATACGTCACTACCCAGTATTCGGCAAGTGCAACACCTGATTCAAGAAACAATACAGGTGGAATTCAAACTAGTCACAGGCGATTTGCTCACAGGTAGGGTTTTATGGCAAGACTCATACTGTGTATGTATTGTAGATGAGAACAGTCAGCAAACCACTGTTTGGAAGCAAGCGATCGCCTATATTAAGCCCAAGAGTTAGTCAAGAGCCAAGAGTCAAATCATAACCCTTGACCCTTGACCCTTGACCCTTGACCCTTGACCCTTGACTACTCCCGCCTATCCAGAGGCAGAAACTCTTTAAGCGCTTCTGCCTCAATAGCTTTCACCACTGGGATAGATAGGGAGACTGCGCTGCTTGGGAAAAACAACGGTTGTAGTTGACTTAAACCTGTTAAGCTACCGCATAACAACACTTGATCGCCATCTCGCAAGTCCATGTTGCCATCAGGAGAGCGGATGAATTTGCCATCTCGCCGGATCGCTTGCACTTGTGCCCCAGATGACTGTTGGATATCTAAATCTGCAAGAATTTTACCCAAAACTGGAGAATCAGCGTTGATTGTTATCCACTGGCAAGCACTATTTTCTCCGGGAACAGCCACCTGTCCCTTAGCTAATTCTGCCAAAGCCGCCAGTTCCTCATCTGCACCCACTACGAGGAGGCGATCGCCTTCTTGCAATCTGGTCTGATTATTCGGATAATCGATTTCATCGCCGTTAGCGCGGCGAATTGCCATTAAACTAGCTCCTGTAAGATAGCGCATATCCGCTTCTTCTAGGCTCATACCAATTAAGGGCGAGTCAGTTGGTAAAGAATACCAGCGCCGATTCAAATCGCGGGTTGCTTGCTGCAAATCGTAGGAAACTTCTGATGCAGAACGCTCTGGGCGCAATTCTAAATAATGATCGTTGCGGATTTGCTGCATTTCCCGTTGCAAAACATCTGATGACAAGCCTAAGCCAGTTAATAAATGGGTTGCCATTTCTAAGCTGGCCTCAAACTCTGGCTGCACCACTTCCCTGGCTCCCAGTTGGTAAAGCACTTCAATATTTTTATCTTGGGTAGCGCGGACGACCAAATCTAATGCTGGACACAATTCCAAAGCGCGTTTTAGGCAAAGGCGGGTACTCATGGGGTCAGGAAGTGCGATCGCCATTCCTTTAGCATGGTTGACTCCAGCGGTTTCTAAAACGTGTAAACTAACGCAATTACCATATACATAAGCCACCTCGGCATCCCGTAACTGCTGAATTCTATTTTCTGATTGGTCGATGACAACCACAGGTAAGTTGTGTTGCTGCAACAACTTGACTAAATTCCTGCCGACTCGTCCATAGCCGCAGACTACTACATGGTCTTTTAAGGGTAGTTCTTCGGACACATCCCGTGGCTGATCATCTTCTAAATATGGTTTCAGCCAGGGCATTGATTCAGCAAAATTAAATAAAAATGGCACCAATCGCAGCACAAAAGGAGTAAGCACAAGTGTGACTGCTGTGGTTCCCAAAATTAGTAAATATATCTGTCGAGATACTAACCCTAACGCCTGGCCTTCACTAGCAAGAACAAAGGAAAATTCACCAATTTGAGCCAATCCTAAACCGACAATTAAGGCTGTTTTCAATGGGTAGTGGAACAGTCTTACTAGGGGCGTGATAATCAAAAACTTACCCACAAAAACTAGTGCTACTAGCCCCAAAATCAATTCTAGGTTGTTCCACAAAAACACTGGGTCAATTAACATCCCAATGGCAGCAAAAAATAAACTGGCAAAAATATCTCGCAGCGGTTCTACATAAGTTAGGGTTTGGTCAGCGTATTCCACCTCAGAAATCATTAAACCGGCGACAAATGCCCCCATTTCAATGGATAGCCCCAAATACTCTGTTAGCAAGGCAATGCCCAAACACAGGGCAACTACGCCTAATAAAAAAAGCTCTCGGCTTTCGGTGCGGGCTAGCATTCGCAACAAAGGGGGGATCAGCCAAATTCCCGCTGCGACTGCGCCAGCTGCAAATAAACCAATCCGCAGCAGCGCTGTTAACACGGCAATGCCAATAGTCTCTGCTGGTTGGTTGAGAGCTGGTAACACGGCTAGCATCAGTCCCAATGCCAAATCCTGTACTACCAAAATCCCTAACATTACTTGCCCGTGGGGTGTTTCTGTTTCGTTGCGCTCCATCAAGCACTTGAGGACAACAGCTGTGGATGATAAAGACAGAATTGATCCCAAAAACACGCCTTTAGCAGGTAAGGTTCCCCAGGCTCCTGTTACCCCACATACTAAAACTGTGATCAAAATCGTCAGTACAATCTGGAGTCCTCCTCCCCCAAGAGCGATCGCTTTTACCTTCTTGAGTTCTGCAAAGGAAAACTCTACTCCTAAGGCAAATAACAAAAAGGCGACGCCGAACTGTGCCAGAGTTTCTACTTGAATAACTTCTTTAATTAGTCCCAGTCCGGCTGGGCCTATAATCATCCCGCCGATGAGATAGCCCAGTAACACCGGTTGTCGTAACACCGACGCTAACAATCCGCCACAAGCTGCAACGGCGAGAACTGAAACTAAATCAACAATTAACCTAAAATCTTCTTGCACCAGTTTTTAACAGAACTATTAAAACCCATTAGATTCAGCATACAAAGTTTTATATATCTGAGGAACGGATGTTGGTGTAGAGATGACAAAATTTGCTCTTTAGAAATCTAAAATAAAAAACCCCGGCGAAACTAACCGAGGTAGGAGAGAGAAGTCAGAATGACAATTAAAGATACAAATATTAAATTTAAAAAGTCTTAGCCAATCCTATGAATAACTAGAACCGTGTGATGACGTTATGCATAAACAATTTAGTTACATAGTTTGTTATTATGTACCTAAAATATAACAATATTGTTACGATATGTCAATAGGGCTTGACGCTAAAAGGCTGATAGCGTTATGGAGAGTTATTTATTAGCGATTATGAGTCAAGAATCCCGCAGCTTCAATATCTGGGAACATCAAAACTTCTGCATATTTCTACTGATAGGGTCAAAACCTTTAGAAAATCGGGTACTTTCATCATAGTAAGCTCCACGGAGATCTGCTCCATACAACTTGGCATAGTTGAGTTTGGCTCCTCGGAGATTTGCTTCATTCAGTTTGACACCGCTCAAATTAGCTCTGGTCAAATTCGCTTTCGCTAAGTTAGCTCTACTCAAATCTGCTCCCCAAAGTTTAGCTTTAGCTAGGTTAGCTCCACTCAAATCTGCTCCCCATAAGTTGATTCCCGGCATATAAGCTCCAATCAGCTTGACTCCAATTAAGATAACTGCTGGAAAATATCTTTCACCTGCGGCGTAACGCCGCTTCAGTTCCTGAGCATCCATGTTTCCTTGACTTTCTTTAACAATAAACAAGCTATTTGTTCCCATTCCTGGTTTAGTTCTCCAGGAAACTCTGGCTGGCCACTGCGTAGATACCAGAAATGAGCATTACTTAAATCACCCTCTTTTCGGTGTAGATAGGCGTGAACCCAAGCACTGTCAGCATCGCTGGCATTTTGGACTATTTCGTGTGCCTGATCCCAATCACCTTTCTTGTCATACCACAATGCTTGCAGTGCTTTTGGCAATGTCTGAAGACATGAGGGCTGTTGTTCGATTAATAGCTGAAATTCCTCTGTGGTCACGATCGCCATCCAAAAAGTATCAAATATCAAACCAAACCTCTATAATTTAAGATACTTCTTGGCTGGGCTGCGAGCAGGGTGTACCTCTACTATTCGTCAATTTGACCGACTCGACGTATATTCAGAATGTCACTCATTTTCTTAATTTGGGTAAATACATGCTCTAATTGAGAGCGATCGCGTATATCTATCCCCAAGTCCATCAGTGCTGGTTGACCAATAGCGGTTTTCACCTGAGCGTGACGCACATTGATCCCTTGGTCACTCAAGCGAGATAGAATATCTTTTAATACTCCTACGCGGTCAAGTGCTTCAATTTGAATATCCACTGGGTAAGTGTGCGGACGAGCACTATTTTCAGCCGCTGAATTCCACCTGACTGGTACTAGCCGCTCACACTCCACATTTTCTAGATTATGACATCCTTGGCGGTGAATCGAAATTCCCCGACCTCGTGTTACTACACCAATAATCGGTTCACCAGGAATCGGGGTACAACACCCAGCTAAATGATAAACTAATCCCTCCACCCCAACAATCGGTGAATCAGTTGAACGGGAGGTAGTTGCAGGCGCATCCCGCAAGGCTTTTGATGTAGAGGTTGACTCTTTGGGGATAAATGGGGGTGCAATGGTAACTGGTTGTTGTGCCTTTACCACTTCGCGCCAACGATTTAGCACTAGATTTAGTGTGACTTCACCATAACCCAAGCCTGCGAGTAAATCTTCTACACTGTGGTAGTTACACTTCTCTGCAACACTCTGCATCGCTTCTGACTTCAGCAGACTATCAAAACCAGTTTTACCAAGTTCTTTTTCTAACAATTCCCGCCCACGGGCGACATTTTCTTCCCGGCGCGATCGCTTGTACCATTGTTTAATCCGATATTTCGCCGCTGAAGTCCTGACAAAGTTCAACCAATCCAAACTCGGATGGCCGCTCTTTTGGGTCATAATTTCCACAATATCGCCATTTTGCAACCGTGTTGATAACGGCACCATTCGCCCATTTACCCGCACCCCTGTACAATGATTTCCCACTTCTGTATGAATGCGATAAGCAAAATCTACGCTGGTAGATCCAGGGCTTAAGGGAACAACATCCCCCTTAGGGGTGAAGACATAGACATCATCTTCAAATAGATTGTCCTTGACACTATCAAGATATTCTTGTGCATCCTTAAGATCGCTTTGCCATTCTAAAAGCTGTCTCAACCAAGTAAACTTCTCATCTGTCGCCGTTACATGGCTATTGCTAGAACCGCCTGTTTCTTTGTACTTCCAATGAGCAGCAATCCCGTACTCGGCGATATGATGCATTTCTATCGTCCGAATTTGTACCTCCAAAGGACGACCAGTCAGACCAATCACTCCAGTATGCAAAGATTGATAACGGTTGGGTTTAGGCAGTCCAATGTAGTCCTTAAATCTACCGGGAATTGGGCGAAAGGCATCGTGAACTACTGCCAAAGCACGATAGCATTCCTCATTGCTTTGGACAATAATCCGCAGCGCTGCCAAATCATAAATTTCATGAAATTCTTTTTGCTGCCGCTGCATTTTTTGGTAAATACCATACAAATGCTTGGGACGTCCACTGATATCCTGGCAGCGGATTCCAGCTTGCTGCAAACGCTCCCGCAAAATGTCAGTGGCTTTAGCCAATTTCTCTTCCCGCGCCGTCCGTTTTTCGGAAACATGCTGCTGAATTTCACGGAAGGCTTCTGGTTCCAGGTATTTAAAAGCTAAATCTTCCAGTTCCCATTTAATCCGCCAGATACCCAAGCGATTGGCTAAGGGTGCAAAGATATCTCGTGTTTCCTGAGCACTACGGCGGCGGCTGGACTCTGACATATATTGTAAAGTTCGCATATTATGCAAACGGTCTGCCAACTTCACCACAATTACTCGGATATCTTGTGCCATTGCCAAAAACATCCGTCGGAAGTTTTCCGCTTGGCTTTCGGTTTTGCTTTTGAAATTTATTTTAGAAAGCTTAGTGACGCCTTCAACCAATTGGCGTACTTCTGGCCCAAAGCGCTCATCTATTTCTTCAATGGTGACATCGGTATCTTCAACTACATCATGGAGAAAACCAGCTGCTATCATAACAGGACTGCCCCCCAAGTCACGTAGTGTTCCAGCTACAGCAACGGGATGATAAATGTATGGTTCTCCCGATTTGCGGTATTGACCATGATGCAGTTGATAAGCAAATTCAAACGCTCGGCAAATCAAGTCTATATCACTATGCCTTCGGTCATCTTCTGCTTCGCTGCTACTTGCTGATGATCCCTTCAAGCATTTCTGCAACCAGTCCGGAAGGGTAATATCAATTGAGGAATTTATAGCTATGCTGCTCATACAATTGGGACTAAAGGTAATCGGTAGATAAGCGAGTGATAGACAAAACTGGCAACATCGCAATTAGAAGATGCTGTTGCCCAAAGACAGGTGAAAAAACAGTGTGAGGATGATTCTTCAATTGCGGATAGTAATCATCCAGTGCGATTTTCAAGGATCATAAACTTGAAAATCTATTGATGCTAAACAAAGCCTCAAATAGAGATTTGAGGCTTTTGATGCTAACACTAGCTCAGAAAAGTTTATTGTAGAAGAAAAATTACTTGACATTAATACTATCTTAACTAGCACTGGATGTCTTTAAATCGTGATCAATATCAGGCACTAGCAACACTGCTAAAACAGTTACGTGCTGATGCTACCACAACTCAACTAGATGGACCCGCACTGAGGCAGCGTTTAGCTTTGGTGCAGCAGTTGTTTGGGCAGGAAATTATACCTTTAACTGATGAAGACTCGCGGGTACAGTCTTATCGGACGGAAATCAGCAAGCAACTGCGCCTGTTGGAAATAGATGTGATGTTTTTCCAAGGAGCGCGGCAAGCATCTACTGCACAAGCGAGACTTCAG
Source organism: aff. Roholtiella sp. LEGE 12411 (assembly GCF_015206995.1). Taxonomy (GTDB): domain Bacteria; phylum Cyanobacteriota; class Cyanobacteriia; order Cyanobacteriales; family Nostocaceae; genus Komarekiella. The sequence continues at coordinate 24,147 of NZ_JADEXR010000062.1, read as the reverse complement.
ACTATTAGCGATCGCTTGACAATTCTTATTCAATACTGTGATGCCATTATGCAACAAGAAGCTGAGGGAGAAAAATAACAATTGTTCACCTTTTCTCTGGTTACTCTATCATCCCATTTACGACCTCTAGTGAAAAGTTATTTTGGCAACAAGTTTAAAATCGGTAAATGGCAGTAGAGACTGAAGATGAAAAACTCCATCCCTGTGGGATGGAGTTTTTGGGCATAGGGAATGGGGCATGGGGAATGGGGCATGGGGAAGAAGTAAGCTTTCGACTCAATACCCAATACCCAATACCCAATGCCCAATCCCCAATAGAGTTTCTCGCCGACTTTTATGAAGAATCTAATCAGAAGTAGCTCCTTCCAACCACACTTCTACGTCATCTGCTAGCAACTTCTGGGCTGCGTCCAGCATCGATGCTGCTATGTCTTTGAGATCTTCGCGATTGTTTAAGTAAGTTTTCAACGCTTCCATTGGATCGATGCTGCTACTCGCACTCAATTCGGGAATGCGGGGGCGAGCCAACTGACTTACCAATTCTGCTTGAATGGTGTAGCTGTGGGCTGCATTTAAAGCACTATGTAGAGAGCCACTGTCAATGATATCCATCTGTTCGGAGCGGAGTTTATAAATTAGCCGCACTACAGCATCTTTAATATTATGCTTGGCGATCGCTTTGATCAATGCGGCTTGGGGATCATCTGCTTTTGAGATATCCACCTCAATTGTGCGGAAAGACCGAACTGGTAAGGGACAAAATTCCCACTCAGCGCTACCCCGCTCCAGCTCGATCATTACATAGCCTTTGTCTTCTTTTTCTTCACTAAAATCTACCCGCTCAATGCTTCCGGGATAAATCACCGGTGGGTTGTTGGATTTATTCAGGTTCTGATGACGGTGGACATGTCCCAACGCTACATAATCAAAACATGGTCGCGTCAGTAAAGATAGAGGTAGAGTGAAGCCTTTACCCACCGCCAAAAAGCGTTCCGCTCCCAAGCTAGCATTATCAGCCATCAAATGAGCCAAAAGCACTGTTGGCACATCGGGGTCAAGACGGCGAATTTCTCCTTCTAAAACAACTTGCAGACGTTCCGTTAACAGTTGATTAACTTCCGCCAAAGGCAAACCTTCAGTATCTTGGCGAGTCATCAATGTTGAACGGGTTAGCCAGGGGAGGGTGATCACTTGCACTCCTCCATTGCGGGTCTGAATGCGGTGGGTGGTCAATGTATCACCCACAACAAACCCTCGCACTCCCAAGGTGCGGTAAATACATAAACTCGCGCCTCCTAGTCCTTGGGAATGTTGGTCGTGATTCCCCACCAACAGCACTGTTGGAATATTAGCATCCACCAGACGGCGAAACTGGCTAGCAAAAGCTTGTTGTACATAGGGTGGTGGTGTCGCATCTGGAAAAGCATCGCCGCCAAATATCACTAGATCCACGGCATCTGCGATCGCTCGGTCAATACATCGAGACAAAGTATTGACAAAATCCTCCAATCGTGTGTTCAAGCCTGTCTCAGGATTGATCTGACCGTGGGAAAAGCCGCTTCCCATGTGAATGTCGGAGAGATGGAGAATTTTAATCATACTTGTTCTTTGTTCTTTGTCTACATATTAATGACAAATAGCTATTGAGATCTGTCTAAATGTCTCAAATTTCCCAACTACTGGTCAGTATTTTGCGTGTTTTGTTGCTCCCACGTATAGTTTCTTGCAATTTTTTATGAAGTTTATACAAAATTTTAGTTAACAAGTTACATGATGATTTTAATATTACACTGCCTGACAGCGATGATGTTCAACAATTGAGTTATGAGAGTTTTCTTGATGCTGTTCGTGGTGCGATCGCCAAACAACCTAATTGGCAAATAGAAGAAACAGCACACATTACTATGTTCCAGGATACGAAAGCAGCAATGATTCAAGACCTGGAACAAAATCAGGACAAAATAGCTAATCATCCAATACTGCAAGGGCTAGTTTTAAAACGAACACCTGACTCCGCAAAAACTGTACTTTTTGTCAATACCTTCTACTGGACTGGCTCTCTAGGGCATAAGCTGTAGCTGGGTGTTTAACGTTCCGCTTGAGCGGCTGCAAATAGCCTTCGCAATGCACCAAGATCTCTCGGCAATCCGCTCCAAGCGGTCGTTATGCAGCGTTGTATTGCAAGTTGATGAAATACTGAAATATCACGCTACAACTACAGTTGCTCACAAACGACCGCCCGGAGGTAAAAACTCAGGCTTTACACTCCCCCATCGCCTTGTCAACAAATCATCCATTGAAAGGTCTACTAATCGACTCCTTTCATCTGCGGGAATTCTTATCCACTTGTCCCACATACCATCTTGCTTGGTAATCCATTCCCAGCGGTCATTTGCCACCGTTACATCAGCACTTCGAGTTGTTGGGAAAGATTCGGCAAATGGCAAGTGATAAGGATGAACATTCAGCGTGAATGCACTGGTTTTAGCGAAGAGGAGCGGTGTGAACCATTCTGAAGCCTGTTTAATCCTGTCATAGAGCGGTTGAATGATAGTGAATTGCTCATTTTCGAGCAGCATCCGATTTCCTTCAGCAACCTCAGTAGTCGTATTAGAAGCAATTTTGTTCCATGCCATCTCGTACTTCGCTTTCGCTGGAAACCGCGTGTCATGCTCACGAGCCATGTCAATCGCTTTTTGTGGATCGTCCAAAAACAGCTCATGTTGCCAAGCTAGATCAAGAAAGATTGCTTTACCAATGAGAACCATTGTGTCACTCAAAAAACTTGGATCGGGTAGACCAGTAGTCAGCAAGCCACCGAGAACCGCTCCTCCTGCCATACGTCCCAATCCCGCCCAAAGAAACTTATCAGATTTAGCCTTGTAAGTCACTTGATAATAATCGTAAAGTCTGCGAATAATTCGCTCATTTAGTTTAAAACCTAACTCTGGGTTCCAAGAACCATCTTTTTGACCAAACGCCTTCTGATAAGCCCTTTGCGTATAAAAGTCTCGATTGCGCGTGTAGAGGCTATCTTCAAGTGGATATTTATTGGGGTATTGCTGGTCAAGGTATTTCGTGTAAAATTCATGGAACTCATTAGAGCCAGAACCAGTTCCAGCATCTTCAGAAATTGCAGATGCCAGCATAAGTTTTGGTTGGGTGGAGTTCTGCAAATAGTCTTGAGCCAGTTGGTTTTTCTTTTCTGTTGTAATGTCCCCATTATTTGCTGCATTTCTTAGCACTTGGAGTTGGTCATGCTGCTCACTCGGTGCTGGTGATTGCACAGATCCTCCTGAACTACCTTGGCGACCCGCGACCGAAGCGCCACCGCCTGTTCCCACTCCACTGCCACCATATTTCGACTGAATTTCTCTAGCTTTATTGGATGCTTCTGCAATACTAATCGTATTATCAGAAAGTTTTTTGAGCAAATCTGCGACTTCTTGCTGTCCAGACATATCTCGGAAAATATTCGGAGTACCCAACACTGTCAGAGCAGCAGCTAAACCAGTTGGATCAGGCGCAGCGGATGGATTGACGATATTGACCAGTGAAGTTGGAAAAGCTGTAGGTGTGACATTTGTTTGCTGAGGTTGCGGTGTAACAGGTGTAACGGGATTAATACCCGGTGCTTCAAACGGAATTGGATGTTCTTCCCACTTCCAGAAGCGTGTATTGTCGATTTCTTCCGAAATATTACAGTGACCCAACTTACCTTCTGCAAATACTCCTCGCGTGGGTAAGGTAATCAGCTTTTCAGCATACTTTTTCAAACCCTCTAAATTTACATTAGGCAACTGATTATTAGTATCGATAAATGGATAAGCAATATAACTGCCAAAAGTTTCCAACGGATAAGGTTCAACGTGATCAATCAGTTTACTCGTGCCATCCCAATCAACAGACTCAAATTCTATTGCAATTGTATTTTGGTCTTTGCTTAGACAAATAACTCGATTGTAATAATCACTGAAATTTATCAGGTGATCTTTAAGTTTTTTAATGCTGTAGTATTCTTCTTGAGACAATAGCTTCTCTGGCTTTTTTATAGAAGGTATTAATTGTGCGTCCGTCCCCGGTAGAAGAATGCGAGTAAAAGAGTTTGTTGCCCAATCCACTCCTCTAAAATGCAAATTTACTGGATCGTTTTCCGCTAATTTCTTAACCCCGTCTACAAAAAAAGCATTAATGGTTATCTCATCAAGCGACCAAGAATTGAATTTATCTCCAACCGCTAGATCTTGGGCAGGTAGAGTAAATTCAAAGCCTGCGATTTCTCTCCACTTAACTTTTCTCTTCGGCTGCACAAAGAACCAAGATTTTTTATCTTCCCAAAATCTATCTCCAATGTTCAGGTAGTCATTATCATCAACAATGACCAGTTTAATAAATTCACCTGTATGAGTTCTGATATACGCAATCACTTTATCATCTGTTTGGTCTCCTCCTGTTTTTATTCCCATTTCAAAAAGTGTAAATTCAATATCCCCTTCCGAAAATGGTTTTGGAAAATCTATGTCATTATTAATAGCAATGCCATTCAATGTATAGCTTTCCTGAATAGTCATCAGTTTTTCAAGGGCATCAAATCCTGGCTTAACTTTTTCATCGATCAAGTTAGACTCCAAAAGAAAACGATATTTGATGCATTGGTCATTTTTTGATAAATCGACATTTAAAAGCTTTACTAATATTGCTGGTCGCCGCCGTACCCATTCCACAACAACTTTGAAGTGACGCAACACCTCATAATAAAGAATGGTTAGAGTATGACTGTGGTTGTAGTTAGTGAAGGTTCGTGTCTGAATGCTTTCTCTCTCTTCTTGTCGAGCTTGGATGACAACTGTGCTATTGAGTTCGCGTTGGGCTGAACTGGCTTGCGAGAAGCTATCGTTCAATCGTTGAACGTTTTCAGCAATCAGATCACGGCTACCCTCACTTGTAGCAGTTGAGCCACCCAGACTCCCAGCAATTCCAACTGCTCCGCTAGCGACCCCTATGGAACCTGTCGCACCAGCCGAGCCAGCAATTCCGCCTATGAATGAGCTACCTTTCTGCAATTCACGCAACCCTGCTTTGATTGTTTCAGAAATTGTGCGATCGCGATGAGTTTGGTGGAGAACTTCCTCGGATAATACTGTTTGCTCAGTCCTTTGGGTTGTGCTTTCCCAAGACCAATCAATTACAGCCAACTTGACAGATTCGCCAGGTGCTAGCGGTAAGCTGTAAAGAATTTCTCCTAATGAATGACCTAGAGATTGCCATGTAACCTTGTAGTCATCTACCCAAGCAAACTTGTAGCCCTCTGGTATTTGTACTCCTTGTGGCAGACTCCCAGCAATACGAACAACTTGACGAAGATTAAACTCTTGTAATGCAATTTGTGCTGGAAATAAACGCTCACACCCATCATCTCCTACCAAAAATTCAGGATGAGCCGCAAAGGAGCCTGGAGAAAAATACCAATCAATTAGACCCGGCTTTTGCATTGAAGGCAAGTTTAGGATTTTAAGATCGCGGGTTAATGTGGGTTGCTCAATTGACAACTTAGCAAAAACGGCTTCACTGGTAAATCGCCCTTGCTCAAGCGCATCAAAGCGTGTCCCCTCCTTGCCCATTGGATATACAAAAAATGCATAGCTCGTTTGCGTTCTGTTTCGGTCAAACGCTGCAAAGCTGTTATTTCGAGATCGGGTTAAATCAGAAATTCGAGTCAGGTCGAATGAAGCATAGCCAACATGGTCTGTTGCTAAATAACCTAAGGGATAGGAATAGACAGATTTTCTGCTAGATGTTTGAGACTGCGGGATCTCAAACTCTTCCATTGCTTTAAGAATTGCGCGATCAACAATATCTTTGATCTCGCTCTCAGATTTTGAGAACAGACCCTCTTCATGCTCCAGTATATTGACAACTCGTTTGAGAAAAGCTTGCTTCCTTTCCTCATCTAATCCTCGAAATGTATTTTCTTCAATATATTGAGCCAGTGATAACCGCAGAGCTGCACCAACAGTTTCGCTACCAAAGAAATCGCTATTTTCAGCGATCACCCCTAAATCATCTCCTGAAATTTTGTAGGAGGGTGTCTCTTCAACAATGCTGACTTCTGCATAAATCGGCATCCGTACTATAGGATTATGAGAATCCTTATCCAATACGAGAACAGAGAGATGACTTTGCGTAAGCTGATCTAATGTTTGCATAATTCTCCTGACTGTTTTTGAAGAATCTTAAATTATTGACTGCATACCAAGTATCCATTAAAACTGTATCGAAAGGTATAAGCTTGGGACAAAATCCCAAGGTTAGATAAATCACAAGTCCATGCTGTTTGCGTCCGGCTCAACCTACTCGTTACCAAAATGACATGAGGCTCCCTGGAAATCCACGAAGCAAACAGCAGTTTAGTTCGGGTAAATAAATTCCCGCTTCTAGTGAAGAAGTAGAAATAATCACCTTGATTTGTCCGGCTTGCAGTTTTTGAATAATCTCCCGACGGCGTAGACGCGAAGCGGCTTGTCGTCAGACATCGCCTGTCAAAAAACTGTAGAACACCGCCACCTTGCTTGTTAAATCACCTAACCCTGTTTTGTCACTCTCGGAAAACAATAATCGAAGCCAAGTTCTGAGACTTTGATTTAATCTAGGTTTGAGGCTTGATTTTCTAACAGAAACTAAAATTTATAGACAAAAAGTGGAAGTTAAAGCCCTGTAACCGTTTCGGCGATTGGATTCTCCCACTCTGACAAAAGAGGGCCCTCTTTTGTCACTCTCGCTAGAGTATAATTAAGGGCGATCGCTAAAACTGAAGCCTTAGTATGGTTGAGCCGCGCCCACCCGCGCCCACAGTGAAATTTGTGGATGAGTACTGTCAGTTGTATCAAAGCCTATTTCCAGAAGTTAGAAGCTTTGAAGCTTTTAAGGGTCTTCATGTAGGGATGGTGTCTGATATAAAACGTAAAACATTACCTACGATCGCCCTAGTTGTAGGATTAGAAAATCATCAATACTCAGGAGAATATGAGAAAGTAAAAAAATTCATTTTACCTGCTATTGAAATAGCTATTCTCCAAAGTCCTGATGTAACTAAAGCGGATCGACGGAATATGAGATTAAAAATTGGAGAGGAATTGAAGGAACTTGGTTTGCAATCTACAAAAGTGCAAAAGCGATCGCTTTATTCAATTATGCAGCGACCTTTGCCACAAATTGACGCACTGAGAGAGGCTGAATTAGCTTCTCTAGAGCAGCTTTTTCAGCAAAATGGTCAATAAAGTAGCTTCTAAATTTGTTGTGTAAAACTATTATCTAACCACAGAGGCGCAGAGTAAGCAGAGAAGGGGAGAGTCGGGGGAAATTCTTCTTTTCTTCTATTCCCCACTCCCCACTCCCTACTCTCCACTTCCCCTTAAATATGAATTCCACATTCTGTTTTATTACTTCCCCGCCAGCGTCCGGCGCGTTCGTCTTCGCCTTGACCTATTTTGGTGGTGATAGGTTCATCCCCAATGCTGGGATAACCTTGATCGTGTAGAGGATTGTACATCACTTTATGTTCAGCTACGTAAACCCAGCTATCTTGGCGTGTCCAGGTGGCTATGGGATTTACTTTCAGCCGACCTTTGCCATCCAATTCAAATATGGGCATGTTAGCACGGGTTACTGCTTGGTCGCGGCGGCGTCCGGTGATCCATGCAACGGTGTCGAGTTCGTCTAAACTACGTTGCAGAGGTTCAATTTTCGTAATGTGGTGGAATTGGGCGATATCTTTGTCCCAAAGTGCTTCGCCATACTTGGCGGTAAAGGCTTCGCGGGTGTCTACATCTGGAGTCTTGTATGTTTGCAGATCTAGGTTATAAACTTGTTTGGCTTTAGCAACTAGTTCTAGGCTTTCACGGAAGTGGTGCAAGGTGTCGAGAAAGACCACAGGAACTGGATGCTTGAGTTCAGTATAAAGAATATGTGTAATTACCATATCATCCACGTTAAAGGCGCTAGTTTGCACCAATCCGGTTGGAATATTCTCTATAGACCATGCGAGAATTTCTTTTGGAGTGGCAGTTTCAAATTGCTGATTTAATTGCTCTAAGTCAAAAGCACTTGTTTGGTTTTTAGATGCCGTGAAAGCTGTCATGATAATTTTTGTTCAAATGTCTACCTTGATTAAGGTAAATTTTACACTACAAAAAACGCATAATCCGCTCGGATATTAGGTAATTATCATGTTCGGCGATCGCTACATCAAAGCTAATAGACAAAGCTACCACCCTAATATATGCGCTTTACGTATAAAATATATCAAAAAAATATTATTTACACGGACGCATCCAAACTTCTGTTAAGCAATTACCTTAAGCATTTGCTAAGAAACTTTACACTATTTTAAGTTTTCTTATCCTTTTATAGATATTTATACGCATGTTGATATGGTTAACATAACCTTAAAAAAAGGATTTTACTTAAATGAACAATTCAAAATCTTCCAATACATTAAGTCAATCTATGATTATGGGCGCTTTAATCATGCTGACAAGCGTTAGCATCATTACAATAATGAACGTGTTCTAAGATAAAAACTGAGAATTTTAGTAAAAAACTTTACATAGCCCTGCTCAAAGCTGAGCGGGGTTTTTACATGTCGACCATACGTAACGCAGATGTAATTTTTTACTTAGTTTTTATTTACACCTTATCCTTCACTGGCGGCACAATACCAAACTTATTTAGACCTTCATCAATTACTCTAAGTACCTTAAAATCCTCCTCTGGTAAAGAATAACTGCTACTGCTGAACAAACCTGCACTGATAGTAGGCTGCTTTTCTAGAAAGGAAAATGCTTGGCGAAACTGATATGGTGCTGTTTTAATCGGTGAGTCAAAATGACAGGGAATAATCCACTGAAAGTCCCAACTCGCTACTTTATCAGCCCAATCGATGGTTTCCCTTGGGGCCCGGTTGAGAATTAGCGTCTGTAAAATTGGTGCTACAAACAAGCGTCCATCCCCTTGCAGTGCATCAAATGATCGCTGCCAATTTTCTTGCCATTTAAAGGGAAACAACCCAAAGTAGGCTCTATTTGAGCGTTCCGGTGCTTTCAAGGCATCACGAAATACCTGACTCCATTCAGCTATCTCCAGAGAGCTTGGTTGGAAATACAAAGCAAACAATGAAATGCGCTGCCATCCCTTACGGCGGTTTACCTGAATGTCTGCAACGATATCAGAGGCTTTGTCTTTGGCATGGAACAGCAAGGGATACGGATCTAACTGAACGATCGCAGGTGGATCTTCTGGTATAGAAATTACTGAGTCTGTTACCAGTAATGTGTGCGATCGCTTGTGGAAGAATACAACCTCTGCAAAGCGTCCTGGCCCAAGGTCAATGGGCCCAAGCATTGCGTAGTTAAACTGATCTGCAAATGGAGTTTTAGTACTGTCTTCTGGGAGTACCTGAGTACGTTTATGGGGTAAGCCAAGCCAGCTTAACGGAAGATTTAACGGGAAACTCCACTGATTAGGAGCGACAAATACCTGTGCATTGGCAAAACATTTAGCAAAGGGGCCGACGAAGACTTTGTGTTCTAAACCGGAGATAGTTGGCAAGATTATGTACTTGACATTGCCGTGTTCTGCTACCAACTCATTGACGAGCCGGATACACTCTGGGGTAGGTGCAACAGGTGCATAAACGAGAAGACCCCCTTCATCTAGCTTAACGACGGTCATCCGAATTGGCACGACAACGTAAAAGATGCCTTGAAGTTGGTCAAAAGTCCAGATTGTGTCTTTAACTACTTCTTTGCGGATTGTCCGTCGTTTGCCGTAAGGATAGAGTGGCAAAACAGGCCATAATTGCCATGAAAACTCTCTGGAATGAATCTGTTCTACATTATCTGCGTGTTCATCATCAGTCACTCCGCGACTCCCTCCAAATTCCCAATGCTCAAATAGTTTTTATTCGTCCATGAAGTTGGAGTTTAGCAAATTGTTGAGCCAATAACCTATCCTTGTATCAAAACTCTATCCCATGACTAAACAAACAGGGAAAATGGTATGGGCAAACATTGATGCGATTGTCTGCGATACATTTGGCGATCGCAAGGTGAAATAATTGGTATCAACTTATTCTCCACTAGTTGATTGGTGGTGGATTTTGACGGATTTGCTCCGGTGAAAGAGTAGACATATTGAAAGCCTTCCACTCTTTTGTAACGTACTTAAACTTACCAATAGCTATATCACCAATTGTGTCCCGTTGCCCCCACTCAGAAGTTAAGTCAGGCCAGTAATCGCCGCCCATGCTTAGCAAATAGCGAGCTTGAGAGCGATCGTCCTGTCCTCCAGTATTATCAATTCCCAGCCGCGCTTGAACAGTTGTAAACATACCTGCCACATCGTAAGGATTAATTGTAACCCGACCAGTGGTACACCAAAAATGAAAGTTATATCCATTGCCTGCCTTGGCTGAAATACTACCATCCTGCTCATAACGCATATCTGCGGATTTGTTAGTATCATTAGCAAAATCTTCTCGATATGCAGCCCCGTCAACTGCTGTTGAACTTTGGAGGAGATGCCATTTACTATCTATTTTGCTAAGCATGTAAGCCTTGATATCTTTTATCTGAACCCGCGTATTAGCAGCAGGATTACCTTCAGCAGCTTCATATAGTTGCCCCCACGCCACCATGGCTTTAGAACCTTGTGGATTGTTCCCCATACCTATACGAGGAGCAGACGCCCAACCGTAACTTTTTGGAACACCATGCGGCATTCCCTCATGAAGCGGTTTCATATCGTTGATGATAGTTGCGACCCAATTGGTTGTCATCTGATTCTGTGCATCCACTCTAAAGCTAAAACAACAGCCAAGAGTAATGACAAAGATTGAGAAAAGTACAGACAATTTTTTGATTCGCATGTCACTCATCTTTATTATTCTTTGAGAGAATAACATGAACAGTGATTCATTTGGTATAAATGAAGCTATTTTTATATCTGGCTGGCTGCGATCGCGTAGTGGAATCTTTTGTCAGCAATCCTTTTAGAATACCTGTACTATAAGCATGGTGGAGGCTTGGGGTATTGGCAAGCCTCCGTAATATTTTGGTCATTGCTCTTGCTCAGAAGAAAGTTTATGAAAATCGGCGGGAAACTCCGTCAAGAAAGTGGGCAAAGAGGACGCCCGCCGATTTTGGGCGAATGGCACTGCTTATTCCCCTTGTAATTCTTGTCTCTAGTCCTCAATCCCCCATGCCCAAAAATTCCATCCACCAGGGGATGGAGTTTTTTTATTTAGTTTGAAAGATATTTTGTACCATTTTTTTATCTGCACTTGCAGCCGCTTTATCCAACTCTGCAATCTCACTGGCGTTTAACTCCCAACCCAATGCCCCAAGATTATCTCTTGCCTGTTCTACGGTCTTCGCTCCAGGGATAGGAATAGTTCCTTTACAAATGCACCAGTTAAGTGATATCTGTGACATGGACTTGTTTTTTAATGCTGCAACTTCTTGTAAACACGCTAAAAGCGATCGCATTCCTGGCAATAGCTGCCTAAACAGTAGACCTCGGATACCTTTAGGAAAAGGGCCTTTTTCTGAGAATTTTCCTGTCAACAACCCCAATCCCAGAGGGCTGTAGGCAATCATTTGTATTCCTAATTCATCACAAACATCTTTGAGCTTTAATTGTGTGACAGGATATGTGGACAACAGCGAATACTGAACTTGCAAGGTGGCAATTGGTACTCCTCGCTCAGCAAACTTTTGATGCACACGTTTGAGGCGTTTAGGGCCATAATTGGATAGTCCAACTCCTTTAACTAGCCCTTGCTCATAAAGATCTGCAAGACCATCTAACAGCCCTCCCTCTTGCCACGGGGCATAGTTAGCTGTAGACCAGTGTATCTGTACCAAATCGACATTTCTTCCTAAACGCTGAGCTGAAGACTTGCAAGCCTGAACCATTGACTGGCGTGTCCATCTCCACGGGTAAGCAGCAAGCTTGGTAGCAATGCAAATATTTTCTTTGCCCGTACCTACATATTCTCGGTCAAATCGTCCCAATAGTAGCTCACTGCGACCATTTAATCTGCCAGTTCCATAAGAATCACCTGTATCAAATAAGGTGACGCCGTTGCTCACACAAAGGTTAAAGACAGCTTGCAATTGGTCATCCATGTTTTCGTTGTATCCCCAGAGCAATTGGTTACCCCAGGCCCAAGTCCCGCAGCCTATATTTGGGAGGGAGAGTTTTTCGAGAGTCTGCATTTTTAGCGCTCTTTAGATTGTCTTAATAATTATCAGGCAATTTATTACAGCAGGTTTTGATTGAAGGGACTGGGGACTGGGGACTTAGGAACAAGATATTTTTAGCTTAAACCGTAAGAAGCCTCTCACTCAGTCCGAAGGACGAGTGACGAGATGAATTGCGGGGTGATGACGAATTGACCCGCAACCAATTCAATCCGCAGGATTGACAGGGCAGGGGGTCGATGATAGCGCAGCGTTAGCGGGTACTCCCGCGTCGGAATCACCATTTTTAACTTTGAGCGAGTCTATAAAGTCTTCAACTACATGAGTCATGGTTTTATCGTTTTGACTTGCATATAGTCGTAGTTTGTTCAATCTACGCTCTGATATCCTTAAATTTAATGCTTTGTTTTTCATAATTGCCTACACATTGTCTTTACGTTTATGTTATCCTATTCGTAGGTCGAAAAACAAAGGACAAAAAATGAAAACATCTTATCAGTACAAAATCAAGCCAACGAAACAACAAGCAGAGAAAATTGATAAAACTCTGGAGATGTTACGTTGTCAGTACAACTATTTACTAGCTCAAAGATTTGACTGGTATGAAACGAACCGATGTCCTATTGATAGATGTCCCTTAATTTGTCATTTACCAGAATTAAAAGAGCAACCTAATTACTACAATCAAAAAGCCTCTCTAGTTCAACTCAAGGTAAATAGACCTTGGTACAAAGATATACACTCTCAAGTGTTACAGGAAGTTCCCAAAAAAGTTGAGATAGCTTTTGACCGCTGGCTAAAAGGTGATAGCAATGGTAAACGTAGCGGTAAGCCCAGATTCAAAGCCAAAGGTCAATACAAAACTTTTACTTACCCACAGTTCAAAAAAGAACATTTTCAAAACGATTGTCTTGGAAAATCGCTCCACTTGGGGAGCCCCTAAATTTTTACGCAAAGCCGAACGTCGATTAAAATCAGCACAGCGTCGAGTTTCCCGCAGAAAAAAAGGGTCAAATCGTCGTAAAAAAGCAATCAAAAAGCTGGGTATCCAACACAAAAAAGTTGCTGATACTCGTAAAGATTTTCACTTCAAAACTGCTAACAACCTACTGAAAAAATATGATGTGGTAGCAGTAGAAAAACTAAATCTCAAAGGACTGGCTAAATCAAGATTGGCTAAAAGTGTAAATGATGCCGGATGGGGACAATTTATCTCAATACTTAGTGTCAAAGCCGAAAATGCTGGACTGAAAGTTATTGCTATAAATCCAAACGGTACAAGCCAAGAATGTTCTAGCTGTGGTCAAAAAGTTTTGAAGCCGCGCGATCAAAGATTCCACAATTGCCCTAGTTGTAACACTAGCTTGTGTCGAGATCTAAATGCTTCTCTAAATATAAAGGCGCGTGGGACGCACGCCCTCAAAGCTCAGATTATGTCTTCAATGAAGAGTCTCTGAGAAGCCCACACCTACCTGTACTCAGGAGGTGTGGGTACGTCACTAGTAGAAATAGTGAGTGCTCGTCAACCAAATTTGCAGGGAATTCTGAGCACCGCAAGCCGACACTCAGAACACCAACTGTTAATTAAGACATTTTCGAGTTGGCTAACAGCCAAGCTTTCTCAGTCCATACTTCATTGAATAAGCCGGCTACTGGCAGTTTTAATTCAAATGGATGGGGTGGTGTCTGTAGCAATAAGGATGAACCTTTGTCATGCGCTTCAACTAAGCTAACTATCCAGGGAAGGAAGTCTAAAATTTCTTTTGGCAAGACAGTTAACTCGAAATTCCATACCAAATTAAGACCCCGGCATTCTTGCCCCTTTTTCACCATCATCACCCTACCAGCACTCTTGTTAATAGCCAGCCGCAGAATGAACGGACGTAATGGAACAAATTCGTCAGGTGCTGTGTAAGCATATACATTTACGTAGTTTAGTCGCCGCCTATCATCCATCCACGACGCAATAGGGGAGTTACTAGTATACGATGTACCAGTTATGATTACTGGCATATTCATCGCAGCAGCGAAGTGAGAGTAGAACTCACGCCTTAGTTCGCTAACAATGTGTTTAGCTTCTGGGGTCACGGTTGCTACACCTGTTGAGAAAATAATCGTATGGCTTCATCTGGAGGTAGTTGTCCTCAAGTACGGAAACTTCTTTTACGCTGTTTGTGCTTGGCAACTGCTTTGCGCTTACGCTTTTGCAAAGGGGTTTCAAAGTGACGATTTTTCCTAATATCTGGAAAAATTCCTGCCTTGGAAACTTCTCGCTTAAATCGACGTAAAGCTGACTCAATTCCTTCATTTTCGCCTACGATTATTTGGGTCATTCCTATCTCCTACTAAATTGACTTAATTAGTGGCCGGGTATTAGTAAGCAATCCAGTCAACAATAGCGTAAAAAAGGCAGATAAAGAGTCTGCCTTTAAGACCTTAGAATTATATTTCTGGTTCTAAAGCTTAGTTACGCCCAGAGTATCCGCCTCCACTGCTATTTCCCCGTCTTCCACCAGAAGAACCTCCATCTGTTTTAGGCTTAGCTTTATTAACTTTTAAGCTACGACCCATCCATTCAGCGTTATCAAGGGCATCAATAGCTGCTGTTTCTTCAGCCTCTGCTTCCATTTCAACAAATGCAAAACCTCTGACCCGACCTGTTTCCCGGTCTATGGGTAATTGAACGTTTTTTACGGTTCCATATTCTGAAAAGACGTGGTTGAGGTCATCTTCCTTAACCTCATAAGACAAATTGCCGACGTAAACTGACATAAGATGTCTCCAGAATCAAAGGATGTAGAGATTTGGATCCGGAGAGGTCTGTAATACAAGTATATATAAAAACAAACTGCACAGCCGAATTTAATCTTCCATAGCTACCCTAACATAAATAGGGGTGTTGTGTTACTAAGCAACGCTGGACTTCTCTTTGTTATGGGAAAACCGCAAGAGACAGTTGGCGAAACTAAACTATGATTTAGCGATACACACCTGCTCTAACAATAGCAAGTTAATAGGACTTACGCATTGACAGAAAAGCCTAAATGGCAAGTATGGTTTTCAAGGCTTTTAACCAGATTTATCAACTATCTTTTTGCGATGCCTGCGGCGGGCTACGCTTACGCGGCTAACAAAGGATGGTTTGTAAACGGCTCAAACAACCTATTTACGTTAATCCACAAGATGATTCGTTTGTACAGTGCGTAAGTCCTAGTTTAGATTGACAATAGTGGTATGGGAAGTCTCATCTAGGCAGGTATGGGGCAATGGTGCGATTAAAACTGTGGCAGTGGGTAGTTTTAGCAATCCCGATCGCTTTGATCATTACTTTCTTACTAATATCCGCAGGAATGCAAATCCACGCATGGGGTATTAGCTGGATCTGGGGTGTGTTTACCCTGATATTTGTGGGCTGGCGTTGGCTGTTGGTGAAATGGACTCAACCTGCGGTTAACCAAGTAGAAGCTGTATTAGCGGAAGTCCGTGAAGAACTGGAATCAGCGGCGGAAGATACAGTTATGCCAACCGCAGGAAGCGACGTAACAAAGCAAGCAGAAGCCGCCCTGCAAGAAATTGTGAAAGCAGCACAAAGCGATCGCCCAATTTGGGAAGACTGGCAAACTTTCTGGACACGATGTCAGGAATTGGTTGTGGCGATCGCCCGGATCTATAATCCGGAAGTTGAATATCCTCTGTTAAACATTTATGTTCCCCAGGCTTACGGACTGATTCGGGGAACGGTGGATGATCTAGATCAATGGATGCAGAAGTTATCGCCTGTGTTAAATCAGGTGACGGTTGGACAAGCATACCAAGCTTATGAAGTCTATCGGAAGTTAGAGCCATCCGCTCGGAAATTCTGGCGAGCTTGGAACTGGGCGCAGTGGATCTTAAATCCTGTGGCGGCGGTAGCAAAACAAGCCAGTCAAGGTTACAGCAACCGAGCTACTCAGGAATTGTTGATGAATTTGAGCCAATTGCTCCGGGAAGCTGCTTTGCGAAACTTATGTCAGCAGGCGATCGCTCTCTACGGACGTAGCAGAGTGCCGGCTTCAGTATCCGCTGTTGCCACACCGATACCCAAAGCCAAAACCCAAGCACTCCGAGATATCTTCACTCAAGCAGAACCAGTTGAAGTGGTTGAGCAAAAACCCGTCAATATTTTGTTGGTTGGGCGTACGGGGTCTGGAAAAAGTAGCTTGATTAATACATTGTTTCAAGCTGATCTCGCAGTTGTTGATGTTTTGCCCAGTACTGATCGAATTCAGAATTACCAATGGCAAACTCAAGATCGGCAAACGCTGACGCTCTATGATACACCTGGTTATGAACAAGTCAACCGTGGCGATCTGCGAAAGCTAGTGCTTGATTATGCTACCAATGCAGATTTACTGCTGCTAGTCACCCCTGCTCTTGATCCTGCGCTGCAAATGGATGTAGACTTTCTCCAAGACATGAGAGCAGAAGTTGCAGATTTACCTGGGATTGCGATCGTTAGCCAAGTAGATCGTTTGCGTCCCATCCGTGAGTGGCAACCACCTTATGATTGGGAATGGGGCGATCGCCCAAAAGAAATTGCTATTCGGGAAGCTACTGAGTATCGCGCCAAACTGCTAAGTAAATTCTGTAATCTAGTCTTGCCAGTGGTTACAGGTGATACTCAAACAGGTAGAGCCGCTTGGGGAGTAGAAGCGTTATCGTTGGGACTAGTCGAAGCGATCGCACCTACCAAACAACTCCGTCTTGCCCGCTTTTTGCGTAACCTCGAAGCCCGCACCGTCGCTGCTGCCAAAATCATCGACCACTACACCTTTCAGATGGCGACAACACAGGGATTAACAGCACTGCTCAAAAGTCCTGTCCTTCAGTTCGTTTCTACATTGTCAACCGGATCTCCAGATCTTGCTTA
The DNA here is from genome assembly GCF_015206995.1 of aff. Roholtiella sp. LEGE 12411. Taxonomy (GTDB): domain Bacteria; phylum Cyanobacteriota; class Cyanobacteriia; order Cyanobacteriales; family Nostocaceae; genus Komarekiella. The sequence continues at coordinate 6,978 of NZ_JADEXR010000062.1, read as the reverse complement.
TCTATTGGCTGAGCAAATTCTCGTGGAACAGTTGCCAATTGTGATTGGCAAACTTCAGATGGCGTATGAGCTTTTCTCGCTTTTGAATATTAGCAACTCTAACCCCCTCAACTTTGAGTTGCTCTCCCTCTGGCCGCTGCTGCTAGAAAATCCCTCCTCACCTGATCGCAACGCCTGGGCATTTGGGCACGCTCTAGTCGAGTACTGGACTCAAAATCTTACAGTTGAACAACTCCAAGAGCGGTTTAAGTACTATTTGTCAATTGCTAAATAATTTGCGTTCACAAGTTAACTCATATCTTGCACCTAGCCGAACAAACCCGTAAAAGGCAAATAAGAAGTACAAATATGTGACAGTAGATGAAGGAGAAGTATTAAGCTTATTGTAGGTAAATTACCTATACAAAACATAAATGATTAACACTAGGAAAATTTAAAATGACCAGCAATCCAGGTGGTATTTCACAATCCAACACAGGTCAAATGTCTGGCGGAATGCAGGCTGCTATTGGCAATAATAATCAGCAGAATATGCAAGCTCAGACTGTACCTGCACAAAAAGCACTCACCCAAGAAGACGTACTCAAACTGCTAGGCGAAATTCAGCAGATTCTTCAAGGGTCTACTTTACCTGAAGATATTAAGCAAAAAGCCAGCAATCGATTAGGAGCCGTAGTTGATGAGGTTCAGCAAAAAGAGCCTGATAAACAATTGGCTGCGGGAAACCTAAAACGGATGACAGAAACTCTTGAAGATGCAAGTAAAACTTTAAATGCAGGTCAAGGACTTGTAGAAAAAGTTCAACCTATCCTAGTGCAACTACTGAGTTGGTTAAATGTTGCCAAATCCTTCTTTGGACTTTAGCAGAGTTACCCTGTGAGCCAATTACCATCGTCTGACTCCAACAATTCACAATCAAAATCTGAGCCTAGTATCCAGCAAAATGCCGCAGATTCAACGGTAGACAGCGGAATGCAGGCTGCTATTGGCAATGATAATAATCAGAATCAAACACATAGCAGTTCAAATGGCAACGTCGTTAACGTTCATCTTGGCTTAAATCCTCATATAAAACCACCAAGTCAAGATAGATTACCACCCTTGCGGATGTCTCGCAGAGCTTTTATCCCTACAGCTATCGGTACATCGGTGGGACTAACTGCTGGTTGGTTTGCTAGTAAAAATCAGCCAGGTATTAGTTGGAAAATGGTTAGCCGTTTGCGTGATAATAGCAAAGACTTGATCCTTTTTAAAGCTCCGGAAATGATCCGCGATCGCATCAAGCAAATGACCGATGGTAACTTTACTATTAATCTAGTAGATAACACTGGAAATACAGAAGATATCTTACAAGATGTTAGCAATGGAAAGATAGAATGTGGCTACAGTGGAGTTTACTATAACAGTGAAAGATTCAGAGTTCTCTTTTTCGGTTGTGCCATCCCTTTTGGATTAAATCCTCAAGAACAAAATGCTTGGCTTTACTACAAAAGAGATTCTAATGATGAACTGACTTTCATGCAGACCATCTATTCAAGATTAAAATTAAATGTAATTCCCTTTCCAGCAGGTGCTACAGGGGCACAAATGGGAGGATGGTTTAACAAAGAAATTAATTCAACAAAAGACTTTAATGGCGTAACCATGCGTATTCCTGGATTAGGCGCAGAAGTATTACAAAAATTTGGGGTCATATCTGATAAACAATTAGGTTTACAAATCTCAATTGATGAAATTGCAGGTAAAGTCAGAGATGGAACACTTAATGCTGCTGAGTGGGTTGGGCCACACGATGATTTTCAATTGGGATTGCACAATGTCTTAAAATACTATTATTATCCAGGTTGGTGGGAACCAGGTACAACGTATGATATCCAGGTTAATACAGATACCTGGAAAGAGTTACCGAAAAAATATCAAGAAATATTTAAAGCTGTTTGTCTTGAAACTCATATAAAAATATTAGCTGAATACGATCATAAAAATAGTGAAAAACTGCAATATCTCAAGTCAATAGGAATTCAATTAAGACCTTTTAACAAACAAATTCTGGTGGCAGCTAAAAAGGAAACAGATGCCTTGTTAGAATTGTATGCAGGAAAAGATAAGTTATTCGGAGAAGTTTATCAGGAATGGTCAAAATTTAAAGTTCGGATAAAACAATGGTCTGAGTTAAATAAAATCTAACTTTTGATAGTGAACAACAAGATTTCCAACTTATTAGATAAATTAGCAAATTAAGCCTTTTGATAGAATGCTCGCATTTGCATAAGAGAATTAATTAAGACTGCGATCGCCATCAAAAAGCAGGGGAGCAGGCAGGGCAAACGCATCTAAATATTGACAAAGTGGTAAGTAGAGGTGCAGTCATAATAGTACAAATTAACTACCAGAAAATTTAAGTGAGCGATCGCTAGTTAGTGTATTCTCATTGTCAAAGTAGAATGAAGTCAGAGGCTGTGAAACTCAAACCGAAAATCACCATTGCTGACCACTTTGCGGTGATAGAAGATCCACGAATAGATCGAACCAAAAGACACAAGTTAATCGATATCATGACCATTGCCATCTGTGCGGTGATTTGTGGATCTGATGGTTGGGTAGCAATAGAGACTATGGTTGTGCGAAGTATGAGTGGTTAAAAACATTTTTAGAACTACCAAATGGGATTCCGTCACACGATACATTTGCACGAGTATTTGCACAAATAAATCCCCAACAGTTCCAGTCATGTTTTCTTGATTGGATGAAATCAATACAGAAGATAACCGAGGGTGAAGTGGTTGCAATTGATGGGAAAACTTTATGTAGTTCTTATGATAAAAGTAGTGACCAAAGCGCAATCCAAATGGTGAGTGCATGGGCAACTACGAATAAATTAGTCTTGGGACAAGTGAAGGTAGATGATAAATCGAATGAAATTACAGCAATTCCAGAGTTACTAAAGATATTAGAACTGTCTGGATGTGTAGTGACAATTGATGCAATTGGTTGCCAGAAAGGAATTGTGAAGTTAATCACACAACAAAATGCAGATTATGTGATTACATTAAAAAAGAATCAAGGGAATCTTTATGATGAAGATAAACAATTTCTGGCTGCAATGGATGACAAACATTTAGCAAGAGTTTTAGGGTTAGCTTAAACTAGTATATCAAAACTTGAACTTAATATTTTACGTAAAAGTTTCGCTATTTCTCCAGATAAGCATACTTTTATGTGCCCAATTAATGAGCTTTTTTAGTATTAGTAGATATCGATTTATCTAGAGATAAGCTAATTTATATACTGGAAGCTTTTTTGATTTTATTTATTTATATGTATAGCAACTTTTAGGATTATTTATATCATTTTGAAATCTATTTTATTTTTTATTAGTAAATAAGATGCGTTCGCCCTGTGTTTTCACCTCTGTCCTCAAAAGTCCACTGAAATTGCCGGACGCTTGATCTAACAATTCGCAATTAAATTACAATGGTTTCTTCGTATTGCATATTGTGTCAATAAGATGCAGGGGGAAGGGAGCAGGGGAGAAACCCCATCCATGAATGGAGAGGCTTGAAATCAGGATTTAGTATCCAATGGCACTACGTGTTCGTCAGACATTGAAAGTTGTTCTCCATCCATAAATCGAGGGGCCCCTGACCCAATGGCAGGGGAATTCCAGAATCTTTCCCCCTGCAAGACTGCCCCCTGCCATAAAAACGATAGGATATTTTTTTATTTGGAAGTCCCTTATTTCTTGCCTCTGTGTTCTCTGCGCCTCTGCGGTTAGATAAATTACTTGAAACCGCACAGACACAGCGAAAAGTCGGAGCGTTGGTTTCCGGCGATCTGAACTTTTTAAGACACAGAGCGCTGAGAAAAAACAATCTTATTTTACGAATCACCTTGAAAGGGCTAGTCCTATAAATGATCTGCGTCAGGAGTTTGGTCTTGTCGAACAAGAGTAAAAAATCCAATACTTTCCGTAATTTTGCCCTTTCCGCCCCTATGCCATTGAAGCTGCAAACTCTTATTTGCTAAGATTTCCAGTGCGACAACATTGAAACAGGGCAACTCTTCATCACCATGCCAACATCTACAATTGACAGTAAAGACGCAGCAGCTATAGAGGCTGCAAGAGTTGGGGTTGCTATATGCGATCGCTCTCACTGGGGACGTATCAAAGTTTCTGGCGATGATCGCCTCAACTTCTTACATAATCAAAGTACTAACAATTTCCAAATACTCAAGCCAGGACAAGGTTGTGATACTGTTTTCGTCACTTCCACAGCCAGGACAATTGATTTAGTAACCGCTTACGTTAGAGAAGATGCGGTAATCCTGCTGGTTTCACCTCACCGTCGCCAGTTTTTGATGGAGTGGCTAGATAAATATATTTTCTTTGCCGATAAAGTGGAATTATCTGATATTAAAGAATATACCAACACCTTTAGCCTCATCGGCCCAGGAAGCGATGCTGTTATGGAAAAGTTGGGAATTAGTGAATTAATTGGGCAACCTTATGCTAGTCACCAAGTATACACAATTCCCCCCGCCGAAGGTGTGCGAATCGCTGTCGGTAGTGGGTTAGCGGCTCCCGGATATACCTTTACTTTCCCTTATACTGACAAAGCAACGGTGTGGAACAAACTGTTAGAGGCGGGGGCGGTGGAGATGAGCGATCGCGCTTGGGATGCGTTGCGAATCTTACAAGGACGCCCATCCCCAGATTCGGAACTTACTGATGATTACAATCCCTTGGAAGTCGGTTTGTGGCAGACTATTTCATTTAACAAAGGTTGCTACATCGGACAAGAAACCATTGCTCGGTTAAACACATACAAAGGTGTAAAACAACACCTTTGGGGTATCCGTCTGGATGCCCCTGCTGAAGTCGGAAGTGCAATCGCCGTTGGAGATGAAAAAGTCGGTAAACTTACCAGTTACACAGAAACTCCTGATGGTCACTTTGGACTAGGTTACATCCGCACCAAAGCTGGTGGCGTTGGTTTGAAAGTCCAAGTCGGAGCAACTGAGGGTGAAATAGTAGAAATTCCATTTGTTTCTCACGAATACCCATAATTTGCATCGTTATCTCCATCCCTTCCAGTGCCGTGACAAAACTCATCTACCCACGAAGCTAGACTATGGGCATTAGTGCTCAGTGATAAATTAGTTTTTTTCTTCACATCTTGTGGTTGGATATTTAGATGTTTGCCATTAGGAGGAATCTCGGTGGTAATTGCTAGTGATGCTGCGGAAGGAAGCCGCTCCTGGAGCAATGTCTGACAAGCATCAAAGCAGCTACACACTTGCTTAGTATTGCTGAAATCTTCAATAAACAATGCCGGAAATGGCATAGTTTTGGCTTTGCTGGGAACCTGGGCGGGAATTGTCAGCGATGCTCCTGAAGAGAGCCGCTCATGGTGCAATCGCGCTTGCTTTTCACGTAGTAAAGCTGCTGGTGACTTGGCTGGAGGTTCAGGAATAATCTTAGTAGCAACTGCGATCGCTGGCACAGGTTTTTGTGCGCGAGCCGCTTCTGTGGTAACTGCAAATAATGGTACTAGCTTATGTATGCGTGGCAGATCTGAGGGCAGCTTTTGAGAGTTTAATGTCTTGTCAGCAGGTGAGACAGTGCTGTCTTCTCCCAAGCAGGGATGCCATCGTTCGCGTAGCGTAAGGGCTGTAGGGCGGTGCAGTGGTAGCGAATCTGTAAGCGTCTGCGGATTTTCTTCATGAACGACTGGCTTTAGCTTAGCGCTAGCGACGCTAGGAGCAACATGATTAACAGTTGTAATAAATGATACATCTTCGTTTTTTTCCGAACTTATCTCTTCTGAAGATTCGTGCTCAACTTGATTTGTAGCCACAGAATGCTCTAATTTTATTAAACGTAACTCTTCATCAGGATTGAAGTTCAGCCCTAAAGCTGCGACTATTTTATCAGGATTATTACTTAGCCCCACGATAAAATTAAGTATCTCATCAAACTGCGGTTCCAAAACAGATAGCGTCGCCAAAATAAAACCAGACAAAGGACGCCGTACATCATCGTAAGTACCCCAGATTCGCATTTTGACAAGCCAGGGACAATTTTGCTCGTAGTAACTTAGCCACTTTTGTTTTAAGGATTGACGCAGCTGCTGAATGTTCATCGGATGCCTCGCATTTAGCCAACAAGAGTGCAGACTTTTATGATTGTTAATTAGGTTTATCCCTGGGGATGAAACCGATAATAAAGCATCTGTTTGACTCTTTTACCACTTAATAAATGTTGTTTTATCAGTAAAGGTACTTCGCTTGCTTGAACGCCGCTATACCAGACCATATCGGGTAATATCAGTACTATTGGGCCATTACCACATTGTCCCAAACAGCTAGTAGCACTTACCGTCACATCAGGGACTGGTAAAGCCGCAAAAGCTTCTAACACCTTGGCTGCACCTTGCTTTTTACAAGTGCGATTTTGGCACACCCTGACGCATTTAGGAGAAGAGGGTTGGTCATTGGTCATTGGTCTGAAATTAAGGAGTAATGACTTATTGACTGGAGTTTAGACTAAACGCATGACAAAGTAACTCAGGATAACTGAGTCACAAGCTTTACACCCAAAAATTGAAAAATTAGGGAATTAAGCAGATTGTGGCACTTGTTTTTTGGATTTTGCAGTGCTTTTTTTGACAGTTGGATAGCGAATTCTACGAGTGCGAGTTTGACCTTCTGTCCATCCGGGAGACTTTCCACGGGGTTTGGGAGGAACGGCAGGTGTTCCAATTGCCGCGAAAATTTCTCCCATCGCTTGAGCGACTCGTCCGGGACTCAGCTTGGGTTTTGGCTTTTGCCAGGGAAGAGGGTTGTCGGTGACAAAATCGCGTGCTAACCATAATTCCCAGGTCATGAGTGGTAAAAGATCGCTCCATCGCTCACACTGTTCTGGAGTGCTGAGATTTGGAAGCGTCCAATGTAGTCGTTGTTTGGCAAATCTATACC
>NZ_JADEXR010000061.1 GCF_015206995.1 aff. Roholtiella sp. LEGE 12411 | reverse complement strand
TTAACAATAAGTTGAAGCTGATTAAAAGGCTAGGTTATGGCTTTCGTAATTTCGCAAACTTTCGATTGCGCTGCCTATTATCTTGGCACTTTAGTGTTAAATCTCCATAAGGGGATCGGTAGAACCAAAATGCTTAACCGAGAAGTATTGACACAGATTTTGACTCCGTGTCATCCTTGAATCTGTCTAATCCGTGATTCAGACGTTTGAGGGATTACTGGAGCAATCACGTCTCCCAATATTTTGCCGCTACCTTTCATTGCTCCAAATGCAAGGTGTCAGATGGGCTTGAGAACCTCTGACACCTTGCCTTGAAGCCTGTACATTTTACCAAGATAATCCAATAGGCGATCGCAAATAGCTTTTACTGGTCTATAACTCAGTATCTGGATATATCTGTATACTACAGTAGTATCTGTTTTAACCATCAAATACCATTAAGACAGGTTTAAGATGGCTTGAAGTCCTGGTTTTGATGGAGAATAACGGATTTGAACCGATGACCTCTGCGGTGCGATCGCAGCGCTCTACCAACTGAGCTAATTCCCCTTAATTAGTGCTGAGTGCTGAGTTAAGAGAAACATGACTTCTAGCTCAACACTTAAGACTCAATTTCTTGCTGCTATACAGTATTTTAACATTCACTTACTGTTGGCTGAAACTCTTTTTGGGAAAAGACTTCTTGCACCCGTTCTAGTTCTAAGTCACTAAGATAATCAACTGTCCAGTTACAGTAACGCTGGAGCATGTGGAATGGGTAAGTATTAGCCACACCAACTACCTGCATCTGCGCGCGTTTTGCTGCTTGGACACCTGCTGGAGTATCTTCAATTGCCAAACACTCTTGTGGTTGAAGATTCAATTCCGAATATTCTTGGTTCAAGCGTTTCACTGCTAGTAGATAACCATCAGGTTCTGGTTTACTGGTGGTAATGTCATCACCTGCTACGATAATTTGAAAATGTTCAGCTAGATTGGCACGACTGAGCACAAGTTCTATTTCTTTGCGAATAGCGCCACTGACTAACCCAAGTTTCAGATTGCGCGAATCTTCTTTAGAGACGCTTCGCGATCGCACCTGATATATTAAGTCTTCTAAACCTGGATATAAAGGCAATTTTTCGATTTTCTCTAGTTCCAACACATAGGCTTGGGCCTTCCGATGCAGCAACTCAGTTAAATACTTTTCACTGACTACTCTACCGCGATTAGCAAATAGTTGCTGAAAACAAGCGCGATCGCTGCGTCCAAGAGAAGCTTGACGCTCATCGACCCTTTGGGGTTGAAGATTTTCTTGAATGAGAATTTCATCTATTAGTTGTAGGTGGATTGGCTCATCGTTAATGATGACACCATTAAAATCAAAAAGAACTGCCTTTAAACTCATGCCATTACGCCAAACGCTGGAGACTCAAGTCCCTCCAAATCATTATTATCTATTGTGGTATCTATTGATGTCGAAGAGTACTGTTTAACATTTTTTTGGACAGTTGTATCTTCTGTGGGAATGGGTTTCACTCCACTAGTTACCTGATTTATCCACCATACATCCTGAGTTCGTACTACTTCAAATCCTGCTGCACCCATACTCGCATCTAGACTACCAGCAGCATACTCACGAATATACGGCTCCTCAAAAATATCAATGTAGTAAGGGGGAATTATTACATCCTCTCGTCGCAAGCGATCGCTCTGTTTTTCCCAGTCAATACTATCAGCATAACGCCGCAATCCTTCCTCATCAATCAAAAGACGCACTACAGGGGATAAAAAACGTTCCCAGATTGTATCTTGACGCACTGCCATCGCTATTGTGTCCGTACTCTAAAGGGCTATTTAAATCAAAGATATTTTATTTACAAATTTTAATGCATTTGGTAAAAAGCAGTAAAATAATGTTATTTAAAATTTAACTTCAATACAGTTACACGATAAATTTTGAGCTTAATAACGCCACTATACAATTAAGGAAGTGTACTTTTATTTACTATGAAACCCAGAGATAACACAATTAAATTAAGTCAGTTTTTAAAGTTAATGGGTATAGTGCCAACTGGAGGGCAAGCCAAGCTGTTGATTCAAGGTGGCGATGTACTATTAAACGGTGTGGTGGAAACCCGACGAGGACGGCGACTAGTACGGGGTGATCAAGTGACAGTGGAAGGACAGACTTTTGAGGTCAATTTAGACAACAGCCAAGACCAAGAGGTACTAACAGTATTTCCAGAACAAACCGGGTGAAAGATTTTATTTTGGATTGTTTATTGCACCTATATATGCATCCTCAGATTTTTTTATAAGTGGCGATCGCCTTGGTGCGATCGTCACTTTCTCTGATGTCCGTTCAGTATTTGTGCGGCTTAAAGTTCTTGAATACGCGGACGAATCAACAACTCACCAACATTAACGCGATCGGGCTGGCTCAGCACGTAAAGAATTGCGCTGGCAATATCCTCAGCTTGAAGAATATTAGCATCTGGGGCATAAAAACCACCTTGTCCAGTAACAGCTTCTTTCGTTGCCTCGTGCTTGATTGAATCAGCGAGTTCAGTCGCCACTGCTCCTGGTTCAATGTCAGTCACCCGCACTCCGTATTCGATTGCTTCTCGGCGCAAACAGTCTGAAATGGCGCGTACCGCGAATTTGGTTCCGCAGTAGACAGCCGCTCCCTTAAAGGCAAAACGTCCAGCCACGGAGCCAATGTTTACGATATGACCGTGCTTGCGTTTAGCCATGCCGGGGAGGACAGCATGAATGGCGTAGAGGAGTCCCTTAATATTCACGTCAATCATTCGCTCCCACTCATCCACGCGTCCTTCAAGCATGGGTGAGAGAGGCATTAAACCGGCATTGTTGATCAAGATGTCTACGCCACCCATCGTTTCAAGTTCATCCCCAATTTGTGCCACTGCTTCACGGTCAGTCACATCCAACGCTTTGATTACAGATTGACCGCCTGTACGCTCAATTTCGTGGCAGAGCAGTTCGAGTTGCTCCGTGCGGCGTGCTGATAAAACTACTTTTGCCCCGTTTTTTGCCAGCATCTTGGCTGTGGCTGCACCAATCCCGCTACTAGCACCAGTAATCCAGGCGCGTCCTGAAATAATTGTCATATTTTTTATCCTGTAGTAATGCCAGTATTCAGTTTGTTTTTGAGCTCTCAAAAAAGCCCTCAATCATTTCATTGCTGAACTAAGCAGCTAGTATACTGCTTTGACGAATTCGCCAACGGTGTATTTAACTTGTTACAAATTATTTAGTAGATAAGTGCGAAATTTCGCCTCAACCTCCAAAACTAAACTGAAAAAATCCAAAATATAAAAAATTATGCCCTACGAAAAGTTAGAAATTACTACACTAGCACCAGTTTTTTCATGGGCGAATCATCCCTTGGGATTAGAAGAAACCAAAATGGCAAAGAATGTTGAAAGATATATACTAAGATTTTCATATTTGACCAGCGAAAACATAAGTATGTTATGCAAAATAGCCAGTACGAGCAACAGTACAAGAAAAAAGTAATTGATTTCTTTAACAGCAGAACTACTTACGATAACGATTACACTATTCATCGCGCTCTCCCTTTATTAGAGCTAATTAAACTACAAAAGGGAAAAAAAATATTGGATATGGCAACTGGTACAGGTATTATTGCCATTGCTGCTGCACAAATTATTGGCTCTGAGGGAAAAGTGATTGGAGTAGATTTTTCTTCAGGAATGCTCGCCCAAGCACGACATAAAATTGATGAATTAGGCTTGCAAAATATCGAATTAATTGAAGCAGATGCTGAGTATGTAAACTTCAATGAGAACAGTTTCGATGTAATTCTTTGTTCTACAGCGATCGTATACTTTAAAGATATTCCTGCTGCTCTAGGTAAATGGTATCGTTTTCTAAAGAATGGTGGAGTCATCGGGTTTTCTTGTTGCTCTAATGAATCTTGTGAAGCGCCACTTATAATTGAGGTTTGTGATAAACATGGTATTTTATTGACAAACATCAATGAGCCAACTGGAACTCCTGAAAAATGCCGTCATCTGCTAACAGAAACTGGTTTTCAAAATATTGAAGTAAAGACGCAACAGCTAGGTTTCTACCGCACTCTTGAGCAAGCTAGAGAATGGAATGGAGGATGGTTTCATCCTAGAGAAAATCCTTTGTCCCAGATTTCATCAGAGCAAATGGCAGAATTGAAGGCAGAGTATTGTAAGAAAATTGAGGACAAAGCAATTGAGCAAGGTGTTTGGTACGAAAATTTGACTTTTTTTGTAACTGGTCGAAAGGTGTGAAGTAGAGACGTTGCATTGCAACGTCATAATGGTCTATCTGTTATATTCTTTTTTTAAATTGGTATAACTGGCAAATACCATATATTAGAATATCGCCAAACAAAAAGACTTGGAAGTTAGATAACCTCCAAGTCTGAATTTAACTTTTTTTGAAACCGTACTCTCAATTAAAGTGTTAAAGATTGAGGATTTGTCTCAATTAACTTCGCTAAGTCTTGTAAAAATGCGGCAGCATGTGTACCGTAAATAATGCGGTGGTCAGAAGTAATATTTACCTGCATTTGTTGCCGCACGCCAAATAAACCGTCGGGTGTTGCCACTACTTGTGGACGGGATGCGCCGATCGCTAAAATTGAACCTTGTCCAGGCGGTAAAATCGCATCAAAGTTGTCTACGCCAAACATGCCTAAGTTCGACAGGGTAAAGGTACCGCTGTTGTATTCCTCTGGTTGAAGTTGTTTGGCTCTAGCGCGGTCTACCAAAGACTTCCAAGTGCGAGAGAGAGAATAAATATCTACTATGTCTGCGTTCTGCAATACGGGTGTAATCAATCCACCATCATCCATCGCCACGGCTACAGAAATATTAATGCCAGAATGATATACAGTGCCTTGATCTGAGTAGCTAGCATTTAGTAGTGGGTGTTTTTGCAAAGTCACCGCCACAGCTTTCGCTAGTAGCGCTGTCATTGTCACACCTTTGGATTTAATTTGTTTGTAAAGTTTATCTAGTCCATCGGTAGCAATTGTATAACCCACATGGAAGATAGGCACGGATAGGCTAGCTACCATATTCCGGACTACTGCATTTTGCAATGTAGTTAAAGGTACTATCTTACCAGGAACAGCTGCGACTGTTGGTGTAGGTACAGGTGTCCGCGGGGGTGGGGGCGCAACTGGAGTAATGGTTGGTGTGGGTAATGGCGCAGCAATTGGGGTGGGAGCAGGTTGCTTGCCTTGATTGACAGTTACCTCTACATCTTCGGCAATAATGCGACCGTGGGGGCCACTGCCTTTGAGAGTACTTAAATCAACTTTTAGTTCTTTAGCCAACTTGCGAGCACGGGGTGAAACCACAATACGCCCTTCTTTATGGTTAGACCCATTTTGAGACGCCAAGGTAGGTGTTGCAACTGAGGCTGTTGCTGGGATTGGTTCGGGAGAGGAGGTAGCAGTAGCAGCAACGCCATCTGAGTTAGCAAGAGATTTTGCGGTTTCAATTTCAGCTTCCGTTTCTGCTATGAAGGCGATCGCAGACCCTACCGGGGCAGTGTCACCAGCTTGCACTATGATATGGGCAATATATCCTTCATAAAAGGATTCCACATCCATATCTGCTTTATCTGACTCAACAACCACCACTGTTTCGCCTTTTTCCACTTTATCGCCTGGCGATTTCACCCAGGAGACGATTTTGCCCTCGGTCATGGTGGAACTCAGCGCCGGCATAAATACTTCGTGAATGCTCATAGGGTGGTTTTAGAAGCAATAATTTATGGACTTTAACAGCTTTTACCAGATCGAATTGTATCTTGACAGGAGAATTTTGGTTGGGAGATTTTATATTTTAGGTTGAAGAGTGAGGGAGTGGGGGAGTGGATAATTAATGACCCTTGACCCTTGACTCTTGACCTCAGGAACCTACATATAACTTAGAGGTCTATGTACAAAGCTATCCTCATGGTTAGTCAATATCCGGTTTTTGTTGTTGAACGTTGGGTTTGAAAAACCATCACGAGTTTCTCAGGACTCAACTGTGATTGTGATATATATTTATATTCCTCATAACTACTGCTTAATATGTAGATGCTTTCCAGCAGCAGAGGATATGGGTGGAAGTTCAATTTAGAATTCAACATTGGTTAATTAAACTGTTTGAAATTCCTGTTTAATTTTATGTCGGCAAAGTTGAAGTTGTTTTTGATTTTAATACTGAGTGTCTTTGCCACTGCTGGCGCTGGAGTTTATCTCACCGAGCACCAGCTAACTGCACCGATTTTTGAGGCTAGTAGTGAACAATCCCAGCAAGCGGAACCAATGCACCAGTCTCAGGAAATTGTAGCGTACTCAGACCGTTCCGATTTTAAAACCATACCTTTAGAAAGTATGAATTCATCTCTCCAAGGTAGTGATCCTGCTACTCTGGCGCTGAATGTCTTTGACGACATCGCATCAGTGAAAGGAACGCGAAAGGTAGAGGTAGTTTATCCACAACGAAATCAGGCTTTAGTAACGATTACGCAAATCAAGCAGAGTGATGATTTAGTTGGTGTAATGAAATATCGAGCCGAGATGACAACCTTTGGGCGATCGCTTTTTATTAGCTCACCCCCGGTTTGGCAAATTGTCTGGGCTGGCTCCCAGGTGCAATGTTGGCCTGGGAGTCGCACTTACAAAAAGGTAACTCGAAGCTGTCATTAGTCATTGATCATTGGTCAATGACAAACGACTAATTTTAAATATCGCCGCGAATTTCTTCTACAATGCCATCGCGCAGAACAATTTCAACCTGCATTTTGCTAATCAAGTTATCACCCGGTTCTACCCGGAAAAAGCCTTCCATTTGAAATTGGTTAACTTCTTGATCTTGCTGGAGAAACTGCACTTGCTGAAGGTTTTGTAGCAATTGATTTTTCTGCTCTAGCAGTTCACTTTTCTTTTGATTGACTTGGAGTTGGATATTGTCAATTTGTTGGAGGGTCTGGGGGCCAGGTGGTTGCAGACTCTGCTTTTGAATTGCGGCGATCGCTCTTTGTCCTTCAACGTCTAGCTGTTGCAATTGCTGATCACTTTGATTGATCTGCGTTTGTAGTTGCTGTTGAACTTCCTCTTTCCACAGGGGAGTGACGATGACTTTGACATTAACGACGCGTTTCAGAAGCAGTTGAGGTTTGGAGACATCCATAAAAGTTTCACGTTCACTCTAGATTTTGGAGGTGTAATTATCAGGCAAACATGTCGTCAATAATACCGCAATAGCGTTCTGTGACGACGTGTCGCCGAGTTTTCAGTGTTTGTGTCATCATGCCATTTTCAATGGAAAATGGCTCGTGAATGAGTCTGAACGGCCCAATGCGGTCATCAGGTCGATAGCCTGGACGGTTTTGCACTTCCCGATTCAATTCTCTGCGAAACAAATCCTGGATTATTTTACTCTCCAGATCAATTCCAGCGCTTGGATCTGAGGAGGTTTCTTCTGGTGGCCGTAATTGCAGATTCTGATGTGCCCATTTTTCTAAGGCTTCGAGATTGGGGACAATTAAGGCTCCGATGCTGCGCTGATCTTGTCCAACCAGCATAATTTGATCGATGTAGGGCGATCGCAAACACGCATCTTCAATCGGCTGCGGCTCAATATTCTCCCCATTACTTAATACAATCGTATCTTTTGCTCTACCAGTCAGCACCAAGTCGTTTTGTGGTGTCACCCAACCCAAATCGCCGCTATCAAACCAACCTTCAGCGTCTATTGCTTTGGCTGTCGCTTCTGGATTTTGGTAATAACCTTGCATGATTTGGGGGCCCTTCAGCAGTACCAATCCCCGCTTCCCCACTGGTAAAGGCGCTTTGGTTTCAGGATCTATAATTTTAGTTTCTGTAACCGGAAGTGGTTGTCCTGATGTACCAATCATATTCCGCCAAGGACGACGCACATGGGTGACAGGAGAAGTTTCTGTCAAGCCATAGCCTTGGAGAATCTGCACACCAATAATTTCAAAAAAGTTATCTATATGCCTCGGAAGCGCACCACCACCGCTAATCACTTGCTTAATTCGTGCTCCTGTTGCTTCCCGTACTTTGGCATAAACTAGTTTTTCTCCCAAAGCATGGACGAGGGATAAAGCAGATGTAAGTATTTTAGCTGTTAATCGCTCCACAGATGAAGTATGAAGATTATCTAAACTCAACCCTTGGGCAATTCGTCGCGCTTTAATATATTTCTCACTAATGCTGAGTAAAAAGTTAATTAGGCGTTGCTTGTTTGCTGGTTGTTCGCGGAATTGCTTTTGTACTCCTTCATAAATTGATTCCCACAAGCGCGGTACAGCTATCATATAGTGAGGTTTAAATTCTTTTAAATCTCCTTTGAAAGAGCGCAAGTTAGTATACACTTGTGTGCAACCTTGAGATAGTAGGTAATACTCAACTGTTCGTTCGTAGCTGTGCCAAGACGGGAGAATACTGAGAACAATGTCTCCAACTTGCGGTTGCACTACTGTCCCAAAAGTTGTCACTTGGTGCATCAAGTTATTGTAAGACAGCATTACGCCCTTGGGTTTACCTGTTGTACCAGAGGTATAAATTAGGGTTGCCAAAGCATCACGCTTTTGCTTGACTGGTACAAAAGTATGGTTTCTCCCAATTTCGATCAATTGTGAAAAATTCAGCACCTTGATGGTTTCCTCTATAGCTGGTGCTTCATCTGAAAGTAAGATTACTAGTTGAACTGGTAGATCATCAAGGCAAGATGCTCCTGGCGTTGCTACCACTTGGCTATCTTGCAGTTTTTCTAGTGTTTTTAAATTTTCGACTACCAGCGCCGTGCTACCGCTATTGGCAATAATAAACAGCAATTCTTCTCGTTCTGCTTGGGAGCTACGCACTGCATCAACTCCTCCGGCAGTCATTATACCTTGATCGGCAATGAACCACCGGGGACTGTTGTCAGCAATCAAGGAAATGCGATCGCCTACTGTTACTCCCAACGCTTGCAACCCCGCAGCAAATTCTTTAATTTGCTGTGCTAGCTGAGTATAAGTAATTGTTACTTCTGGTTTAGCATGGGGGTTGTGCAAGACTACAGTATCACCAAATCGTTTGGCTGCTAATGGCCAAATTTCTGGTAGTAACTCCACATTTGTATAATCTACCAAACGCTCTAATGCTTGGCGTTCTCGTTGAGTAATGTTAGATAAAAAAGAAGAAGTCGGTTGGTTTTTTGACATGATACCTTACCAAAATCTAGTAATTTGCTAGTTTTTCTAGCTTATTTGGTTATTACGCTACAATACAAATCCTCAATTATCCACAATTGCTTTGTGTGTTTAAGAATTTCAGGAATTCAACGAATATATTTACAAAAATTTATGTTAAGATTAGTTTAGATAAAATGCAAGCAATTAATTTATTAAAAATAAATTGCACACATTTTTACTTACAGATGATGACAGCGACCGCCTACTTTTCACAGGGGGTGATTACCTATGAACTTGATGAATGCGATATTGCTAACGCTGATTAATATTGCCGCTTGCCTAGCATTTCCTAGGCTTTTAGCTATTTTTCTAGCTCCTAAAGCCAAATCTACTGAACTATCACCGAAGGGTTTAAAACTACAAGCAGCTAGAGCAGAACTTACCAGTTTTCCCTATTGTACAGTTTACACGTTAACAGGTAGCCAATTTTGTAAGTTTCGTCCTCGTTTCTGTGAGAAGTGTTCTCCAAATTGATGGATATTTGGTAGGTAAAATCTCTGTACTCCTGACTAATTTTCAATTATCTCTTGAGGACGGTTCATTCTTTTTATCTAAATTCAGTAAAATGGGTAGTCCAAGAGTTTTTGGATAATTACTATATAAAATTTATAGTTTTTATAGATAAAAACATATATTTAATTAGTTTATATCTAATAAAAGAAATATAAAATCTTGCCTTGAAGCAAGTGTACTGTTTATGCTTCAAACTAAAAAATAGTACACACCTAATTTTATTAGGGGGCATTAGCTATGAATTTGATAGATTGTATATTCCTGACTCTACTAAATACTGTTGTCTGCCTTGCGCTACCCAAACTACTATCTATAATGATGTCTGCTAAAAGCCAAAGTAACAAGCGATCGCAGACTGATATATCACATCCAAATCCGAAATCCTCAGTTTTCACTCATGTAAAGCCGATTGCGCCCAGGGGCTAAGTGTCTACGCATTCGGGAGAGAATCGGTATTTGGATCTCCCAGAAACATTTAAGCCGGGAAAAATTGGTTTACGGTGCAACTAAAACCAGTCAATAGGGAAGAAGTTAGCTCATCACTACTAAATAAAGTTGCTACCAACTTGAGTTGATTTTCTTGCCGACAATAGACCTCTAGTTTACGCGATCGCCAATCAGCAATCCAATATTCTTTCACTCCTCTGGAAGAATAAAGTTTAAGTTTAGCTTCCTGATCTCGTCTTTTATCTTCCTTACTTCCAGATAAAACCTCAACTACTAACTCTGGTGCGCCAGTTAAGTGTCCCCCTTCATCCAACATGAGCGCCAAGGTTTCCTTAGTAGCCCAAACTACATCAGGAATCACATTATCTGATTCTGTAAACAAAACACCGGGGTTGATCACAGCTTCTCCTAAATTAGTAGAATCTGACCAAATGTTAAGCTGTTGGAAAATTCTGCCACAAGTTTGCTGATGTTTGAAGTGAGGTGCTCTAGTCACAAATAATTCTCCATCAACTATCTCATAGCGAGTACCTTCATTTTCTGCCAAGAGTTCTACGTCGTGAATTGTCCAACGTACTCCTGTTGTTAGCATTTGACTCATTAGCTGACTCCTTTAACAAGTTCCGCGGGTTTAAGTCCCCCGGTTCCATAACAGGTAAGTTTTGTGTTGGGGTTAAATCCCCATTACAAAACGTAATTGCGAATTGCGAATTGCGAATTGCGAATTGGTTTAATCTTGCTATTGTATTTTAATCATAATATTTAATTTTAGCTTCCTTATCTAGTCTTTCAAAAAATAAATATATGAGTAAATAGTAAGACCAATTATCACTTACGATTTTCGCGCCGCCATTTTCCCCGTACTAAGCGAATTTCATCGAAACTGTAGCTTTCGCCAAGTTGTTCTCGAATTGGAGTTAAAGAAATGTCACCAAGAACTTCTAAAATTTGCCAAATTTTTTGCTGATGTTCAAGAGGTACTAACTGATTTAAATCTATAGGCTGATTTTTCTCAATTAAATCTGTAAGATGACGAATAATTGTAGTGGGACGGATGTTGCGCTTTTGGGCAATTTCGATAACGCTAAAACCTTGTTGATGCAACTGTAATGTTAATAACTCTGTATCGGAAAGTAAGTTTTGAGATGGTTTTAAATTAACTGGTTTTTCCGGCAAACTTTGTTTTTGGGAGTAGGCGTTAATCTCTGCAAGGAACTTTTCACCATACTGAGCAAGTTTATGACTACCAACGCCAGAAAGTTTAGCAAATTCGGCTAAGGTTTGGGGTTGTACCTGCGTCATTAATTTCAGGGTTGAATCGTGAAAAATAACGTAGGGTGGTACAGATTGTTCGTCAGCAAGTTGCTTGCGGAGCGATCGCAATCTCTGTAATAATATTTCTGCCTCTGCGGCTTTTTCACTCCCTTCTTCCCAAGTAATCTTTTGTGCTATGGGAATGGCGAGAGAAACCGTACGCTGTCGCCGCATTACTTCCCAACTTAGGGCGTTCAGTTTTAATACTGAATAACCATCGCTAGTTTGTTCTAGCATACCTTGATGTAAAAGCGATCGCCCCAGCATTCGCCACTCATCTACAGTTTTATCTTTGCCAATACCGTAAGTAGAAAGTTTATCGTGTTCGTTTTGGGTAATTTTCTGATTTTTTCCTCCCCGCAACACATCAATAATGTGCAGCATTCCAAATCTTTCTTTACAACGCGCCACACAAGATAAAAATTTCATGGCTTCGATTGTCCAGTCTTGCAATGGTTTGGGATAACGACAATTATCACAGTTACCGCAATTACCTGGAAAGCGTTCTCCAAAATAACCTAACTGAATTGTCCGACGGCAAACAGTACCTTCAGCATAGTCAATTACTTGACGTAATTGTTGCTTAGAAATTAACTGTTCTTGGGGGTCGGTTTTTTGGTTAATACTCCATTCAATAGTTTTAATATCACTAAAACTGAAAAAAAGTGTACAACGTGAAGGTTCACTATCTCTTCCTGCCCTACCTGATTCTTGATAATAACTTTCTAAATTACGCGGTAAATCAAAGTGAATTACTAACCGCACATCTGGTTTATTAATTCCCATCCCAAAGGCGATTGTTGCCACCATAACGCGCACATCATCCCGAATAAATCGAGTTTGATTGTTGCTACGTTCTTCGTCACCCAATCCAGCATGATAAGATAAGGCAGAAATCTGATCATTTTGCAGTTTAAAAGTGAGTTCATCAACTTTTTTGCGCGTTAAGCAATAAATAATTGCTGAACCTTCATTTTCCCGAACAAGTTCCAATAATTCAGCGTAAGCAGATTTAGTTTTAGAACGAACTTCATAGTAAAGGTTTTGGCGGTTAAAGCTAGCAATGTGAATACTGGGTTGCTTTAGCCCTAATTGTTGGATGATATCAGTACGGACGCGATCTGTTGCTGTGGCGGTGAGGGCGAGAGTTGGGACATCAGGGTAGCGTTTCCGCAGAGATTTCATCTGGCGGTATTCTGGGCGAAAATCGTGTCCCCACTCAGAGACGCAATGCGCTTCATCAATAGCAAAAGCCGCAATCCCAATTTTTTCCTTGACTAAATCTAGAAATGGGAGAAATCTTTCACTGAGCAGCCGTTCTGGAGCGACGTATAGTAATTTGACTTTACCGTTTAAGATGGCTTCTTCACGCGATCGCACCTTATAAGGGTTAAGACTGCTGTTAAGAAATGTCGCGGAAATGTTATTATTTCGCAATGCTTCCACTTGGTCTTGCATTAAGGCAATTAGCGGCGATACTACTACCGTTAAGCCTTTTTTCAGCAATGCAGGTAACTGAAAACACAGAGATTTTCCGCCACCAGTAGGCATTACAATCAGTAAATCCCGGTTTTGCAACGCATCTTCGATAATTTGCCGCTGTCCGGGGCGGAATTGATCGTAACCGAAGTTATATTTTAGCGCCTTTTCTAAATTGGGATACTGAAGCATAGCGATCGCTTTGGGTTGCTCTCTGCGTGGGTGGTTATGAGGATAACAGGATTATGAAAGTACTTGTGTTTTTACTAGTTATACCAATTGTCCAAAATCAGGCTATGGATGCAAGCCAGGAAACCTAGATTAAATTGAACTATCTTAATTACGAATTCCGTGTAGTGGTGTTAGCATCTTGTGCAGTATACAAAGCGATTTCAATTGGAGAGAGCGATCGCCCCGTCGGCTTTTGCGTAGTTTTATCTATTTCTGCTGGCGTATATTGTAGTGAATATTGTCCTCCTAAACTGGCTAACACCATACCCACAGAACCATGTGCAGTCATACCTGTATAGTCAGCGATCACATCAGCAATATTCCAACCATCTGGCAAACTCCTGTAAATCTTTTTAACACACTTATAAAAGTCTAGAGGGTCATAGATATCATTAACGACAATCGGGGCTGATATTTTTAACTGGGCAAACTCCCGCTGTAACTCTTGAGCAACAGCTAACGTCTCTTGAGAGCAAATTAGCCAAACACATTCTAATACTGGTATGTGGTAATTAATTGCCTTGCGACAAGGTTCAGGACGGCTGACAAGCAAAATTAATCCCCGTCGTTTAGCAGGTGATACTTTATCTAATTTGACTTCTGTTTTTTGGCGCAACTGTGATAATCCAATCGCAAATAACCACACTGACAGCGCAAAGATACACACAGCCCCTAGGGCTATCCCGAACGATACTTTTACCGAAGTACCCAACCAGCTAAACAATATTTGCGTAACTGCATTGCTCAATACTGATAAGAATATTGTGCCAATTAAAAAGGGGAAAAGAGTTTCAGGACTAAAGAAGATTTTGGCTACATCAGATAAATTGGGACGCAACGCACTTATATCCTCATTTTTGGTAACACAAATTACTGTAGCGAATTATCCAGGCTTCTCCAAATAGCGCTGGTTATTTTGGTATAAAGTAAGCTAAAACACCTGAAAGTTTGCATATTGACTCATGAGGGTTGTCCAGAGGAGCCAGTCACGTGCAAAGAGAAGTCGGAGCGCCGGAAGCCGATGCTCTGAACTTCTCCCAAGGGGAGACGCCAAGGGCGAGCGGAGGATTTCCCCCGTTGAGTGACTGGCTTCTCTTGACTCTTGACACTCTTCATGAGTAACTATGCAATTTAAAAGCGTAACAGCTTATCAATTCTTCGGTAATCATTACCTCCACTTTCATTAACAAGGGCATACTTATTGTAAAGATTGCCTGTTTTCACAGCCTTAAAATCGTATTACTTGCCGTACTATGGCAAGTAATTACTAAAGTCGTAATGACCAAAAACTGGCGCCAAAAATAATTTTGAAATGAGGCATTTGAAAAAATTCATATTATCTAATTTTTTGTTTATCGGTGGGTAGTCGTGTTCAATAACTTTATTTCTTTTCACCAAATGTTCATTTGTAGGTTGAATGAAGGCTTGCACGCTAAAATAATAGATGTAGTTATGCTTAAAAGCTAATGAATATCAATATTGATATCCCTGATGAGATGCGCGTTTATGTCGAGGCACAATTGATGACAGGTACTTACAACAGCATCGGCGAGTATTTTGTGGACTTGGTGCAGCAAGACAAAAAACGTAAGGCGCAAGCGAAGTTAGAAATGCTTTTACTTGAAGGTATTAACTCGGACACTCAGGAAGTAACACCAGAATATTGGCAAAATTTGCGTTCTGCGGTTTTAGATGAAAATAGTACAGCAATACAAAGTGATGCATGAACTATAGTAATCCGATTTGATTCGTGAACTGACTTGTAGAGACAGGGAATGGAGAATGGGGCATGGAGAATAAGTAATAAAGATGTACTGAATTTTTTTCAGAAATCAAATATGGTTCCTATATAAGTTATTTGTCATTGGCTGATAATATCGTCGTAAGTAACTGGTTTTGTATTATTTGAAAAGTCGAATATAATGTTAGTAGCTCCTTGGTTTTTGCCTAAATATACAGTTGGGAAGGTTAAGGTTTTAGGCTTTCCTAAATCTTTGATTCTAGCTACTTGCTCTTAATTCCTGACTGCTTCCTAGTAAAAAATTGAGCAATTAAATAGACGAGGATACCCGCAGCCATTCCCGGAAGAACTTCGTAAACAATATTAGATAACTTAAATACTAAACTCCAAGACACAGCGGCTGCAATGCCAACGCTCATCATCAACAGCGCCACAGGTGTACTCACAGGCAATTGCCAGACACGTATTATTAATAATGGGCCCAAACCCGAAGCCAAAGCTGACCAAGAGAATGTAACTAACAGGAATACATTACTATCACCTACTAAGGCAATACTTAAAACTATCATTGCTACAGTTAGAGTTCCTAGTTTAGCCAGCTTGTAAGAGTTAGCAAACTGAGGAAAAATATCTTGCGTGATCGCTGCTGAACAACAGAGAATCTGAGAATCGGCGGTGGACATCGTAGCAGCAAACACTCCTGCTAGCATCAGTCCCACAAAGACAGCAGGTAAAAGCTCCTGTGCTAAGTAGGGTAAAGCCAACTCTGGATCGCCTCCATTCATCAATTCTGGTAGGAGTACTCGCGCTGTCAAGCCTATACCAATAGCAGAAAAAGAATTAGTCAGACCACAGATAGTTTTGATATTGAGAGCATGATTCACATTTTCAGCCGAGTCAATGGCCATCGCTCGTGTCAATATATGAGGTTGACCAACTACACCAAACCCAGCCACTATCCAACCAAATAAAAAAGGCAAAAATCCCAGAGGGAGATTTGTGGGACTTAAACTAACCAGTTGTGGATCAATAGCTGCTAGTTTTGTCCAGACTCCTCCTAATCCACCAGAGTTGACGACTGCAACAATCAGCAGTAGTAGCAACGAGCCAATCATGATAATCCCTTGGACTGCATCTGTCCAAATTTCGGCACGGACACCGCCAGAAAAACAGTAAATGACGACCATTACAGCCCCCAGCACAATTCCCCAGTAGTAGTCCCAACCGAACACTACATTCAGTGCTTTGCTTCCGGCGACAAGTTGTGATGCGGCATAGGAACCAAGAAAAGCAATAATGATGATAGCTGAGACAATAGAAATCCAGCGATCGCCTGGAGTATTTTGAGCCAGGAACGCAGAGACTGTATCAGACGAGGTATCCTCAGAAATTTGTCTTAACCGCTTGAAAAAAAACCACCAAGCAATGTAGTCTCCGATCGCCCAGCCAATAACTAACCAAATAGCAGAAATTCCAATCTTGTAAGCAAAACCAACCTGTCCCAAAAATAATAAGCCACTCTGACCGGTTGACATCGCTGACAGTGCTGTTAACCAGGGATGCACCCCTCGACTCGCTAGTAAATAATCAGCAGTTGTGTTTTGCTTATGGCTTGCAGAGTAAATTCCGACGAAAATAATAAAGGCAAGAAAGCCGATGAAAGTAAGTGCTATTAATACTTGATTAGTCATAGAGAATTAGAGGAGCCTTGTCAGAGAATTCTTACTATTCTTAATTACCGCCTAATTCTACCAATTTACTAGTACAGCACGGCAAAATTAAGTACCCATTTGAAATGTCTGAAACCCTTGCTACAAGGGAATTAAAAATTACGAATTACGAATTACGCGCAGCGGTACTAGTATTAATCTTATCTATGCATTGGACGTCGTATTCATCAAATGTCCGTCTTTGTACTCCAACCAGACGTTTAAATTCTCGATTGGACAGTCGCTTTGTTTGTTCGTATCGCATTGGTGAAGCCAATTCATCTCAAAACTCTTCACCTTACCATAAAATAAATCTGCAAGAGGTCTCTTGTTTACAACCCTGTGATAGTCTCCTTGCCATCTCACACTTGTTAATAACTCTCTTGACCTAATGGCACTAAAGATACAGCCCTTGCTCTGACTGGTTCCCAGCCTGGGGGCTGGGAACCCATTCTGGGAGGCTCCGCCTCCACTAGCTTGACAAGAGGCAGAGCCTCTTTAAACACATTCCCAGCCTGGGGGCTGGGAACGAGACGACACAAGCCTTTGGGCTTTTCAAGCGTGCCATTCTCTCTTGACCTAAATCCTGAAACAAAAGTTTATATTTTTTAGTTCATTAACAATAGTATTGTAACAAACAGCGGTTACATGTATTATAACCTGATAACTGATTGTTAAATAATCTTACTTAAACAATCCCACACTAATGACTTTAAGAATTTGAAGTATGTCAAATAAAGTTGCTCAACTAGTTAAAAGCTATAAATCTATTGCATTAAGAACAGCTTCACAACCAATAATTTTTCCTCCTATTACAACGTTATTTGAAGGGTAGTAAGTTTAGTTAACCTGTGATAATACTGATGGCTCGATTCGGATTTGGCAACTAGGATACTCGTAGTCCAATGCTTCTATACACGTTGATGGGGCATTCTCAAGCAATATGCTCTTTTCAGTTCAGCCCTGATGGTCAAATGATAGCTAGTGGTAGTGGTGACAAAACGAGCAAATTGTGGCGGCTGAGCGATGGCAGACTTATTGACAACTTTACAGAGTACACCAAGCCAGTGTGGTCTGTTGTTATCAGTCCTGATGGGCAAACCATAGCCAGTGGTAGTGGTGATCAAACGATCAAACTTTGGTCTATAAAGCGCGATACGACTTCTCAAACGCACATTTAAATACTTGAAAAGATGAAAGATAGCCAAAAAGATTTCACCTCAGATTTGGCAGTCAGTTTTGATGAATGGAATTCATGGCTAGGTAAAAGGGGCCCACCTCTTTAGACTAAATAATTCCTTATTCGTAATTCGTTAGGAAGTCCAAGTATTGGCGGTTACTGTCGAATCAGAACTTCGTTTACGAATTATAAATTACGAATTATTTTGCCTAGCTATGTATTGTTTCATGTTGCTTCAATTCAGTTCTTTCACAAACTAACTCAAAACAAATGGCAGAAATCCAAGAGCCAAAGTCAAGCACATTCGATACATCACAAGTAGTAGAAGTTGCACCACAACTGACTACATCTGAAGCGTCACAATTACAAGTACTAGAACGGGTGGAATCCGGTTCAGTTTCTCAACCATCCGCTTCAGTTTTGAGAATTGGTAACAATATCTTCTTAGGTACTCTGAACGCAGATACCATCAATGGCACGACTAGAGGTGATATCATCAGCAGTCTCGAAGGTGATGATACAGTCTTTGGTCAAGCAGGAAATGACACCATTAGTGGTGGTGGTGGAAGTGACTACCTAGAAGGAAATGTCGGAAGAGACATCATCTATGGGGACTACACTCCCAGTGGAAATGCCGACTTGATTGCCAGTGGCAATGATACCATCAAGGGTGGTGATGGCAATGACTTACTTTATGGTCAAGACGGTGATGACATCATCTCTGGTGATCTTGGCAGTGACTATGCTGAAGGCGGAGCAGGTAACGACACCATTGATGGTGGAAGTGGTAACGATATACTCTATGGTGATGACATAGAAAATAACCCTGGCGTTAGTGGTAACGACATCATCTCTGGTGGGATTGGCAGCGACAATATTGATGGTGGTCGGGGGAATGATATCCTCAATGGTGATGCTGGAATAGATTCACTATTTGGTGGACAGGGTAATGACACCCTTGATGGTGGCACTGGCAGTGATATCTTAGTTGGCACTGACACCGCCTTCTTTGGCCAATTACAGAACGGGTTTGGCTTTGGTGAAGTTGATACATTAATCGGTGGAAGAAACAACGACACTTTTGTCCTGGGACTTGGAGACGCAAACGCCAGAGATGTAAATGGTAATAATACGGTCGTGTTTGATGTCGTTCTATACAATGACGGGAATGTGAACGCCAATGGCGATCTAGACTACGCTCTCATCAAAGACTTTGGCTCCCTCAACGATGGTACTAACCGTGGTTTGGATAGAGTCCAACTGGCGGGTTCACAGAGCATGTATTCATTGGGTACGTTTGCGAATACTACCATATCTGGTGCAGGAATATTTTTAACCCTAGGGCAAGCTGTACCTGAACTGATAGGTGTTTTAGAAGGAATTTCACTGGCAAATATCAATCTTTCTAATACAAATCAGTTTATTTTCGTTTGATGGAAAATTCCAACTTCCAATTTTTCTGCACACTTGAAAGGACAAAAACATCATGGCTTCAGATTTAGTTATCCAGTTTGCTGACATATTTCAGAATCCGACAATCTTTCCTGATGAAAAAGGACAACTTGATATTGTTGTCAAGAATCAAGGCGATATGCGCTTTCAGGGGCCTGTAAACCTGAAATTATATGCATCAACAGACAAAGTTCTTGAACTCAATTCTTTAAACACCCTGGGGACAGTCAGAGGTGCAAGTGATTTATTGCAGGGTAAAGATGAACTTCTGGGTAGTTTAAATGGTCTAAATGTTAACTTAAGACCTGGTCAGTCCAGAACCTTTACTATAGACTTTGCTGGATCTGACTTTCGCACTGCAAGTGTTGTCTCACCAGGACTCTACTATCTGGTTGGACAGGTAGAGTCGGCTAATAGTAACATTACCGAAGGTAATACAAATAACAATCTAGCTACTCAGATAATTACTGAAGGTGACGTTGTTATTCAATGGAATTCGATACTTTTGAATGCCATACAGCTGGCACAGACAGCACCTCCCTTGGGAGC
Organism: aff. Roholtiella sp. LEGE 12411; assembly: GCF_015206995.1. Lineage (GTDB taxonomy): Bacteria > Cyanobacteriota > Cyanobacteriia > Cyanobacteriales > Nostocaceae > Komarekiella. Next base: position 11,238 of record NZ_JADEXR010000061.1, on the reverse strand, counting down.
GCGGAATCAGGCGATCGTTCATGCAGCAATCTATGACGCGGTGAACGCAGTTGACCGGAGTTACAAACCTTACCTTGCAAACATCAGTGCATCGGAAGCCGCAGGAGCGTCCAAAGAGGCTGCGGCGGTGGAGGCAGCTTATCAAACTCTAGTAACTGTGTTTACAGACCCACAATTTGCGCCTCCACGATTTTTCCTGAATCAGGGAATTAGAGATACATTAAAAGCCACATTTGATGAACAAAGACAAAGGTCTCTTGCAGCTATTCCTGACGGTGCAGCTGAAGACAAAGGTATTGCCATAGGACAAAAAGTTGCTCGGCAAATACTGGATAGTCGCAGGAACGATGGTGCAATTACTGCACAAGGAGCATACACACCCGGTAGTCGTTTTGGTGATTGGCAACCAACTTTCAGTGATGGTGAAACGACAAATAACACTACCAATTTGGCACCAGCTTTATTGCCACAGTGGGGGCTAGTAAGGCCCTTTGCAATCAACAGCGTCGCCCAGTTCCGTCCAGATACTTTGCCTCAGTATGGTAGCCCCCGCTATGCTAGAGAGTTTAATAGAGTCAAGGCACTTGGTTCTGAAAACAGTACTGTCCGCACCAAAGATCAGACTGAAATTGCTCAATTTTGGGCTTACGATCGCGGCGACACTTTCAGACCACCGGGTCAGTTGAACGAAGTTGCTCAAGAAATTGCATTAGCTCAAGGCAATACGCTGGAGGAAAATGCTCGGTTGTTTGCGCTATTAAATATTGCTCAAGCTGATGCTGGGATTAGTGCATGGGATACTAAATACTCATTCAATCAAGCACGTCCGATTACCGTAATCCGCAATGGCGATCGCGATAATAATCCCAATACAGTTGCCGATCCCAATTGGGAACCACTGTTAGATACTCCGCCATTCCCCGACTACATATCTGGACATTCGGTATTTGGTGGTGTATCAGCCGAGATTCTCAAGCTTTTTTACGGCACTGACAACATCAGTTTTGATATTCCTTCTCAGGAATTACCTGGGGTTGCTCGCTATTTCGGTAGCTTTTCTCAACTAGCTCAAGAGGATGCCGATAGCCGCTTATATGGTGGTGTCCATATTGACTCTGCGACTGTAGATGGAGTGCAAGTAGGTAAAAATGTGGGTACTTTCGTATTTAATAACTATTTGACTCCTGTTTAACGAAGTATTGAGCACTTGCTATTAGTGTATATTTCGTAACCAATGATTCGTAATTCGTAGTTAGAATTAGTGGGGCTTGTACCCATTCAATTACGAATTACGAATTAGTAATTATTTGGTCAAAAGGCGGGAAAACTTTTGTATCAGTTCCTTACCTTCATCCCTCTACCAGCAATCTCACCATCCCTCATTCCCCTAATGACAAAACTATGACCGTAGTTTTACGAGTCGGCAACCGTACTATTACAACTAAAGAAATAGTGTCCTTACTAGCTGGTTACCAATTATTGCCTCGGTTATTATTTGAATTAATCGTTGATGATGCGATCGCTCCTTTCACCTGTACCCTTGAAGAAACACAAAGCGCTCAGCAACAGTTTTGTGAGAAAAATCAGCTCAATTCCCATACAGAAATTCAGACTTGGCTCAAGCGTAATGGTATGACACCAGAGCAACTACAAACCTATGCCGTGCGATCGCTAAGAATTGAGAAATTTCAGCAAGCTACCTGGGGAAACCAATTAGAATCTGTTTTTAGAAGCCGCAAATCAGAATTTGATCAAGTGCTTTTTTCTTTAATTAAGACTGATGATTTAGCTGTTCAAGAATTATATTTCCGTATTCAAGAAAAAGAGACAGACTTTGCTGCACTCGCTAGCCAGTACTCTGAAGATCCCAGCGCTTCTAATGGCGGATTAATCGGCCCAATTCATTTGAGTAAGTGTCACCCAACTTTGGCAAAAATGTTAGCTAATAGCCAACCTGGTCAACTATGGCCCCCTACTCGCTTGGGTGAATGGGTGGCGATCGTGCGACTTGAAAAGTTCATTTCTGCTCAGTTAGATAATCTCATGCGCCAGCGACTTTTAAGTGAACTATTCGCAACTTGGCTGCAAGAGCAGTTTAATGAAATGGGTGAAATTTGTCTTTTCCCTGTGGGTATTGGTGAATAATCACGGTTCCAGGACTAGCCCATGGAACCGAGAAGATAGAAGCCGAAATTTCCAGCTATTATTTAGCTGATGAAATCAAGGCTACTTACAGGGGGATTTGGAAGTCCCTAACTAGGCATTTCTGAGCAGAGCTAAGGAACAAGAAAAAAGCAGGAAAGTTAAACAACTCAGCACTATTTACGGTTTGAGTACAACTTTGATACAGTTATCTTTCTTGTGCTTAAAAATTTCGTAGCCGTGAGGTGCTTGTTCTAGAGGTAAGCTGTGGGTGATGATAAAAGTTGGGTCAATTTCACCGTTTTGGATGTGTTCTAGCAAGGGTCGTAAATACTTGTGGACGTGAGTTTGTCCCATTTTTAAGGTTAGTCCCTTGTTCATCGCAGCACCCATCGGCACTTTATCTACAAAGCCACCGTATACACCTGGAATTGATACGTGACCACCTTTGCGACAAGAGACAATTACTTGTCGTAATGCCGTGGGGCGGTCTGTTTCTAGACGCACTGCTTGCTTTACTTGGTCGTACAACGCCATAAAATCTGTGCCGTGTGCCTCCATTCCCACTGCATCAATGCACGCATCAGGGCCACGACCACCGGTCATTTCTTTAAGTGCTTCACCAACATCTACTTCCTCGTAGTTGAGGACTTCGGCTTGGCCGTATTCTTTAGCCATTTGCAGGCGTTCGGGAACGCGGTCAAAAGCGATGACATGTTCTGCACCCAGTAGATATGCACTTTTGATGGCGAATTGTCCGACTGGGCCACAGCCCCAAACCGCGACAATATCACCGGGTTGGATGTTGCAGTTCTCGGCTGCCATGTAGCCAGTTGGGAAAATATCCGTTAAAAATAATACTTGCTCATCCGTTAAACCATCAGGGATTTTGAACAAGCCTACATCTGCAAAGGGCACTCGTGCATACTCTGCTTGACCACCAGCGTAACCACCAAATAAGTGAGAGTAGCCAAATAGACCTGATGGGGAATAGCCCATCTGCTTTTCTACTAGCCAAGCATTGGGGTTAGAGTTATCGCACAGTGACCATAAATCACGATTGCAGAAAAAGCAGTTGCCACAGGATATTGTAAAAGGAACAACGACGCGATCGCCTACCTTCACATTTTTCACTGCACTTCCAAGTTCGACGACTTCCCCCATAAATTCATGGCCAAGAATATCGCCTTTCTCCATTGTGGGAATATAGCCGTTATAAATATGCAAATCCGATCCGCAAATTGCCGTGGAAGTAATTTTAACAATGGCATCACGTGGGTTGATGATTTTGGGATCTAGAACTGTTTCCACGCGCACGTCGTTTGCTCCATGCCAGCAAACTGCTTTCATAATTATTAGTCCTTAGTTAGGATAATACGATAATTCGTAATTCATAATTCGTAATTAAATTAATTGATTGCAAATTATGAATTGTTTGATAACGAGTCAATTATCAAGAAAAGAGGAGTTGAGAATATTGAACAGCCCAGAGTCAAAGGTCTAATAGTTAAGGCTCGACTTTCAACATTCAACATACTCCTCTAATACTCCATCCTGAGTGGGATTATCTCTCTTGGTAATATCCTTCTTTCTTGCCAATTACAGGCATAACGGTATCTTCTACTTTTTCTTTAGTAGATTGTAAAAAGTTTTTGGTGCTTCGAGGAAGTGGCTCATCAAGATTAAGCTTTTCTCGGATATTATCAGCAGCGCTTTTTACGTTATTTCTAGTACTGTTAGCTGCACGATTCGCTTTGTTAGTAAGGTCGTTCGCATCACTATCAGGTACTCCTTTGTAATAAGTCCCCTCCGGAGTTGTTACAGTGTTAGCTGCGTGGGCTTGCAGTGTAGTACTGTAACCAAAAGCCTGAATCACAAAAAATGTAATTCCTACTAGAAAAACTGTCAGGATATGACGTAGATTTTTTAACAAAGAAGTTACTTGGTTCATTAAATCACTCCAATTGATCGCTATGTACCCTGGTAATTAGCTAGTAGTAAATTTACAACTAACCTCTTAGCCATTTTGTGGTTTCAACACAACTTTTATGAAGCTGTCTGTTGATGTTGAAAAATCTAAATTAGTTATTTGTTATTTACTTTATACAAATAACAAATAAGTAGACGCTTAGATGATGTTTTAAAAGTATTAGGCGAATAGAATTCGCTACTACACAAACCAAATCCACCTGCGGGGACTAACATTAAATCAAGGGTTCACCGACTTGTAGCAAGCGGCTTCCTGGAGGTTAGGACAAAGGACAAATAACTACTTATGTCCAGTGGGTTGTCCTTCAGTGGTGGCGATTTCACCTGCTTCCATTAACATCTTGAAGCGGCGTAATTCATCACCAATTTGCTGTTCTGGTTCTTCACCGAAAAGTTTAGCTACAACAGATGCTAGTGCTCCACCAGGTGGGTTATACTCTAAAACAACCTTGACTTCCGTGCCGCGATCGCCTGGTGCTTTTTGGAAGCGAACAAAACCAGAATTATCAACATCTGCGCCTTCTACAGAAGCCCAAGAAATAAACTCATTTTCCCGATCTTCCAGAATGTCTGCATCCCACTCCACGCTTTTCCCCAAGGGTGCGTTAGCAATCCAATGTGAACGTTTTTCGTTGTAAACTTTCACAGATTTGAGATGCTTCATAAATGTGGGCAGATTCTCCAAGTTGTGCCAAAAGCGGTACAGTTCATCTGCCGATCTATTGATGGTTACTGTCTTTTCAACTTTGATAGGTTGGTTCACACCCATTGCTTCTTGTGCTTGCTGGATTGTGCTTTGTTTAGTTGCGCCTTGATAAATCAAACCGCCACCAGCTAAAGCTGTCAGCGCTCCCCGCAAGGAGCCTTGTCTTAAACCCATCAGTACTAGCGCACCGCCACCGATAAGAGATGCCCAACGCTCAGTTTCACTAGCTTCACTGCTACCACTGTGAGTTTGACTTAGTTTATCCCCTGATGTTGAAGTCACTTTTTTATCTCCCCATCAACTTTCTTAATCTTTATTGTTTTAGACATCTCCAGAAATCAAATATGCATTATCCAGAACCCTTGTACAGTGGTAGTAGTGCTACGTTTATACATTCTTTTTCGGAGATGTCTTTTGTTAACTCGTTCCTAGTCGCATACTGGGAATGCGAATCGGGAGGTTCTATCTCCGCTATGTATGCATTCCCAGGTAGAACCTCAAAACGAGTTACATCGACATAGCAGCTCCTGTAGTCGGTTTAGGAGGATTAACCTGAGCACCACCTATCCGTAACCGATACAGTTCTATTAGTCGTTGTTCGTATTTCCATAAATCGTTGTAGATTTGTTTGAAAATAGCAGTTGCCACTGGATCAGTGTACATAGCACACAAATTGCCAATATCGCCAATACCAGTTTGCACATCCCCCAGAGCGGAACGCAGCTGATAGATGTCATCACTACCTGTTAAGGCTGTTTTCACCTTGGCATACTGATTAGCGATATTTGCGGTTAAAGAGGGTTTATCGCCTATTTGGTGAAGATAAGTTTCCAGTTTTTCGATATGGTGCTGTTTATTACCAATCATCTCCTGAAAGAGCGATCGCACTTCCGCATCTGATTCTTTTTCGGTATACTTTTCCAAGGCTTCTAATAAATAACGCTCACCAGCAAGAGCAGTATTCAAACCTCTGCCAATATCGCCTTTGGTTGAGCCACCCCAAGCATCAGCGAATTTCCACCATTCAGCGCTTGTATCTTCCTCACTTGGCAATGCAGCATCTTTACCACCGTAACCCAAGCGACTCAAGATGGCTGTGGTAAAAATTGGTAAGTCTCCAGGTTCACGCGAGGTAATCAAATTCCCGTCAACTACTAGCGGCTCGTCTATGTAATTTGCACCAGCATTAATCATGTCCTTGCGGATAGCACTGAAGCCGGTGGCTTGCTTACCTTTGAGTAAATCGCCTTCAATCAAAAGTTGTGGGCCATGGCAAACCGCAGCTACCAATTTTCCTTGCTGCATCGCCTCTTGTACAAAACGGACTGTGTTGGGATTGCGCCGCATTTTGTCGGGAGCCATTCCACCAGGAATGATTACTGCGTCGAATTCTGCTGCGATCGCTTCTGTTGTTGTACCGTCGGCCTGCATGTTAAGTTTACCGCGTTTACCCTTATATTTTTCATTCATGCGCGCACCGAGCACAACAACCTCTATTCCTGCTTGTTTTAGCCCATTATAAGGAACTGTCAATTCTGAATCTTCTACTTCGTTTTCAATCAGGATAGCAACTTTTTGCTTACTAGAATTATTGTTAGATTGTGTCATTGATATTACCTGTTTAGTTCTGGGTTTGAGCTAGCTAAAATCTTCAATAAGCTAGCTTACTTAAGCATCTTAGATATTTACTCGGGCTGAAAAAACTTGATTTTTTGAAGTTTTAAATTATCTATGTTGATTTAAATATTGACTGTTGCTGGAGCAAAAAACTCATAAGCTAGAAATTAGTAGTTGGGAGTTTATAACTCATAACTAAAAACTTCAACGACAAGTTGCTTGACTTGCAAATCATGTTTACAATCTTAAGGCTGTAACTACTTGCTTAGCCTCACTCTAAAGTATTAATTCAAATTTATAACCCCCTCAAAACTTTAAAACTTGAGGGGGATATTTTAATTAGTTAGTGGTATTTTTAGCTATAAATCGCTGGGGTAAATTCACCCCCCATCACGGCTATTGAAATTCCGTATCTGCTCAATCGCACTAAACTTGTAAAGTTCCCCAAGGTTGCCAGTAACTATCAATTGACAATTTCTGATGCAACTTGGCTGACAAACCTTCGAGTCCCAATTTGGGAATATCTGCCACCTGTTGAGAACTACACCAATAACTTGATTTTTAAATTAGGTGATGACATTGAAAGGGTTGAAGGCAAGTTAGATCAACTATTAAACTAAATTAATAGCTTTAAATGAAAGACTTAAATACTTTATTGGCGATCGCCGGGTTTATCGTCGCCCTCGGTGGTAATATCACCTGGGCGATCGGGCATAGTCACTGGGGATTCACACTAATGCTTTCAGTAAAGCCTGAAGTTTGAGTTGCACCTCTGCAAACTCTTTGTCAGGATCAGAACCGGCAACGATACCAGCACCTGCGTAAAGTCTAGCGCGATCGCCATCAATCAGTGCTGAACGAATTCCGACGATAAACTCGCAGTTCCCCTCAGAGTCTATCCAACCTAGAGGTGCAGCATATAAACCCCTCTCAAAGCTCTCATAACGCCGAATTTCAGCACAGGCAACATCTCGTGCTGCACCCGCAACGGCTGGTGTAGGATGCAGTTGAGCAACAATCTTTAACGGGTGTACGTTGTCAGGAACTATGGCGCTGATTGGTGTCCATAAATGCTGGATGTTAGATAATTGTCGTAGGCGCGGTGCTAATACTTGGGGTAATACACCTAGCTGGGATAAGCGTTGAGTAATAAAATCGATTACCAACAAATGTTCATGCCTTTCTTTTTCACTATTTAATAAACGATTGGCATTAGCAGCATCTTCGGCGGGTGTTTTACCTCGTGGTGCAGAGCCAGCCAAAGCATCGGTAATTAACTGCTGATTATTAATACTAATTAATCTTTCTGGGCTGGCACCAATAAAATTTTGCCCTTTGCCATTACTTGTGGAAAAAATATAACAATTAGGATGTATTTGCCTGAGATTATTTAATGATTTGAATAAGTTAAAATTACTACTTGACTTCACATCTAGTGTATCTGCTAGTACAATTTTACTTAAATGACTAGAGTGGATTTTTTCCAAAACAGAAGATACTGAACGTTTAAATTGAGTAGCATTCGTAACTGATTTTTGGCGAAATTTTGCGGGAAAATAATCAGTCTTCGGATAATCTTCTAAAGATTGGAGAAATTGAATTTTACCTCGCACAGTCTGTAAGACTCTTTGAATATTTACACCGCCATTAATAATTGTATTCGTTACTAATATACACCGCTGATTTTTCACAGCTACTTGCCAGCGTGGCAAGAAAACGGTAGCAGATGGAAATGGATAATCTGCTTCGGTATTTTGGTCAAAAAAACTAAAGTAACAAAAAAAGTGAGGCCCAGAAAAAGGTTGATTGGCGTTACCAAAGTTAATTATATTTTTTAGACAAGATTTGATAAAATACTCAGCTTTAGTAAAACGGTCTATGCCATCAATTTGTAATTTGGTCACAGTATCAATTGCCGCGATCGCTTCTCCTTTCCCTTTATGCTCAAAGTAAAAATTTATTTCATTTACTTGTGTAAGTTTATTCAATACAACTAAAGGATCAACCAAGTCAATCTCTTGGGAGATACTGACAATTTGCCTGCTATTATTTTTGAGGCACTTTTCTTGCACTGCTAACAGAAATTGATATAAATCTTTGTGCTCTACAAAGGAGTTACTACGACATGGTAAAACTGTCATGGATCTAAAGTAAATTTTTTTTAAGTTAACTTCCTAAAGTGTAATTAATCGTGGTCGTATTTCTACAGGTAACATATTAAGTCGCCATTTCACCAGCGTGTGGTTTGCCTTGTTCATGGTGTTCCAAGACCCTGACAAGCCAAGCTCGGTTTTGATCTGCAACATCAAGGTGGGTGTTAGTAACACAAGGTTAAACAGCCATGCTAAAACTAGCAGTTTTTTGTACCTCACTAGTATCTAACGTCTCTGTAAATCATAAAATCTAACGTGTGAGTAATATTCGGGCAATTTAATTAATCACGACTGATGACTACCAAGCAGATTTTATATCCCAACACTAAGTTATGGATGGCGGCAATTAAACCGCCGATGTACAGCGTTGCCATTATGCCCATTTGGGTAGGAACAGCAGTAGCATTTGCCGAAACTAAAATTTTTAATGGTGCAGTATTTTCTACTTTTGTAACTGCGGCAATTTTAATTTTAGCGTGGGAAAATATTAGTAATGATGTCTTTGATTCAGAAACAGGAATTGATCAAAATAAACACCATTCTTTAGTGAACTTAACTGGCAACAAATCATTAATATTTTGGTTAGGAAATTTTTGTTTAGGTTTGGGATTGCTGGGCATATTAGCGATCGCAACTTGGCAACAAGACCCAACTATCATTGGTATAATTCTACTTTGCTGTGCATTGGGCTACACATACCAAGGGCCGCCCTTTCGCTTAGGATATCAAGGTTTAGGGGAGATTATTTGCTTTTTCGCCTTTGGGCCTTTGGCAGTAGCAGCAGCATATTACAGCCAAACCCAAACTTGGTCAATCACGAGTTTAGCAGCCTCAATAATTGTCGGCATCGTCACAAGTTTAATTTTATTTTGCTCACACTTTCACCAAGTCAAGGATGACATAGCTGCCGGTAAGCGATCGCCTATCGTCCGTCTGGGAACCGCAAAAGCTGCTCAACTCCTAATGTTGTTCACTGGTAGCATTTATCCCCTCACCTTGCTGTTTGTGCTGTGGGGATTTTTTCCAATTTGGACGCTGCTAAGTTGGTTTAGTTCACCCTTCGCCATTAAATTATGTCGTCATGTCCAAGAAAATCACCACCAACCAGATAAAGTCAGTAACTGTAAATTCATTGCCGTAGCCGTGCATTTTTGGAGTTGCTTACTATTAGGTTTAGGATTTATGCTTTAGTAACTCTAGAAGTTGTCAAATTGATCGTGGCGGCTGTCCTTAGTCATTAGTCCTTGGTTATTTGTAATTACTAAGGACTAATGACAAATAACAAATAACATTTAGTGACTTACAAATTTAAATTTCGTCCGTATCGGCGTAGATTTGTGCAATCTTTAACTACCAGTCATGGTATTTGGGATATCCGGGATGGGATTATCCTCAACCTCACCGATGAAACAGGTAGAATTGGCTGGGGAGAAATTGCCCCCATTAGTTGGTTTGGTTCCGAAACCATAGAACAAGCTTTAAATTATTGTCGCCAATTACCAGAGGAAATCACAGACAAGACAATTTTCTCTATTTCAGATGAGTTACCTGCTTGTCAATTTGGCTTTGAGTCAGCGCGGGAGTGGATGGGTGGGGGAGATAAGTATATAAATACTCTTATTCCCCCTTTCTCCCTTTCCCCTCATCTCCCCCTCGTCTTTTCTCCCCCTTTCTCCCTTACTTACAGTGCCTTATTACCTGCTGGAGAAGCAGCTTTAAGTCAATGGGAAACATTATGGCAGCAGGGATATCGTACGTTTAAATGGAAAATAGGTGTGTATGCGATCGCTTATGAACTAGAAATTTTTAACATACTTGCGCATACCTTACCAGCTTCTACAAAACTGCGATTAGATGCTAACGGCGGATTCAGCTATGAGGAGGCAAACTTATGGCTGTGGACTTGCGACAATATTAAAGCAAATGAAGAAATATCTATAGAAATCGAATTTATTGAACAACCACTACCTATTGAGCAATTTCAGGAAATGTTGGCATTAAGTATACATTATGGGACTGCGATCGCTTTAGATGAGTCTGTCGCCACACTTAACCAACTCACCACCTGTTATCAACAAGGTTGGCAAGATATTTTTGTGATTAAGCCTGGGATAGTCGGTTCACCATCTCGGTTGCGTCAATTTTGTCAACAGCATCAAATTGATGCCGTATTTTCATCAGTATTTGAAACTGCGATCGCAAGACTTGCAGCACTCCAACTAGCAGCAGAATTATCCCAACAAAATAGGGCAGTTGGTTTTGGCGTGAACCATTTTTTTGAACACGAACAAACCTGGCTTCAAAGTCTATGCAACAACCTTTAGACTATCTTAAAAGACTTGCTCAGCATAATTGGTTGATTGGCTATGACAGCCTTCAGTTTCAAAAAATAGCTGAAGAATTATATTTAGAACTAACGCAATTATCAGCATCTGGAACCCCACCAAAAATCATCTTAGCTGAACGCGAACCAATAAGATTTTTAGCAAGTTTTATCGCTGCTTGTGTAGCCAACTGTCCAGTTTTTCTTTGTAACCCCGACTGGGGAAAACAAGAATGGCAACAAGTCCTTAATTTAGTACAACCAGACATTATTTGGGGCATACCCCATGAGAATAATCCCCCATGCCC
>NZ_JADEXR010000060.1 GCF_015206995.1 aff. Roholtiella sp. LEGE 12411 | reverse complement strand
GCATGGGGCATGGGGCATGGGGTATTAGACGGCTGACTTATGACTAATGACATTTTTTGGTACGATGGCAAATTAATTGAATCCCAAACTTTGGAATTAAATGTTAATGATCCAGGGTTACTGTATGGAGCAACGGTTTTTACAACGCTGCGGGTTTATGGTAATTCGTTAGATGATAATTTAACTGATTGGCAGACACATTGCGATCGCCTACTCTTTTCACTACAATCTTTTGGTTGGCAGCATCCAAACTGGAAACGTGTGCGTCAAGGCGCAGAAATTATCTTGGCACACTTTCCTATTCTCAGAGTTACCATCTTTCCCGATGGACGGGAGTGGATAATTGGCAGATTTTTACCAGATGATTTGACAGAAAAACAAAAAAACGGTGTGTCTTGCGCCATTGCTCAGCCGGAATTTTATCGTAGTCTCCCATCTCATAAAACTGGAAATTACTTGAGTGCTTGGTTAGCAAAAACTAGCGTCCAATCCTTAGATGTTCAAGAAGCGATTTTAGTGGACACAGTAGGAAATTGGCTAGAAACTAGTACAGGCAATCTCTGGGGGTGGCGGGATGGTGGATGGTGGACACCGGCATTATCTACAGGAATTTTACCAGGAGTTGCGCGATCGCAACTTCTAAACTGGCTACAAAAGCACCAGCAACTAGTGCAAGAGGAACCGTGGACAGCGGATTTGGTCAAGGGATTTGAAGCGATCGCCTACACTAATAGTGTCGTGCAAATTATCCCCATTCATACCGTTCATCAGCCCGCAGGCTCGTTACAATATAATCCTCACCATCCTAGTTTTAAATGGCTCAGGCGGCTATTTTTAGCATGATAGGAATGCCATTATGTTATACGTTAAGATAAGTTAACATAATTTTAATAATGCCCTCTCCTATCAGAGACACTACGCGATGGCGCGTAGCCACTGCTGGAAGCGAAACGCACAAAAAATACAGGAGGATAGACCTCGGTGAATAAACGATGGAGAAATGCAGGGCTGTACGCGCTGCTATTTATTGTTGTCATTGCGCTAGGAACAGCATTTTTTGACAAGCAACCTCAAAGCAGAGAGACATGGCGTTACAGTCAGTTTATTCAAGAAGTTGAGAAAGGCAGAGTAGAAAAAGTCAGTCTGAGTGCAGACCGCTCAACAGCTCTGGTGACACCCAAGTATGACCCGAATAAAAAGCTGGTAACATTGGTCAACGACCCAGACTTGATCAATACTCTAACTGCCAAAGGCATTGATATCAATGTTTTGCCTCAAACCGATGAAGGATTTTGGTTTAAGACACTCAGCAGCTTATTTTTCCCAATATTACTTCTGGTTGGCTTATTCTTCTTGCTACGCCGTGCCCAAAATGGCCCAGGTAGCCAAGCCATGAACTTTGGTAAGTCCAAAGCCAGAGTGCAAATGGAGCCACAAACACAGGTGACATTTAGCGATGTAGCTGGTATTGACCAAGCCAAATTGGAACTAAATGAAGTCGTAGACTTTCTGAAAAACGCCGATCGCTTTACCGCAGTTGGTGCAAAAATTCCTAAAGGTGTGCTGTTAGTTGGCCCTCCTGGTACAGGTAAAACCCTCCTAGCTCGTGCTGTAGCAGGCGAAGCAGGTGTACCCTTCTTCTCCATCTCTGGTTCCGAATTTGTGGAAATGTTCGTAGGTGTGGGTGCATCCCGCGTCCGCGATTTATTTGAACAAGCTAAGACCAATGCTCCTTGTATCGTCTTCATCGATGAAATTGACGCCGTAGGTCGTCAACGGGGTGCAGGTTTAGGCGGTGGTAACGATGAGCGGGAACAAACCCTCAACCAGTTGCTCACAGAAATGGACGGCTTTGAAGGCAATACCGGCATCATTATTATTGCCGCTACTAACCGTCCTGATGTCCTAGATGCAGCCCTGTTGCGTCCAGGTCGCTTTGACCGTCAAGTTGTGGTAGACCGTCCCGACTACGCCGGACGCAGCGAAATCTTGAAGGTACATGCCCGTGGTAAGACCTTGGCGAAAGACGTAGACTTGGATAAAATTGCCCGTCGTACTCCTGGATTTACCGGCGCAGATTTATCCAACCTGCTGAATGAAGCCGCAATTCTGGCAGCACGTCGGAATTTGACCGAAATTTCGATGGACGAAATTAACGACGCCATTGACCGCGTATTGGCTGGCCCAGAGAAGAAAGACCGGGTAATGAGCGAAAAGCGCAAAACCTTGGTAGCATATCACGAAGCTGGTCACGCCTTAGTTGGTGCTTTAATGCCAGACTACGATCCTGTACAGAAGATTAGCATCATTCCTCGTGGTCGCGCAGGTGGTTTAACTTGGTTTACCCCCAGTGAAGACCGGATGGACACTGGTTTGTACAGCCGTGCTTATCTGGAAAATCAGATGGCGGTAGCTTTAGGTGGTCGTATCGCCGAAGAATTAATCTTTGGTGAAGAAGAAGTTACCACTGGTGCTTCCAACGACTTACAACAAGTAGCGCGGGTTGCGCGTCAGATGATTACCCGATTTGGGATGAGCGATCGCTTAGGCCCAGTTGCTCTTGGTCGTCAGCAAGGTAACATGTTCCTAGGTCGGGATATCATGTCAGAGCGCGATTTTTCTGAAGAAACCGCTGCTGCAATTGATGAAGAAGTCCGCAAACTTGTGGATGTAGCCTATACACGCGCTAAAGAAGTGTTAATGGGCAACCGCCACATTTTAGAGCAGATAGCACAAATGTTGGTTGATAAAGAAACGGTAGATGCCGAGGAATTGCAAGAAATTCTGGCAAATAATGATGTAACAACCGCCGCTTTTGCCTAATCAATTTTGGTTGAAATTGAAAATTTAGTTAGGGGTAATTCTGGAATTTTCCAGAGTTATCCTATTTTTTTGGAACCATATAGGGCGCAATACATTCAGGTGAATATTAAGCCTTGCCGCTACCTAACAAATACAGCAGTGCCATGCGAACAGCAACACCACTAGTAACTTGTGATTGAATAAGACTAAATTCCGGGTCATCCATCAGATCAGAGCTAATTTCCACACCACGGTTGACTGGCCCTGGATGCAAAACTTTAACATTAGGCTTGCACAATTGCAACTTTGCGCGGGTAATGCCAAACAGCTGATGATATTCTCGCAAACTTGGTAGTAAATGAGCGGTCATACGTTCCTTTTGCAGGCGCAAAGTCATAACAAAATCAGCATCCTGCAAAGCTGGTTCTAGTTGCCAATGTAGAAATAATTGGGGATTGGGGATAAGGGGTAATGGGGAGTGGGGGAGTGGGAGAGATGAGGAAATAGTGAATAAATCCTGACTGCTATCTCCTGTCTCCTCAGAGAAATACTCAGCAAATAACTTGGGTAAGAGGGTAGGTGGCGCTGCGAGATGTACTTGAGCACCACTGGCAATTAAACTCCAGATATTTGACCGCGCAACGCGAGAATGCAGAATATCTCCAACAATGGCAATCTTTTTACCTTTTAGAAGTTGCAGTCGGGGATTAGCTGGGTCAATTAAAGTACAAATGGTAAATAAATCTAGCAGTGCTTGGGAAGGATGCTCATGTTGACCATCACCAGCATTGAGCACACTAACTCGAACACTTAAACGATCCATTTCAGCTGCGATCGCATTTGGTACTCCTGCCTCTCGATGGCGAATCACCATAATATCAGTTCCCATTGCCAAATAAGTCTTCGCTGTGTCAAGAATTGTCTCTCCTTTTGTCATCGAAGAAGTCGCCGCGGCAAAGTTCAGCGTATCCGCACTTAAGCGTTTGGCAGCAATTTCAAAACTGCTGCGAGTCCGGGTAGACGATTCAAAAAATAAATTCGCCACCACCTGTCCCTGCAAGGTTGGCACTTTCTTTGTCCGCCGTGATAATACCTCTTGAAAAGAAGCAGCAGTTTGCAAAACAGTATCGTATTCAGCGGTAGTGAAGTCAGACAGGGAAAGAACGTGATGACGATTCCAGGTGGTAGTAGGCATAAATAGCTATCATCCTGCTATGGAAATACGACTTCTCGCATCTCTACAGCTTTTTAATTTACATACGCAGAGCAAATGATAGCATCTGTCTTCTATTAAATTGTTTTGTCATTGGTCATTGGTCATTGGTCATTTGTATTTATAAAGTACAAAGAACTAGTGACTATTGACAGTTTTAATGAAATATGCAATCTTGACGCACATTAACTTGGTAAATGTAATACCTGTAAACCAAACGAAATCAGAGACAGGAACGTTAAAAACCCAATTGTATCCAGCATTGTTGTCACCAATGGCCCGCTAACTAAGGCAGGGTCAAGCTTTAGGCGTTTCAAACCCATTGGCAGTAAAGTGCCAAGTGTGACAGCCACAATTGTATTAGTTGCCATTACCATTCCAGCAATTAAAGCCACCCATCGTTCTTGGGGTCGCGCCCAAATCAAGGAAAGTAGGAACATTGTTGTGGCTAAAACTACAGCTGTGCCCAAACCAGCACAAAGTTCCTTGCGGAGAATTTTCAGCGTATCTTTGGGTGTCACCTCACCCACACCCAAGCCTCGGATGGTTACTGTTAATGATTGAATTCCAACAGTACCACCAGTGTTAGAGAAAATTGGCATGATGACTGCTAGAACTGGCACGGCAGAAATTATAGTTTGGAAAGGCGCGATCGCACTGGCTGCACCAATATACAATGCCATGATGCCCAACAGCCAAGGCAAGCGGTTGCGTATAGTCAGTAGGGGAGAGGACAAAGCTGCTTCATCACCACTTACACCCGCCAATTTTTGAATATCTTCTGTAGCTTCCTCCTCCAAAATATCCATCACATCATCAATCGTGATAATACCGACTAATCGGTTTTCCCGATCAACCACCGGGATAGCGATTAAGTCATAGCGCTTCATGATTTGGGCGACTTCTTCTTGAGAAGTTTCAGTTCTCACCTTGATGACGCGATCGCTCGCAATATCTCGGATTAAAACATCGGGAAAAGTAAATAACAACTGGCGTAATGAAACCACTCTCACCAACGTGCGGTTATCATCTGTAACATAAGCGTAGTAAATTGTCTCCTTGTCTTCGTCTTGACGGCGGATTTTGCTTAAGGCTTCTCCGACAGTCAATCCCTCCCGTAACCGGACATATTCCGTTGTCATTACCCGCCCAGCAGTACCTTCTGGATAGCCGAGAATCGTTGCTGTAGCTTGCCTTTGTTCTGGACTCAGTTCTTGTAACAGCCGTTTAATTACCCCAGCAGGTAGTT
Source organism: aff. Roholtiella sp. LEGE 12411 (assembly GCF_015206995.1). Lineage (GTDB taxonomy): Bacteria > Cyanobacteriota > Cyanobacteriia > Cyanobacteriales > Nostocaceae > Komarekiella. The sequence goes on along the minus strand of NZ_JADEXR010000060.1, from coordinate 26,347 downwards.
CGTCAAATAATTCTGCCCGTTCATCAGGACTCATCGCCTCTACAAGTTGCACTACCTCGACATCATGCAGGGAATTAATTAATTCTTCCTGTACCTCTGTTGGCAGATATTCAAATACATCAATTGCTTGAGTTTTGTTCAGTAAACGAAATGCGATCGCCCGTTGTTTTTTAGGCAATTGTGTAATGTATTCGCCTACATCCACTGGTTGTAAGCGATTTAAATCCCATTTCAATTGGTTCAAATCGGCAATATCAAGAGCCGTGCGAACATCTTGTGTGAGCATGATAATACCTCCTAATGTCTCCCCCGCGCTGGGAGACTGCCTCACCAGCTTAGAGGAGGTTGATACTGCCATCCTGTGGACTTTGGTCCATAAAATTTCAAAAATTCAATATTGATTCCAATCAAGGCATCGCTAAGCCATATACTAACCCGGAATGGTATTATGCGGTAACTAATTACTAGTGTTGAGAATTTGTGGCATTCTACACAAGTCAGTAACTTACTTGCCCTGATTTTTATGTAATTTTTCTGTAACTTAAAGTAAATTTTACTGCTGCGAGAATTGGTGTCAACCCAATCAAAGAATTTACTGACAAACTTTATACAGTTAATATATTTACAAACAGATGTGTAGCTGAATGAAAAGTGACCACCACCGTAAAATTACGAGATGCGATCGCTTTTCACCCAAATCTCACTTTATTTAGCAATAACTGGTGGTAATATCTGTGCAATGGCGATCGCTATTCCCGGAAATTGCAAAGATGAAACAATAGTATCTTCGGTAAAAATTACCTCGCTATCATATCCCTCTTGAGTGGGTTCTCGAAATACGTGGAGCTTCCGATTAATAACATCTAGCACCCAATAATCTCTGATTTTCGACTGTGCATAAACTTTGCCTTTAGTCTCGCGATCGTATTTGAAGCTACTATCTGCCACCTCAATAATTAAGAAAAGTTCCGATGTGGTAGGGTGATGATCAGCATAGTCGAGTGGGTCAATTTTCACTACAGCGATATCAGGCTCAGGTTCTGAAAAATTATCTAACTGGATAGGATCTTGAGTGCGGATATCTGCCCGATTTTCCAGAAGGTGACGTAGAACTTTGGCAGTTCGTCCTACTGCTGAAGTATGAGCGGTTCCTTTTGCACTCATCCTGATAATCTGTCCTGCGATTAATTCAACTCGTTCCTCTGGGTGAAAAATGCCTGCTGCTGCCATCTTTTGGTATTCTGCAACAGTCCACTGCCGAAGAGTAAAAGGCGTTGCTTGTGTTTGCATGGTTGAACCAAATAACACATTTAGAGTTATTCTAAATTGGGCAATGTTTACTGACAATAGACAGTTACTAACTCTTAATTCCTAACTTTCGCTCACCAATTGAAAAAATATTGAATTTTGGTTATGGTTCACTGAAATTCAGCACCGATACGCCTAGTAAAGCGAGATAATAATAAACTCACACTACCCTCATCTGTGTGCGATCGCTCATTACTGCACAGCCACAGGGTCGAATTCCGTAAGTTGCTCTGAACCAAACCATGAAAACATCTACTAAATTGCTAGCTCGCCTGGAGTATTACTACCAGCAAATTCAAACTATCATCCTTGCTCGTCAGAATCCGATTACTGGTTTGCTACCTGCAAGTACGGCAATCACTGCCCACGGTGATTATACTGATGCCTGGGTACGAGATAATGTTTACAGCATTTTAGGAGTTTGGGGTTTAGCACTTGCATACCGCAAGGTTGACGATCATGAGGGACACAGTTATGAACTAGAACACAGTGTCATCAAGTTAATGCGCGGGCTACTCTTTGCGATGATGCGACAGGCTCATAAAGTGGAGACATTTAAACATACTCAGTCACTACTAGATGGTCTGCACGCCAAATACAACACTGCAACTGGTGATATTGTTGTTGGTGATGACGAATGGGGACATTTGCAACTTGATGCCACATCTATATTTTTACTAATGTTGGCGCAAATGACCGCTGCGGGATTGCAAATAATCTATACAATTGATGAAGTGAATTTCGTCCAAAACTTGGTTTACTACATTGGACGAGCTTATCGTACACCAGATTATGGTATTTGGGAACGCGGTAACAAAATTAATCGTGGCAATGCCGAGTTAAACACCAGTTCCGTAGGCATGGCGAAAGCAGCTTTGGAAGCCATCAACGGGCTGAATTTATTTGGAGTGCATGGTAGTCAAACGTCAGTGATTCATGTGCTACCGGATGAAATTGCTCGTGCTCGGATTACTCTAGAATCCCTATTACCGAGAGAATCTGGCTCTAAAGAAATTGATGCGGCACTGTTGAGTATTATTAGTTTTCCCGCCTTTGCGGTAGAAGATTTGCAATTACGCGATCGCACCTTCAACGAGATTATCACCAAACTTGCAGGCAAATACGGCTGCAAACGCTTCCTGCGCGATGGACACCAAACCGTATTAGAAGATAGCCATCGCTTACACTACGAACCGTGGGAACTCAAGCAATTTGAACATATTGAATGCGAATGGCCATTATTTTTTACTTATTTAGTTCTAGATGGGTTATTTCGTGGTAATGGAGAGCAAGTTAAAAATTACCAAGAAAGTTTAGAATCATTATTTATTGAACAAGATGGTTTGCGTTTATTGCCAGAACTTTATTATGTCCCAGCCGAAAACATAGAAGCTGAAAAGTTAGCACCTCAAACTCAACTACGTTTACCTAATGAAAATGTTCCCTTAGTATGGGCGCAAAGTTTATATCTTCTCAGTCAAATGTTGAGTGAAGATTTACTAGCAGTTGGCGATATCGACCCCTTGGGAAGGCATTTATGTGTAGGAAAACAGCGCGAGGCGTTGGTACAAATTGCTTTACTAGCAGAAGATGAAGATTTACAAGCTAAATTAGAAGTTCATGGAGTTGAAACACAAACACCCTCCCAGTTAGAACCAATTCAGGTAAGAAAAGCTGGGGAACTTTCAGATATTTATACTCAAATAGGAAGCAACAACAAACTGGGTTTAACCGGGCGTCCAGTAAGGCGATTGCGGAGTTTGACAACATCTAGAATCTTTCGCATTCAGGGGGAAACAATTGTATTTTTGCCGTCATTTTTAGACTCTCAACAGTTTTACTTAACTCTTGATTACCATTTTCTGTTAGATCAAATCAGAAGTGAACTTGCTTATATTCAAAAATATTGGAGTGATTTAGGACGTCCTACCTTAACTTTAATGTTGACGCACACCATGTTAGAAATCGGTTTTGAGGCATTACTAAGACTGATACAAGAATTGAAAGATGGAGTTTGTAATGGTGTGCAGGTAAAATTGGGGCGACTAAATCAGCTAATGCTAACAGCTGGGATGCAAAGGATTGATTTTCTTCAAGATGCTAAATTATCTCTGTCGCCCTTGAAAAATGCTGGGCCACGTTGCTACTACTTGGCTTATCATCCTGAAAAAAATTGGCGCTTAGGGCATACCCAAGAATTTCAGATGGAGTGTGAAACTAACTTAGGGTTATTACTTTCTTATTTACGCTCATCAGAAAATATCTATGAGCAAATTGAGTTATTGCAGACTTTGACACGATTGCAAGGATTGAAATTTGATACAGGATATGGTGGCCCAGGATATCCTGTCACCGTAGCCGATTTACTCGATGAAGTTTACACCAAAGCTGGAGATTTAGGCATCTGGGCGGTGGTACGTCGTGCTGCTGGGTTGCAGCGTATGGTTGATATCGGCTTGTCAGATGCAGTGACGAGTATTTTAGTTCAAGGTAAGCAAATTGCTGTAGGAAAAGCTTACAGTGAAGCATCATTGATTACCGTACCCATGTCCCATCATGAAATTGCCGAGAAAATAAATCATTTCTGCCGTGAAGATATCCGCGATCGCGTCCTCACGCAAGAGATCTTAATCTATCTTGGCATTCTCATCCGCTCAGAAACCGAACTGTTTCGGGGACTGCTGACGTTGAGAGTCGGCTATCTTATTCTGTTGATAACCAGCGAAGTGGCGCGGGAATTGTATGTTACTCAAGATGAAGCATACGATTATTTAATGCAACTTTCACCATTTGAGGTGAAAATGCGCCTATATCAGGTATTGACTGGATATACTGGCATGAGTAACTTGTTGCGTCAAATGGAATCACTGCACGTCAAGCAAAAAGAAAGCGATATTGCTTGGGTAGTTTTACCAGCAATTGGAGAAGAAATAGAAGTTCCTCCAGGTGGTTGGCGGTGGTTTCGCCAAGCAGAAGGTGCAACAGGCCGCGTACCAAAAGAATTTTTTAAGCAGGTTTGGCTATTGATGCAACATTGCAAAGGCTTAGTGATTGGTGATAAATTAGAGCGCCGCAATCGTTTAGATAGTGAGTTAATGCTATCGGAAATGACAGCGGGAGAAAGGAATTTTGCCTTGTTAGTTGAGCATTTACTAAATAAAATTGAGGCTCCAGAATACCGACAAGTTAATATTGAAGCATTGATAGAATTAGCTGCGATCGCTGCCAATAATCCCAATTTGCAAATCGAAGAATATATAGTTTTGGATGTGTTAATCGGTCATGCAGTGCGACTAGCATGGTTAGAACGCCATCCCGAAAAAAGCGATCGCTATGACGAAGATAAAGCTAGCGCGTGGCGATCGTTCTACAATACTTCTCCTAGAGATTGCGCTAGTTATATCCTCAAAGCATTCAGGTTCTTGACTGAGTTTGTGAGGGAGTTTTAAACGCAGAGTAACTTTTTGCTGCGTTACTCTGCGTTTAAAAAACCCCCTACTTCAGACTCCAAAAATAGGGGGTTTTTATACTTTATTTGATTAAAAAAACTACTTAACTGAAACAGCATCAACATCAATCGTGCTTGCGGTGGAGGTAGAACCTTGTGGAGTATTAGGTGTTTCGATGCCCACATCACCTTTACGCGCTTTCCAGCCTTCAATTACTAGTCCAGACACCTCAGTAACCAGTAGGGTCAAAAGGAAAACATCATCAATCTGTCCCACAATAGGTATAAAGTCCGGGGCGATATCAATTGGGCTGACTAAATAAACTAGTGTTCCTAAAATTACCCACCAACGGTACTTTGGGTTACGAAGCGAATTACGATACCAAGTGTAAAGTGATTGGATTGAGAATTTCATGTTTTTAACCTCCAGTTATTTTTTATTCTGACAAACTATACTAATAATTTCCGGTGGGAATAACCGCCCCAGTTTGTCTGGAAGACGCTACCCAACCAATACCTTTCGGTTAAAGGGGAAAGGCTGAAATTTATCCCCTACTCTTTAACCCCTTTGGAGTGACGCTCGTTCCTCGCGATCGCTAGCGTCAGTTGCTCATGGTGAGCCACCCCCTTGTGGAGAAAAGTTGGAGTGCTGACTCACATTTTCCCAGATCACAGATGTTGATTATTTATGTTCTCTGGGAATCCTAGGCATATAAAAAAAACTTTGTCTTTCTAGTGTAAAGTTACCTGCTCTTAGGAAGGCAAAGCACCGATGCAAGATAAAAATTGAGCTTACCGATGAAGAGGCGTTACTTAGATATATTTAAGGCTTTCCCACTACAAATGGTTCTCATTGTTCCATTTGTCTTGCAAATCTTTGGAGCAGTGGGTTTGGTTGGCTACTTGTCATTTAAAAATGGACAGAAAGCTGTAAACGACCTGACAGACAAGTTGATGGCTCGAACCAGCAATATGGTTGATCAACACCTAAATTCCTATTTATCTATTCCCCACAAGGTGAACCAGATTAATGCTGACGCCATTCAGATGGGATTATTAGATGTACGCGATCGCAAAACTGTAAGCAAATATTTTTGGAAACAAATGCAGGCTTATGACTTGACCTATATCGGTTTTGGATTGACTACAGGTGAAGGAGCAGGAGCCGGACGGTACCATGGGAAAACTGTCACGATTGATGATTGGGATTCCAAGCGACCAAAAAACTGGTACAACTATGCCACAGATAGCCAAGGCGATCGCACTCATGTCAATGATCATGGTGATTGGAACAACTTCAACGAACCTTGGTATACTGAACCCATAAAAGCGGGTAGACCTATCTGGTCACGCATTGTTACCGTCAATTATACGTATCCATACATGGCTGCCTCGGCAGGACGGCCAATTTATGATGCCCAGAACCGATTGTTAGGGATGGTTGCTGCTGATATTCCTTTGCTGAAATTGAGTGAGTTTTTACGAAATTTAGATGTCAGCCGCACTGGACAAGTGTTCATTTTGGAGCGCAATGGTAAACTGATTGCGAACTCTAGTACTCACCAACCCTTCAGGTTGATCAAAAACGATATTCAGCGGTTGCAAGCCACCGAAAGCCCCGATTCTGTAGTTCAGAGTATCGCCATACAGCTCCAGCAAAAATTCAATGGGTTCAACTCCATTACCGAAACTAAAAAGCTGCGACTTAATTGGCACAAAGAAGCGAATCTTGTGTATGTCAACCCCTGGCATGACGAATATGGACTAGATTGGCTAGTAGTAATTAGTGTGCCGGAACAGACTTTTATGGCACAAATCAACGCTAACAACCGCACTACTATCTGGCTTTGTCTTGAAGCATTAGCTATAGCAATTATCATAGGCTATTTAACCTCCCATTGGATTACGCAGCCGATTCTGCAAATGAACCGGGCAAGTAAGGCAATGGCTTCCGGGAATTTAGACCAAACTTTAGATATCAGGAATATCCAGGAACTAAATATACTTGCCCACTCTTTTAATCACATGGCAGGGCAATTGCGCGAATTCTTTACCGCGTTAGAAAACAGTAAAGCAGAGTTAGAACAGAGGGTAGAAGAACGTACTGTTGAACTCAAAACTGCCTTGAACGAATTGCAGCACACTCAAGCACAAGTGCTTCAAAGTGAGAAAATGTCTAGCTTAGGTCAACTAGTAGCAGGTGTGGCACATGAAATTAACAATCCCGTCAACTTTATTCACGGCAATATTACTTATCTGAACGAATACACTCAAGATTTGCTGCGGATGATCCATCTCTACCAACAATGCCATCCTAGCAATGACCCAGAGATACAAGCGCTAGCCAACGAAATCGATCTAGAGTTCTTGATCGAAGATTTACAAAAAATGCTATCCTCCATGAAAATGGGAACTGATCGAATTCGTAACATTGTGCTATCACTGCGGAATTTTTCCCGCATAGATGAGGCAGAATTCAAAGCAGTTGATATTCATGAGGGTATTGAAAGTACGCTGTTGATTTTGCAACATCGTCTGAAAGACAAACCAGAATGTCCAGCAATTGAAGTAATTCGTAACTATAGCAACTTGCCCCAAGTAGAATGCTATCCTGGACAACTCAATCAAGTCTTGATGAATATTTTGGTAAATGCAATAGATGCCTTAGACGAGGTAAACGTCAAGCGCACCTATCAAGAGATAGAGAAAGATCCTAGTCAGATTATCATTTGTACCTCAGTGAGCGATTCGCAGTTTGTGGAAATTGCGATCGCTGATAACGCACTGGGAATGTCAGAACAGGTTAAAAACCTTATTTTCAATCCTTTCTTCACCACAAAACCCGTGGGCAAAGGAACAGGTATGGGTATGGCAATCAGCTATCAAATTATCACCGAAAAACATGGTGGCAAATTGGAGTGTTTTTCTACCGTGGGTAAAGGCACTGAGTTTATAATTCAAGTCCCTATCCACCAGCAATTTTTTACAGCGGTTTAAGTTCAATCCGTAACGGTTGTACTCAGAGGATGTTTGAAAAGTATTAGGCACTGCTCAACTAACTTTCGAGCCTTGGGATTTTTACATCTATTTTGCTACGCATCATCACATCTTTGACACTATCTTCTGAATTTTTCAGGAAATTTATTTTTTGGAAGTCCCTCATTTTGCATTAATCTCTAGAATTAAAATGCCTTTGCACATTTGTTCTAATCATGGAGGGAGGAGACTTAAACAGTGGATATTTTAGATTTGTTTTACAAGGGCGGGCCAGCGATGTGGCCTCTATTGGTTCTGTCGATTCTGTCTTTAAGTGTGATTTTTGAGCGTTTATGGTTCTGGTTACGAATTTTAACTCAGGAAAAGGAAATAGTTGATCGCGTCCTAGATGCTGCTCGTGATGATTGGGAAGTAGCTGCGGAAATTGCTAGACGAGCAACACATCAACCTGTTGGGCGGTTTTTATATGCACCTTTAAGTTTACCAAAAAGCAATGCAGAAACCTTTCGATTAGCTTTGGAATCTTCAGCAGAAGACGAATTGGCAGGTATGCGGCGAGGGGAAAAACTTTTAGAAGCAGTGATTGCCCTCGCGCCGTTGTTAGGATTGTTGGGTACAGTGTTGGGCTTGATCCAGTCTCTGCGATCAATTCGGATTGGCGATTTAGGAACTGAATCTACAGCTGGGGTGACTACTGGTATTGGTGAATCTCTAATTAGTACGGCAACAGGGCTAATAGTTGCCATCATTAGTTTGGTATTTTACCGCCTGTTTCAAAGTTTTGTAGTCAACCAAGTCAAAGTTTTTCGTAAGGCGGGAAATGAAATGGAGTTGCTCTATCGTCAATCTCCGCCTGACTTGAGTAATAGTAAATCAACTATCGCGCGAGAACCTTCAAGGGAAAATTTAATTCCACCCCCACCCCCAACCCGCAAGCCAGGGAAAAACAAATTTTCTGACCCTCCTGAACCCCCAAATGTACCTGAATAATTAGATCCTGAGCAATAGTCAATTATTTAACCTCGAACCAGATTTTAGAGTTAGAAGATGAAAGTTAATCTACATACTCCAATTGAAGAAGTCCAAATTCAAATCATTCCTTTAATTGATGTCGTCTTTTGTATCCTGACATTTTTCTTGTTGGCGGCTTTGCAATTTACACGACAACAAGCAATTAATGTTGATTTGCCCAAAGCCAGCACAAGTACAGTGTCTGGGGTAACGTCGCAGGGTGGAAGTCAGATTGTGACTATCGATGCCCTTGGCAATACTTACATAGAAAAACAGCCTGTAAAAAGAGAAGAATTGGCACAAAATTTAAAGCAGTATCTCCAAGAAAATCCCAATGGTGTTGTGGTGCTAAATGCTTCGCGAACTTCAACTTATAACGATGTCATTGAAACATTAGATTTGCTACGCCAAGTAGGTGGCGATCGCGTATCTTTGGGAATCATTCCCGCTCCATCTTCCACTAACTTGCTAAATCAGCCTGCTGTACCATCTATCCCCATCGATCCTGGTGCTGCACCTGTACCCAACAGCGCACCACTTCCAGGTATCAATCCCCAAGGCAATTTCAACCCTAACTTGCCCTTAACGCCTAATCAAGTACCTTTCCCGACGATAACTGGACAACCTTCAACAGGGCAAGGTGTTATTCCTGTCACTCCTGGTATCTCTCCCAGAGTTCCGAATTCACTAGCGCCTCAAGCGCCTGTAGCACCTAAAACCCAACCTACTCCTAAAAGATGAGATGGGAGAGATCAAAGAGCACAGAAGCAGGAGAAGAAGACATGGGGATGCACTAACGCAAAGAATACCAGGACTTACGCAAGTGTCATATTTTTAACGCCAGAGGTTGTCCAGAGTCAAAGGTCAAAAGTCCAAAAAACCTTGATTCTTGACCCTTGACCCTTGACCCTTGACTCTTATACCAGAAGCCTTGTGTGCCAGTTGCGTAAGTCCTAAATACTATCCCCGAATTACTGTATCTCTTCCTCTTTGTGTCTCTCTCATTTCCCTAATGCAAGCTTTTTCCAAACCTAAAGATATACAAAACAAATTCCCATTAGCTAAAGATTTGCTGCTAATTTACAAATAATTGGTCGAGACTTTCAAGATTTTTTCACCAATAGACCGAGTAATTTCTAGCCAATCACCATTCGCGTTTCAGGAATTGTGGCATGGATATTGTGACGCTTTTAATTGTTTGGGTAGTAACAGCTATCAGCTTGTTGATCATTAGTAAATTGCCTTTGGGAGTTGAAATTGACACTCCAGCGAAAGCCTTCTTTTCTGCTGCAATTCTCGGTATCGTGACGGCAATAGTCAGACCGATTTTACGCCTGGTATTTGCAGTACCAACTTTTTTGACGTTTGACTTATTATCCGGCTTTTTCACATTCATAATTGCCGTTGTTTGTTTTAGTGTCGCCGCTTGGTTAGTAGATGGCTTTCGCTTGCGTTTCGGTATTTGGAGCGCTGTCCTTGGGGCATTTGCGCTAACTTTAATTAACAGCCTAATGTACAAATTATTGGGCGTCTAAACACTAAAGTCAATAACAACTCGTAATTGATAATTCGTAATTCGTAATTACAATCAGTACTAGCTCCTCTAGTCATCACTATTTTGTTGACCACTAAATTAAAAATTTAGTGCTTGCTCTGTACCCTCTTAAACTACGAACTACGAGTTACAAATTAGTAATTATTTGGTCAAGAGTGATAATTATTCTTGACTATCATTATTTGACTATTCGTTGGAAGTCGGAGGAGCAACTGGGGTTGTTGATTGTTGTTTACGTTGCTCGCGTTTTTTGCGCTCAGCTGAGAGCATATCTTCCATCACTATGAGGGCCTGTGCCATCTTGTCTAGGTTAGAGCGGTACAGTTCCAAATCCTTGTTAAGTTTATCATCAGACAGGTTTAAGCCAGCAGCGATCGCTTTTAGTGCTTCAGTACGTTGCTTTTCGTCTTTGACTACTTCAGGATCTGACTGTTCCAATAACGAGAATAAACCAATTGCAAACAAGCGGCTGTATTTAAAGTTAGGATTGTTAGCGATCGCTTGCAATTGTGTTTGCAAGTCAGCATCTCGATCTAAATGAGCCGTTTGGCTGAGCCACGCAATTAAATCTTTAACTGGCAAACTTTTCCCTATAGCTTGCATTCTTTCCGCATCCTGTCGATAGCGTTGCGGATCTTGTTCTACGGCCTGGGATAAGGCGTTAAAAATTGATTCTTGATCTCGTTCTGGTTGATAGCCTTGCATGAAGCGGTCAAAGGTAGTGACGACGCCCAAGGCATAAATTGAATTGTAGCTAAAATCAACATTTACTGACAGCAGATGCATTTCCACCATCAATTCTTCCACCACCCGACGATAAATAGTGTTGATCGGACGGGTGTGAAGACTGTAGAAAGTTCGCTTTGTATCAGAGACAGTACGGACGTTATTCACAAAGAAAATGTTAAGGGCGACGTATTTTTATTTTCGCGCTTAAAGGCTACTTTGCCAAGTTTAGGTTTCTGCTGGTTACGGCTTTATCGCTTTGTTCTTGCAATAAAACCCATTTCTCGTGGTGTAGCAATTGACTTACAATATAGACATCAGAAGTGCTTTGCAAATGTGCAGTCACAAAGGGTGAAAACTTTCTCTCCTTAAGAACTAGCAAAAAAATACAATATTTAACGATTAATGCGTTACATTTATGAGCTTCTCGCCACAGTTAATCGTCCTAGGTGAGTACCTAGCTGGTGAATTTGATAATCGGGAACAAGCCATAGCAGAACCTATTTGGTACGTCCACCTGCGCCTGTGGCAAAGACCAGTTAATCTGTTCCCAGAAGATAGTATTACCTTATTTGCTGAACAAGCAAATATTGTCAACCTAGATCAGCCTTACCGCCAGCGAATCATGCGGTTGCGGTACGGAAGCGACGTTGATGCACCTCTACAAGTACAATACTATATGCCTCAAGATCCAGGTGCGTTAAAAGGCGCAGGTCATAACCCTGATTTACTCAATACACTGACACCCGATCAATTAGACTTATTACCTGGCTGCATTCTCACAGTTGCCCAGGAAACACCAGCCCCCAACCGTTATAAATTTACAGCTACTCAGCTACCAGAGACTTGTTGCAGTTTTGTTTATCTTGGCAATACAGTCCAAGTTTCCTTGGGGTTTGAAGCTACTGCAACAGAATTTCATAGCTACGATAAAGGAATCGATCCAGCAACTGGAAAAGCAACTTGGGGAGCGGTTTTAGGTCCTTACCGCTACACTAAGCGAAATCAGTACTAAGTGCTGAGTTTAAGACTTCATACCTAGCACTTATTGACTCCAAAATCAGCACTCTTCTAGCTGGCGATGCTACGAGGTACACCTTCTAAAGCTTCCTCCTCTGTTTCAAAAATCTCAAAGACTGTATCCATCATTGTGACTTCAAACACTAGTTTGGCTTCTGGATGTACATTGCAGATGCGGAAACTGCCCTTAACTTTATCAGCATCACGCATTCCAGCTACCAAAGAGGTGAGGCCAGAACTATCAATAAAATTTACCTGACTGAGATTCACAACTACATGACGACTGAGTTTGGAAATACACTCCTGTAACTTTAGGCGAAATTGCCAAGCAGTAGTGATGTCTAAGCGACCGGCTGGTGTTAAGACAATAACGGTATTGCCATCTTGGGTTGTATAAGTTTTTTGGTCTATCTGAATCACTGAAGCCCCCCTCGTGGCACTCCTCTCAAGATTAACTGCTCTTGAATTTAACTTGGAACTGATGCGCCAAAAGATTTGCTTTGCTAGAAATCTTTATTTCCTCTCTCACTAGAATAATTTCCAGAGAGCTAGTAGACTAGTCGGCTCACCAATTACATAATCGTTTAATGCTGTAACTTGAGATTAACAAGCTACAGCTAAAATTGTCACCATCTTGTCCTAAGTGCTTACATTTAGTAGTTTAACTCACTAAAACAGTGCTGAGTAACTTTATAAGTGCTGCTAGCTTAGTCTGGCTAAGCACTCAGCTAGAAGTTAGGGTGGAGGAAACCTCCGCTTTAAACTGCGGTGAATCAGCACTCACTTGTACAGACGCGATTAATCGCGTCTGTACTCAGTACTATTGATTTGGCATCCAGTTTATCCAATCTTGGGGCTTTAGGAAGGTTTCATACAACTCAGCTTCAGGGGAATTAGGTTCTGGCTGATAGCCATATTCCCAGCGCACTAAGGGTGGTAGAGACATAAGAATTGATTCTGTACGTCCATTGGTTTGCAGACCAAAAATAGTGCCTCGGTCATAAACCAAATTAAATTCTACATACCTTCCCCGACGGTAGAGTTGAAAATTCCGTTGGCGATCGCCATATTCTATCCCATGTCGCCGTTCTACAATTGGTACGTAGGCTGGTAAAAATGCTCTGCCACAGTCTTGCACGAAGGCAAACAAGTCTTCCCAATTACGTGGGGCTGGCGTTCCTACCTGGTTGCTATAAATAGCCGCTTCTCCATTTGGACTGGGGCCGCGATATAAAGCACCCTGACCGTCTTGGTAATCAAAAAACAGACCACCTACACCCCGTGTTTCGTCGCGATGCTTGAGGTAGAAATATTCGTCACACCAGCGCTTAAACACTGGGTAATATTCTGGGTGGTGTTGGTCACAAGCCTGTTTTAATGTTCTATGCAAATGTGCTGCATCTTCGGCAAATGGGTAATAGGGTGTCAAGTCAAGACCGCCACCAAACCACCACACTGGGCCGGCTTCAAAGTACCGATAATTGAAATGGACAGTAGGCACGTAAGGATTACGAGGATGTAATACCATTGAAGTGCCAGTAGCATAAAATCTGTGCCCTGCTGCTTCGGGGCGTTGGGCTAAAATGGAGGGTGGCAAATGAGAACCCCAAACTTCAGAAAAATTTACACCCGCTTGTTCAAATATTGCACCATCACGTAGCACGCGCGATCGCCCTCCACCTCCTTCTGGGCGTTCCCAACTATCTTCGAGAAACTTGCCCACACCATCCAGGTTTTCCAGCCCTTGACTAATTTCGTCTTGTAACTGCTTCATAAACTGATGGACTCTAATCTGAGCATCAGCTGGCGGCAAAGATTTGGATGATGCTTCTTCTACAGTTGGCGTTTGTGAGTTGGTCAACATAGATTCCCGAACCTAAATTACAATTTCCAAAAAGCCACAAATTTCTCATCTTAAAATTTGGGAGTAACACGTACCCATTCACAATTAAGCTTAATTTGTCCAACCTGCTTTTTTCCCACTGGTCAAGTATTTACACAATTGATGGGCACGACTAGAGTTATTTTCCCTCAAATGCGTATAGGCTTGTATATTGACTGAGTTTTTTTTGACTTGATTGGAACATTCTGCTATCAACATCAGACTTGGGCTAATTAGTCTATCAGCACTTTCAATGCTGATGCTTCAAGGTTGAAACTGATGTGAACTAAACTTCTGTATAGTATCGACAATGGTGATTCTTGCACCAGCCACTGTGCGATCATGTTGGTGTTTGTAGCCAATAGTGACTTCCTGCTGTTCATAGCTATTTTGAGAAAGTTTTGATTTTAGGGACTGAACACAGTTAGTTGCCCACCGTACCAGAGTGACCAAAAAGTTTCTAGCGAGGAGGATTAGGAAAATGCGAGGTTGGTTATCCAAATTCATCCACCGCAAACGTCGTCGGTTTTGCGCTTCTCTGGTACGGACTTATCAAGAGATTAGTTCTGCTTCCGTAGATGATCTGTGGCAAAAAGTGGTTGATTTAACAGATGTTTCTTGGCATCCACTACTCAAGAGTACTAACGTCCCCTACGGATTAGTACCCAAGCCGGGATTGATTTTTCAGGCGGTAACACGTTTTTCGCCGATTCCCATCATGATTTTCGTGGAGCGTGTCAATCCCAGAGAAATGCTGAGTATTCGAGTGCTGGCAATTCCAGGCGTTGAGGAACGGGTGACTTACCAAGTAGAGTCAACGCTTTGTGGCACTTGTTTGTCTTATTCTGTAACGCTACGCGGTTGGTTATCGCCCCTAATTTGGTCATTATCCCGTCCTTATGCCGATCGCGTCGCCCGCTCTTTAGTTGAAGCAGCAGAAAAGACAGCGTTACCAACAGTTACAGCTGAGAAAAAATCCCTTAACGACAGTTGTTTTGATTTTTAGGTGATGGGCATTGGGCATTGGGCATTGGGCATTGGGGATAAGGAAAAAAGAACAATTGCTTTATCTTCCCCTCTCTCTCTGCTTCCCAATACCTGATCTGTGAATTCCTAATCTCCATTGCCTAAAGAAAGTAAGATTCTAGTAGGTGATATAAAAATCCGCTAAGTATTGCTAATGGCAGTAACGGTGAAAACACTAAACTGCTCTTGCTTTAATTTGCATCTAATCTATAGCCAACACACACGCCACAATTTTATTTCTTCATTCTGAATTTTTAAATTTTTAATTGTTTTATGTACGATGTCCTCGATTCCCGCTCTGTCTTAGAAGTGTTGCGACCAGTGGAAGACCCAGAACTCCGCAAGAGTCTGGTGGAACTGAATATGATTCGCAACGTCAAAATTGATGGTGGCAAAGTTAGCTTCACTTTGGTGTTGACCACTCCCGCCTGTCCTTTACGTGAATTTATTGTCGAAGACTGTCAGAAAGCTGTTAAAAAGCTACCAGGCGTTACAGATGTGAGCATAGAGGTGACAGCAGAAACACCGCAACAAAAGAGCTTACCCGATGCCTCCGGCGGGCTAAGCCAACGCACTGGAGTTCCTGGAGTCAAAAATATTATTGCTGTTTCCAGCGGTAAAGGCGGTGTTGGTAAAAGTACGGTAGCGGTGAATGTAGCAGTAGCTTTAGCGCAAACAGGGGCTAAAGTCGGCTTACTAGACGCTGATATTTACGGGCCCAATGACCCCACTATGCTGGGACTGGCTGACGCTCAAATTACTGTGCGCTCAACTGAAAAAGGCGAAATTCTGGAACCTGCTTTTAATCATGGCGTCAAATTAGTTTCAATGGGCTTTTTGATTGACCGAGATCAACCAGTGATTTGGCGAGGCCCAATGCTGAATGGAGTGATACGTCAGTTTCTCTATCAGGTGCAATGGGGTGAATTGGACTATTTGATTGTAGATATGCCACCAGGAACCGGAGATGCTCAGTTAACTTTAACGCAAGCAGTACCAATGGCAGGAGCAGTAATTGTCACCACACCGCAAACTGTAGCTCTGTTAGATTCCCGCAAGGGATTGCGGATGTTCCAGCAGTTGAATATACCAGTATTGGGTATTGTGGAAAATATGAGCTATTTTATTCCACCAGACATGCCCGATAAGCAATATGACATTTTTGGTTCCGGCGGTGGCTCCAAAACAGCCGCTGAGTTGGGAGTACCACTTTTGGGGTGCGTGCCATTAGAGATTTCTACGCGAGTTGGTGGTGATAATGGTGTACCAATTGTCGTTGCCGATCCAGATTCAGTCTCCGCAAAAGCACTAACAGCGATCGCTCTCAACATTGCTGGCAAAGTATCAGTTGCTGCTCTGTCATAATAAGGTTTAATTCCTATCTAATTCCTAGACCAAAGCCTAGGAATAAAGCTAAAGTCTAAAATCGCACGATGTTGTTAAAACGTTCGCTTCCTAAAAATCGCTGGAAGTCTTGGGTTAAACCCTGGCAGTACGTAGATTGGCTATTATTTTGTTTGCCGATTGCTCTCAGCATCTTTGGCGGCGTCATGATTCTCAGTACAGAACTGAAGCA
The DNA here is from genome assembly GCF_015206995.1 of aff. Roholtiella sp. LEGE 12411. Lineage (GTDB taxonomy): Bacteria > Cyanobacteriota > Cyanobacteriia > Cyanobacteriales > Nostocaceae > Komarekiella. Next base: position 9,798 of record NZ_JADEXR010000060.1, on the reverse strand, counting down.
GCCTGTAACTGACTGGTGGTGGCATTGGCTGGTAGCTGTTATTGGTGTGCTGATAGCGCTATTTATAGCTCGCTGTCGTTATGAACACCTAATACAGTGGCATTGGGTAACATACGCATTAACAAACTTTAGCTTGCTTGCCGTGATGCTTGTTGGCACTAGCGCTAAAGGGGCACAGCGGTGGATTCCTATTGCTGGCTTCAACGTGCAACCCTCGGAATTTGCCAAAGTTGGAATAATCATCACCTTAGCAGCTTTGTTGCATAAGCGTACTGCCTCTAGTATTGGAAGTGTTTTCCGCGCTCTGGCAATTACCGCCATACCTTGGGGATTAATATTTTTGCAGCCAGATTTAGCAACATCACTAATATTTGGGGCGATCGTCTTAGGAATGCTGTACTGGGCAAATGCTAACCCAGGCTGGTTGATTCTGCTAATTTCTCCTGTGATTGCTGCCATCCTGTTCACTATACTTTGGCCTTTTTCAGAGCCAATAGTTCTATTTAAAGAGCTATCTTTCGGAGTGTTAGGGTTAGCTTGGTCAATTGCTATGGCTATTGTTGGCTGGCGTACTCTTCCCTGGCGTCGATTTGGTTTGGGTGCTATCGGTGCTTGGAGTCTCAACGTCCTGGGTGGCGAATTAGGAGTTTTTGCCTGGAACCATATTTTGAAAGACTATCAAAAGGATCGGCTAACTGTATTTACCAATCCTGATCACGATCCCCTCGGCGCAGGGTATCACCTAATCCAATCTCGTATCGCCATTGGTGCTGGTGAGATTTGGGGATGGGGTCTGTTCAAGGGCCCAATGACGCAACTGAATTTCGTACCCGAACAGCATACAGACTTTATTTTCTCCGCAGTGGGCGAAGAATTCGGTTTTGTTGGTTGTTTGGTTGTGCTGTTTGTTTTCTGCTTAATTTGCTTGCGCCTATTGCATGTCGCCCAAACTGCCAAAGACAACTTTGGTTCTTTGCTGGCCATTGGCGTTTTATCTATGATTGTGTTTCAGCTAATTATTAACGTTGGTATGACCGTTGGCTTAGCACCAGTGGCAGGAATTCCTCTACCTTGGATGAGTTATGGACGTTCAGCTATGCTGACCAACTTCATTTCTTTGGGAATCGTAGAATCGGTAGCAAATTTTCGACAACGACAGAAGTACTATTAATTCGTCCTTAGCCATTGTTGAGTTCAGTTCTGTACCCCCATGTGGAAGTAAGCTACACAGTAGCGTCTTTTTCATGAGAAGGCGGGTTTAGCACCCTAGGAAGCTTGCAAACCTGGAGGGTGAATAGTAATTAGCAAAAGACTATGGACAAATGACTATTGACAAGTATTAAGCTAATAACAGGAAACAAGCGAGGCTAAAAATCATGATCCTGCCTGGAGCAACTATTCGCGTCAAGAATCCCGCAGATACGTATTATCGCTATGAAGGACTCGTGCAACGGGTGAGTGATGGCAAGGTAGCTGTGTTGTTTGAAGGTGGTAACTGGGATAAATTAATTACCTTCCGCTTATCTGAGTTAGAACTCGTAGAAACTACAGCCGGACGTAAAAAAGCAAAATAAGTTAGTTAGTCATTTGTCCTTTGTCATTCGTCATTTGGCAAGGACAAATGACGAATGATGAATGACCATTGACTTTTGACCATTATGCGCCTTCCCTTACCACAGTTTAATAGAGGCGATCGCCACCCCAACCATATTGCGGAGGTGATCGAGACTACTACTACCGAATTTCTGGCACAGTGTCTGGAACCCGAAGACTTAAGCTTTCCATCCATGCCACCTTTTGGTAGTTGGGTCTGTTCTGTGGATGAAGAATCAGGCAATCAAGTTTATGGAATAGTATATTATGCTACAACTATGCCCATAGATTCTGTACACCGAGCAAGAGCTTTGGGATTGTCATTGCAGGATTTACGCGAGGAACAACCCCAAATATTTGCCATGCTCAGAACGGAATTTCGTGCAGCGATCGTGGGATTTGAGCAGCTTTCTTATACTAGAGGTTTCAATCCAAGGGTGTATCAGTATTTACCACCTCGTCCACCACAAATTCATCAAGCCGTCTATCAGTGTGAACCAGAAGCAATCATTAAGTTCACCGAAGAACTAGATTTCTTGCGGACATTGCTTTGTATTAACGGTGCGCCACTAGAGTCGTTAACAGCAGCTGCCATTCGAGAAGTCTACCAGTTACGTAAAGCTGACCGAGAATGGCTAATTAAAGCCGGACGTACACTGAGTGTGCTGCTCAAAGACGACTACGATCGCCTGCGGTTCATTCTAAGTCAAATCCACCCATAGGTAGTTAGTTCCTAGATAATTGCCTAGGTACTGTAAGTTGTTAAGATTTTTTTATTTTTTATCAGAGTAGCTTCTACATTTATATCGATTAGGCGATCGCTCTAAAGGTAATCGCAGCTTCACATAGCCCCTTCAAATGCTACCTATGGAACTCATATTACAAGTTCTTGCTCTAGAACCTACTTCCCAAGTTCTTGGCAAGGAACCGATTGTTCCCTTTGCTATTTTACTGATAGTTATTTTAGTTGTACCCATCCTATTTGAGCGGCTAAGACTACCAGGATTAGTAGGTTTGGTTTTATCTGGACTAGTACTTGGTTCTTCAGGTTGGAATCTATTCGAGTCTAACTCACCGATGATTAACCTACTATCAGACATCGGGTTGGTTTATTTGCTGTTCGTAGCAGGGCTAGAAATTGACATAGAGCAGTTCCGTCGCCAGAAAAGTCGTGCCTTTGGGTTTGGTAGCTTGACCTTCTGTGTACCTCTGTTGGTGGGAACGTTAATAGGGCATAGGTTTGGCTTTAGTTGGAATACTTCAATATTAATTGGCTCTTTATTTACTTCCTATACCCTTTTGGCATATCCCATTATCAGTCGCCTGGGAGTAGTAAACAACGAAGCCATCACTGTCACAATTGGAGCTACGCTCTTTACAAACATTGGCGCAGTACTGTTATTAGCTATTTGTGTAGCCTTCGCTCAGCCAGGGACATTTAGCTTTGCTAGGCTACTCACCTTATCGGGTTGGTTGACTATCTACTCCGTTGCTGTTTTGGTAGGCTTTGATTGGGCCGGCAAAGAATTTTTCCGACGGTCTGGAGACGATGAAGGAAACAAGTTTTTGTTTGTGTTGCTTTCTGTGTTTCTCGCTGCTGTGGGCGCTCAATTAATTGGAGTAGACAAAATTGTTGGTGCCTTTTTAGCAGGTTTGGCGGTGAATGAAGCTGTGGGTGAAGGACTAGTCAAAGAAAAGGTGGTGTTTGTCGGTAGTGTACTATTCATCCCCATCTTTTTTGTTGACCTTGGTTTACTGATCAATCTGCCTGTTTTTGTGCATAGCCTAGACACACTCAAATTAACACTGTTGATTGTAGTCGGTTTAATTGCCAGCAAATTTATAGCAGCTTTGTTGGCAAAAATGGTTTATCGCTATAACTGGCAAGAAATGCTGACGATGTGGTCGTTATCGGTTCCTCAGGTTAGTACAACCTTAGCAGCAACGTTAGTAGGATATAGAGCTGGGTTGCTTCCACTAGAAGTATTACACAGCATAATTATCTTAATGCTTGTCACATCAACTTTAGGCCCCTTGATTACTGGTCGTATATGTGTTGGTTTGACTTCTTGTGCAACTGAGAATCCAGCACCAGCAAACCTGCCGGAACAGAATGCAGAGAAAGCAGACAGTGCTTTTACTATAGTTGTACCTATCTATAATCCTCAGACCCAGCAGTATTTGATTGAAATGGCGGCATTATTGGCGCGTCAGGCAAATGGCACAATTGTACCATTAGCGATCGCTACCGCTGCTGCTCACATGGATGCACCGCAATTAGAAGCGTCTCTGCAACGGAGTGAACGGTTACTGGCAAAAGCTACGGCACAGAGCCGATTATTGGGCTTAGAAGTAGAACCATTGCTGCGGATTGATGATGCCTTTGCTCAGGGAATTAGTAGAGCTGCTCGCGAGCAAAAAGCTAGTTTAATTGTTATGGGTTGGGGTAAACGTACTGGGTTGAGAGCGCGTTTATTTGGCAATGTGATTGATGGTGTTCTTTGGGCATCCCATTGTCCGGTAGCGGTGGCACGTCTAATGGAATCACCAAAAAAAATTCAGCGCATCTTAGTACCAGTAGAAAATTTAATCGCACCAACATTACAGCCTGTGCAATTTGCCCAGATGCTAGCAGAAGCAAATCAAGCTCAAGTTACTGTACTGAGTGTGTGCGATCGCCGCACTAGTTCCAGTAAAATAGCTGCCAAGCGATCGCATCTTTCACTATTGGTGTCTAAATTGGCTGTGCAAAATGCCCCAGAAATTCAAATTATCGCTCATGAAAATGTTGCCCAAGCGATTTTGCAGGCAGCGCGATTATATGATTTAGTAGTTTTGCCTTTTGTACGTAATCGTACAAGTCCCGGAGGGTTAGCAATTAGCGATGTCACAACCCAGTTGGCTAATCAGCTCACCTGTTCGATTGTCATGCTCGCAGAACCACAACGCACTCAAACATTAGTTATACCAACTGGGATTACCTATACTAAATCTGTTGTATAAAAAATGATAAAATACTTAAGCATTTTATCGTAGAGCTTCTATTTTTACTCATAAATTATTGTGTCTAACTACAAACCACTGCAAATACCCCTAAAAACACTTTATCTTGTTGAAGATTTAATAAATTATAGGTAAAAAACCAACAATTTTTAGAAGATGTTTGTTATTTTGCTAATTGAATTGCTCAGCAAGCTAGTACGAATATAACAAAATTGCATACGTAGGAAAATTGGTAAGTCCAAAAATCCCTTTTAGTTAGCCCTTTTTGTCCTGTATTTTTGCATCTGATTTCTGGGTAATCTAAAACAAGCGCAATAGCTGAATAAAATATCCGTAAGTAACTGGGAAACTATGAGAATTTTGGTGACGGGCGGTGCTGGGTTTATTGGTTCCCATCTCATCGACCGACTAATAACCGATGGGCATGAAGTAATATGCTTGGATAATTTCTACACGGGTCATAAGCGCAACATACTCAAATGGCTAAACCATCCGTATTTTGAACTCATCCGCCACGACATTACCGAACCAATTCGGCTCGAAGTGGATCAAATTTATCATTTGGCTTGTCCTGCTTCTCCAGTACATTACCAGTACAACCCAGTTAAAACTGTTAAAACTAACGTGATGGGAACGCTGAACATGCTGGGGTTAGCCAAACGTGTGAAAGCTAGGTTCTTATTAGCTTCCACCAGTGAAGTATACGGAGATCCAGAAGTTCATCCCCAAACTGAAGACTACAGGGGTAATGTCAATCCCATTGGGCTGCGTTCGTGTTACGACGAAGGTAAACGAATTGCTGAAACCTTGGCATTTGATTACTACAGACAAAATAAAGTCGAAATTCGGGTAGCCAGGATTTTCAATACTTATGGCCCTCGGATGTTTGAAAACGATGGCCGTGTAGTCAGCAACTTTATAGTTCAAGCTTTGCAGGGTATTCCTTTAACTGTGTACGGTGAAGGTACGCAAACCCGTAGTTTCTGCTATGTTTCTGATCTAGTAGAAGGACTGATGCTGTTGATGAATGGTGACTACGTAGGCCCAGTAAATCTGGGTAATCCTGATGAATATACCATTCTCCAACTGGCACAGGCAGTGCAAGACCTTGTGAACTCAGATGCACAAATTAAGTTTGAGCAACTGCCTTCTGATGATCCACGTCGTCGCCGTCCCGATATTACAAAGGCTAAAACCTTGTTAAATTGGGAACCAACCATTCCTCTGAAAGAGGGGTTAAAACTGACAATAGAAGATTTTCGCGATCGCGTCAAAAGCGATTGATCGGCGCTTAGCGCCATTCTGAACTTTCGTGCAGCTAAACCTATCTTTAGCTCGTGCTTTAGTAGCTGGGTTTTCCGGCAGTATGTAGGTTTAATATTGACAACTTCTTTTTGAAGACTAGCCCCAAAAAAGCGAGGAGTTAAATAAAATGCGTGTTTGCGTAATTGGTACTGGTTACGTTGGTTTGGTAACAGGCGCTTGCTTGGCTCATATAGGGCATGATGTAATTTGTGTAGACAATAACGAAGAAAAAGTCAAGTTAATGAAGTCTGGACAGTCCCCAATTTTCGAGCCTGGACTCTCGGAAATAATGCAGTCTGCAATTCAATCTAGAAAGATTGAGTTTACTACTGATATTGCAGCCGGAGTTGCTCACGGGGAAATCTTGTTTATTGCTGTGGGAACACCACCTTTGCCCACTGGTGAAAGTGATACCCGTTATGTAGAAGCCGTAGCCCGTGGTATTGGGGTAAATCTGAACGGTGGTTACAAGGTAATCGTAAATAAATCTACAGTGCCCATTGGTTCAGGTGACTGGGTGCGGATGATTGTCCTGGATGGCATCGCTGAACGTCAGAAAACACTAGTACCCGCAGGTGGAGTATCGAGTGATGAAAAATTGCCTGAAATTGCAGCCCAGTTTGATGTAGTAAGCAATCCAGAGTTTTTGCGTGAAGGTTCGGCAGTGTACGACACCTTTAATCCTGATCGCATCGTACTAGGAGGCAACAGCCAAAGAGCGATCGCCTTAATGCAAGAACTATATGCCCCAATTGTGGAGCGTCAGTACGCCGCTGATAAATCTTTACCTGCTGTACCAATTCTGACAACAGACCTCAGTTCGGCGGAAATGATTAAATATGCTGCTAATGCCTTTTTGGCGACTAAGATTAGCTTTATCAACGAAGTTGCTAATATTTGCGATCGCGTCGGTGCTGATGTCACTCAAGTAGCAAAAGGCATCGGTCTGGACTCCCGGATTGGTAACAAATTCTTACAAGCTGGTATCGGCTGGGGTGGTTCATGCTTCCCTAAAGATGTCGCCGCCCTTATTCATACTGCTGATGACTATGGCTATGAAGCCCAGATCATGAAAGCCGCCGTCAGTGTCAATGAACGCCAGCGCCTGATTGCTCTAGAAAAACTCCAGCAAGTCCTTAAAATCCTTAAGGGTAAGACAATCGGTTTACTAGGTCTGACTTTCAAGCCCGATACCGACGATTTGCGCGACGCCCCAGCACTTAACCTGATTGAACAGCTAAACCGACTTGGAGCCAAAGTCAAAGCCTACGATCCAATTGTTTCCCAAACTGGTTTGCGTCATGGTCTTTCTGGTGTGTTAGTAGAAACGGATGCCGAAAGACTTGCTGACGGTTGTGATGCTCTGGTACTTGTGACTGAATGGCAACAGTTTAGCACTCTTGATTATGTCAAAATGGCTCAATTAATGAGTCACCCCGTAATCATCGACGGACGTAACTTCCTCGATCCCGAAACAATGGTGCGTGCTGGATTCCAATATGTAGGCGTCGGAAGATAGAAAATTAAGAGTTAAAAAATCGACCACACTTTTAATTCTATACTCAACTAATCATGGTGCCGCTTAGAAAGATCTAGGCGGCACTTAATCTATATTTTTTATAGCTCACGCAAAGTAGAGTTTTTCTGAAGCTGCTACGCAGTAAAATATTGTTCTAAGCACTACTTGGAATACGCTCAATCTCCGCATAACCACTGAAAATTAGTTTTTGACCCTCAGTTTCCAATCGATTGAGCCGCATTTTTACTCCGTCAAGGTCAAAGCGATCCAAATCGACCATATTATCCAAAATTTCTGCTAAGACTACACTCAAGGACTGCGAAACTTCCTTTTGAGCTTCTGGAACACCATCAAGCTCGATTTTTGGATCTTTGAAAGAAACCCGCCGCCGCCTTTCAATACCTATAGTTACAGTCATACTCAGTGGTACAATTTCCCCATTATTTAAATCTGCCTTTGCTGAAATCTGTAAGCGATTTTCAGGCAATAACTGTACCTGAACTTCCGTGAAGGAGACTGGATTACCCCCAGATAATTCCGTCAAGGCTGGTAGAGAGAGATTTAGCAGGCGCTTTTTCACCAGTTCAGCATTAAAAGCCTGGTTGATGCCTACTTCTGATAAAATTACCTGGGCGATCGCTTGGGTGGATTGCTTAAGACTGAGTTTTCCACTTAAAACCGAGCCGAAATCAATAGCAACTGCATCTGTTTCAAAAGACATCTCCTCTACTGCAAAATCTCTCCGGATGACTAAGCCACGACCGCTCATTTTGAAGCTATCAATGCTGCCTTGCAACAGTTTGCTGGAGGGATAGCAGCGCACAAAGACTTCTACTGACTCGCTTTGGGTAAACAGGTGGCGAATCGTTTGGCTGGCGACTGTATTGAGCATCCGCTCTCCCCAATCAGTGCCCTTAGGATCTGTTAAACCAGTAAGTCCGCCGAACATGTGGTTTTGCGTTTCTAGAAGTACTTTGTACTTTTGTAACAAACTGTGAAGAATACAGCAAGCGATCCCGTGATTAATTGTGCTGATGAGTAGGTACAGTAGAACTGATGCCAACCCGTCAAACGTGTCTAATGCTACACTCTACCTTATCAACAATCTCCGTCGCAAATGATCCAACGCTGCATTCGCACTTACATGACGAATTAGAGCACGTCCCCGCGCTGTACCAAACTTATACTCAAAACTTGCCACTTCATCCTTTGGCCCAACTAAACCGATGTAGACTAAACCTACCGGCTTAGCATCCGTTCCCCCACTTGGGCCAGCAATACCAGTGATACTCAATCCCCAAGTAGTTGAAAGGCGAGTTTTGACCCCAAGTGCCATTTGCTCTGCAACAGTAGCACTTACCGCCCCAAATTCATTTAAATCTTCCTGGTTAACCCCCAACAGCCCAACCTTCACCGAATTGTCATAAGAAATTACCCCGCCCCAAAAGTAATCAGAACTACCAGAAATCTCTGTCAACATTTGCCCCAGTCCACCGCCAGTGCAGGATTCTGCTACAGAAAGGGTTTCTCTCGATGCACGCAACAACTGTCCAACTACGGAAGCAAGTGTGTCATCATTAGCACCGTAATAATCAAGTCCAGCAATTTCTTTGATTTGTTTCTCAATGGGTGCAATAAAAGCTTCTGCTGCGGCTTCTGAAGTTGCTTTTGCAGAAACTCGCAATCTCACTTCTCCCTTACCTGCATAGGGAGCCACTGTAGGGTTTGGCAAGTTCAAATAAGAAGCAACCTTTTCCGCCAAAGCTGATTCACCAATACCCCAAAATTTTAAACTTCGGCTGTAAATAATTTCCCTACCCCAACCTTGGCTTTTGAGAAAAGGGACAGCGGTTTCTTGCCACATACAGTGCATTTCACTAGGAACACCAGGAAATGTAAAAATCGTTACATTATGACGGGGCTGCCAAATGATACCGGGTGCTGTTCCAGTAGGATTGGGTAAAATTTCTGCGCCTTGGGGAATCAGCGCTTGCTTGCGGTTGCTAGGGGACATAATCCGACCGCGTTGAGCAAATTTCTGAGTTATGTCTTCGATAATTTCCGGGCGTTCTACCAAAGGAGCGTCAAAGAAATCAGCAATGGTTTCACAGGTGAGGTCATCTGGTGTTGGGCCTAGACCACCAGTGAAAATAAGAATTTGCGCTCTTGAGGTAGCAATTTCTATAACTTGCTTGAGTCGTTCTGGATTATCTCCAACCACAGTTTGATAGTAGTGGGGAATACCTAGCTGGGCTAATTGTTGGGCTAGAAATTGAGCATTACTGTTGAGGATATCTCCCAGTAGCATTTCAGTACCAACACAAATAATTTCTGCACTCATTGGATTGGGAGTAGGGAGTGGGGGGCAGGGGAGGCAG
>NZ_JADEXR010000337.1 GCF_015206995.1 aff. Roholtiella sp. LEGE 12411 | reverse complement strand
GCCTTCTTCTTCGCTCTATGCTGTTTTCGGGCGCACCTGTCCCATCATTGCCATCAATTTCTTTCGCGCCATCCACAAATTCGACAGCGCAAACAGCGTGACGATCTGCGCGGTGTTCTTGACCAAACCACGATACCTGACCTTGACGTAGCCAAACTGGCGCTTAACGACACGAAACGGATGTTCGACTTTGGCTCTGATGCTGGCCTTGCTGTGCTCTTGCTCTTTGGCCTTGTCTTTGGCTTTGCCATCGGACAGCTTGGCAATCTGGCTGGGGCGGGCGGCAATGTGCCACTCAATCGTTGGATCATCGACTCGGGCTGGTGCGCCCAAATAACCTGAATCCGCCCAAACTTGCTTTTCCTTGCCATGCAGCAGATCGGCCACATGTTCAACGTCGTGCTCGTTGGCCGCGCTGGTGGCAACCGTATGAGTCAGGCCGCTGTCCGCATCCACGCCGATATGGGCTTTCATGCCAAAGTGCCACTGGTTGCCTTTCTTGGTCTGCATCATCTGTGGATCACGCTGGCCTGAGACGTTCTTGGTGGAGCTGGGCGCGGCGATGATGGTGGCATCGACGATGGAGCCTTGCTTGAGAATCAAGCCCTGCTTAGTCAAATAGCGGTTGACCGTGGCAAAGATGTCGTCGGCCAGATCGTTGGCCTCCAGCAGGTGGCGAAAGTTCAGGATGGTGCTCTCATCGGGGATGGGTTGATTCAGGCTCAAACCAGCAAAGCTGCGCAGTGAAGCTATCTCGTACAAGTCTTCTTCCATGCGAGGGTCAGACAAGGAGAACCAGTTTTGCATCAAATGGATACGCAGCATGGTGGCCAGTGCATAGGGTCTGCGCCCGCGCCCAGCTTCTGGATAGAAGGGCTCGATGACTGCAAGCAACGCCTTCCATGGCACGACTTGCTCCATCTCATCGAGAAAGACTTCGCGGCGGGTCTTTTTCTTCTTTCCCGCGTATTCGGCATCTGCAAAACTGATTTGACTCATGCTT
>NZ_JADEXR010000336.1 GCF_015206995.1 aff. Roholtiella sp. LEGE 12411 | reverse complement strand
AAAGTCGCCACAATTGCCAAAGAGCAGGCATGGATATTCCAACCCAGACTAACCATAAAGGTTTAGTTTTCGGCTCCCCTAATTCATCAATTCGCTGGATTTGAATCAGATTCATTGAGTGTTTAGCCTTACGGGGCTACAAAAAGGGCTAGGATGCAGATAAAATAAGCCTCATAGCCCTTTCCCCTTGTTGATAATACTTTCGCTTATTAGGAGCTAATATCATTAACTCCGCCACCAGTTCATAAGAATTTTCCATAAAATTGACCCAGTTAGACCCATATAATCCAATATAAAAACTGCTATGACGGCGAACTGTCCTTAAGGATTCTTTAATTCGACCGACATATTTTTGAACACCTTTATGTTTAATTTTTTGACCAGATATAGTTGCAGCTGTATAGGCAAGTGAGATTAATAATATTAAGGAAATTAGCCGTCGCCCTGATACATTAGTATCTTCCAAGTTATAACCACCACTCTTAAAATCTCTAAACATCTCTTCAATATCAAAACGTTGTTTATAAGCAATAATCGCTGAATCTAAATTATCTAAATTAGTTAGGATAAACCAGCCCTCCTCTGGCGCAACTCCAAAGCGTTTCCGTTTCCATTTACCCGCAAGATTAAAGCTGATAAATCCTGTAGCTTTTGTATACTTAATACCTTGGTAAAAGAATGAAACTCCAGGCGATAAACCTGAATCTTTTAATTGCAACCAAATTTTCGGTTCTATTTCTATAAAAGCATCTTTCTTTATACGTAAACAAAAATACACTTTCTGCTCTGTAAGCCAGTTAGCCAATTTCAATGAACAAAATTCGCGGTCTCCTAGCACAACGGTTTTATAATTTTTAAAAAGCGGCAGTGCTTTGTTGAAAACAACTTTTTGTTCGTCAAAATTACTTGAGCCTAATTTACTTACTGGAGTTTAGACTAAAGATAAGCGAGCGGAAAATAATACTTAGAAAAGTATGGATAAAAAATTGACATATCTGTTCAGGTGAAAAGTCACTGAAAAGAAAAGGCGGTCAGCTATGTTGAACTG
>NZ_JADEXR010000335.1 GCF_015206995.1 aff. Roholtiella sp. LEGE 12411 | reverse complement strand
CATTTCATGTGCATTTTTATAGTACCAAAGTACTATTTATTGGCGATCGCTCTGTACTAGTGGCGTCGTTATTCAATACATCCGTACTAAAATTTAGCGATCGCCTGTGCCAGTTGCGTAAGTCCTGTAGGAGTTTCACGGTGCTTGTATAAGCGAATCTTCTGGTTATGGGGTTTAAAAACCCAATTATCAGACCCTACAGTTTGCCAATACTTTTGACAACTCCATTGGGAAGATTTATTAGGGTGACGATGTTCTGCCCATGCTTTTAACTGGCTGAATAATGTTGTATCAGCCTGGTTAAATATGCGTTTGCTGACGACACCTGAGTAGTAGTTTGTCCATCCACGGATGACGGGATTCAGATGAGCGATTAAATCAAATTGTGGTACTGATTTATGCCCATCAATCAATTTACCTATCTTCTGCGTGTGTGCCTTCAGCTTTGTTTTGCTTGGAGTGATAAGAGTTTTGTAACCAAGTAATTTTCCGTTTGAGTAGGTAGTTTAATGCCATTTGCAAATCGCAAATTTTCGAGGGAGAAAATGCCTCTAATTTTTCCATCATTTCTTCAAACTCAGCCTTACTTAACTTCTTGCCAAGCATAAAATTCTCGTCTCTATGATATTCATCAACTACTTTTACAAGAGCTTCGTAATGCCAATCATCTTGGTTTTGCACCAAGATTAAAAATTCTAGTTGGTTTTGGGTGAATTTAAGCATTGTCGGTTCCGCCCTCCTTTTTGTTGAAAAACGAATGCGTCAAGTAGTAGTTTATTTAGCCCAAACTGAATCAGAAATGGTGTACCAGACTACTTTTAGTATTGAAAATCTGCAACATTAATTTACGGTAATTCGCTTGTAGCTGGAGTTTAGACTAGTCAGGAGTGCAAAACTCCAAACCTTTATGTCACGTTAAATTTTGCACATATCTTGTCTTTACCCCACCTTAGTCTCAACAACGCTAAAGTTTATATACAGCAAGGGTTTTCAGACTATTTTGCAGGTTTTTACGTTATTTTATTCAAAATTATTTCCGAACTTGCATAAATCTTGTACTACACCCCGATAAGTCTACA
>NZ_JADEXR010000334.1 GCF_015206995.1 aff. Roholtiella sp. LEGE 12411 | reverse complement strand
TTGGAATCAAAGTAGCTCAATATTGAGACAAGAGGCGTTAAAAGCAAATCATGCTCGTACCCGCGAACGTTTGATGGCACTGTATGAGATATGTAATGGAAAAAGCGCAACACAGGTAGGTCGGGAAACAAGACGCAACCCCCAGACAATCATGGAGTGGGTACATCGTTACAATATTTCAGGTATAGAAGTACTGCGGTATCAACATACAGGTGGTCATCCCCCCCTTTTTCAAAACAGATAGAGAAAGCAGTTGATAGAGAGATTCGTAAAACTTTAGAACTGGCAGCAACAGCACCTCAGCAAAAAAAGCTCAATCAAGAGTTCTTACCTCGTTGGACGTTAAAGCGTTTAGTAGCTTGGATTGACAATCAATTTAATCTCAAATGTTGTCGTGAATCAGTGCGTAAGACTCTCAAGAATTTAGGATTTTCATGGAAGAAAGCGCGGAAACTGTTAAATAAAGCCAACAGCAAAAAACGTGCTGAGTATTTGGAAAATCTACAGGGTTTACTCGATGATGCTCTGAACAATGGTCACTTACTGGTTTTTATCGATGAGGCACACATTCATCTTGACAGCGATGAAGGTTATGGCTGGTCGATTAAAGGAGAACGTTTTTGGGTTAGTTCCAATTCTCCAGGAAGAAGCAAGGTTTCCTTTTATGGGATTTATGTTTACAACTATGCCAAAGTCAAAATTTTTCCTTATTTAAAAGCAGATCAATTCAATACAATTGATGTTTTAAAACATCTGAGAACTGAGTTTCCGGAACGCGACATGACTCTAATTTGGGATGGTGCTCCTTATCACCGTTCTCAAACTGTCAAAGAAGCATTAGAGATTTTACAAATCAACCTGGAGCCTTTACCTGGTTACAGCCCTGACTTTATGCCTGTGGAACACCTCTGGCAATGGTTGCGTGAAGATGTAACTTATCATACATGCTACCAGTCACCTGCTGAATTAATTGAACGGGTTCATTTCTTTGAACAAGATATTAATTCCCGTCCTTTTGAAATTTGCGATCGCTTGTGGGTGAAAAATCACCTTGAAGAAGATGAGGAAAAACTACGGGTTTCAAGATAGACGTGGTT
>NZ_JADEXR010000333.1 GCF_015206995.1 aff. Roholtiella sp. LEGE 12411 | reverse complement strand
CTGGATGGCTGACAAGGTAGGCGACTAAGCGTTTATTGCCGGGAACATCTTCACGGGCAATGACCACAGTCTGTTGCACCGATGGATGTTGGCTCAGTACTGCTTCCACTTCCGCCAACTCAATGCGAAAGCCACGTATTTTTACTTGGTTATCAATTCGTCCTATGTATTCAATATTGCCATCTACCAAATAACGAGCTAGGTCTCCAGTTTTATAAAGACGTGCATCGGGGTCATCACTCAAGGGGTTTGCAATAAATTTCTCTTGTGTCAATTCTGGGCGATTGAGATACCCTTGTGCTAACCCTGCGCCCCCAATGTGTAACTCTCCTGGTACACCAATAGGCACAGGCTGTAGGTATTGGTCTAGTAGGTAAATTTGGGTATTGCTCAATGGGCAACCTATGGGGATAGTTGTGGCGGCTGCTGGCAAATCTTCTACTAAGTACCAAGAAGAAAACGTGGTACTTTCTGTAGGTCCATAGACATGAAGCAATCGCTGGGGAGCACCCTGACTCAATACCTCTTGCACCCACTTGGGATCAACAGCCTCGCCGCCAAATAGTAGATATCGCAGACCACTAAATGCCTTGGGAACAAACTGGACTAACTGATTGAATAAAGCTGTGGTCAAGAACAATATGCTGATTTGTTGAGAGTGCAATTGCGCTGCGAATTCTTCCGGCGCCAGGACTACATCTTGAGCAATGATGATTAGCCTAGCTCCATGCAGCAGTGCGCTCCAAATTTCAAAGGTAGTAGCATCGAAAACCGTATTGGCAGCTTGGGCAACTCTGTCATCAGGTGTTAATTGCATGTAGTTGGTGTTAAACACTAATCGATTAACAGCCTGATGGGGAACAGCAACTCCCTTTGGTTTGCCTGTGGAACCGGATGTGTAAATGACGTAAGCTAGGTTGTTAGCTGTGGCATTGCTGTTGGGATTATCCGGTTTTTGTTGGTGAATTGTCTGCCACTCAGTATCCAAACAAACAAGTTGTACTTGATGCTTTTGTAATTTCTCGACTAGTCGCTGTTGCGTCAGTACTACCTGAACCTGAGTGTCTGTGAGCATGAAGCTTAAGCGTTCTTGAGGATAA
>NZ_JADEXR010000332.1 GCF_015206995.1 aff. Roholtiella sp. LEGE 12411 | reverse complement strand
TATTGCTCCCGCCCCAAGAAGTTTTAACCCGCAGCATATTTGACTCGTGGGTCTTGGAAGTAGGCTTTGACGCGCTCGGGGGATTTTTCAATCAACATCATGTGATCGTTGGCCGCTGCGCGTAGTTTTTCTTTCGTACGCACCGGCACGCGCTTTCCCATCTCTTGCTTCAAATCCGCGTTGAGCCTTTCCTCAGGATTGAGATGCGGGCTGTAACTGGGCAGGTAGAACACTTCGATCTTGTCCACGTTCGTAGCCAGCCACGCCTTGACGGGTTTGCTGTGATGCACGCGCAGGTTGTCCAAGATCAGAAACACCTTCTTGCCCGCATCTTTGACCAAGCCTTGCATGAATTCGATCAGCTTGTCCGCGTTGAAGGCCTCGTCAATGATCATCCAGCGTGCTTTGCCTTGGTTGGTCACCGCCGCAATCATCGATAGCTTCTGGCGTGTGCCGCCCACCACCATGGCCACGGGCGTTTTGCCTTTGGGTGCAAAGCAGCGGCCTCTGTTGTCGGTGTTGACCAGCGCTGTCTCATCACCCCAAGCAATCTCTGCGCCTTCGGCCTTGGCTCTGGCCTCTATAGCCGGGTATTGCTCATCAAGCCAGCTTTGCACCGCCTTGGGGCTTTGCTCATAGGCGCGTTTGATGGGCTTTTGCGGGCTAAAGCCCCAGCGCTTTAAGTATTTGCCGGTGCTGCGCTCTGAGATCACCAGCGTCGTCTCGCGCAGAATGAGTTGCGCCACCGCTGCCGTGCTCCACAGGAAGAAATCCATCTTCAACTGCTCGGGGCGTTTGTCGATGATGATTTTTTGAATCTGCTGCTCTTGCTCTGGCGTGAGTCTGCGCCCCGCGCCCAAAGCCCTGCCGCGTGAGGCTGGGCGCAGCGCTTTCCAGCTACACGCCTCATACAGATCAATAGCCTTGCGTACCGTGGGATAGGTCAGCCCCGTCATGTCCACAATCTTCATGATCTTGATGCCTTTGAGATGCAACCTCACGACTTGCTTGCGCCGCTCGTGCAGTTGCTCCAGTGTTTGATCTCTTGCGCTTTCTTTTTCCATTCACGACAGATCAAAAATGATAGCAAAAGTTCAAACTTTATGGGGCGGAATCAATA
>NZ_JADEXR010000331.1 GCF_015206995.1 aff. Roholtiella sp. LEGE 12411 | reverse complement strand
AGTAGGTCGAGTAAATACAACCATAGCTTCTCAAGCTTCTACATTCATCCAAACAGAGCAACTAAAAGTTAATCAGCAGTTGGTTGCTCAAGTACAAACTGATGAAAGCAACGTTTTAGAACAAGTTAATAAATACAGCAGTGAAGCTAATAACCAAAATTCACTGTCTCAGGTAACATCAGTTTCTCAGTTCTCTGATGTACAGCCAACTGACTGGGCATTTCAAGCGTTGCAATCCCTGGTTGAGCGCTATGGTTGTATTGCAGGATACCCAAATGGTACATACCGTGGCAACCGAGCACTGACGCGTTATGAGTTCGCCGCAGGTTTGAATGCTTGTTTGGATCGGGTTAATGAACTGATTGCAACAGCAACTGCGAATTTGGTAACAAAGCAGGATTTGGCAACTCTTCAACGTTTGCAAGAAGAGTTCTCAGCAGAATTGGCAACTCTGCGTGGTCGAGTCGATTCTCTGGAAGTACGTACTGCTGAACTGGAAGCAAATCAGTTTTCTACTACAACTAAGCTGGTTGGTGAAGCTATTTTTGCTGTTACTGACAACTTTGGCAGCGGCGACAACAATAATACTGTCTTTCAAAATAGGGTACGCTTAGATTTTCAATCCAGTTTTACAGGTCAAGATACCCTGCATACTCGGATTGCTGCTGGTAATGCAAATGCCTTAGCTTTACCAGGTGGTACAGCTGAAGGTCTTCAAACCTTTAACCTGTCCCCTAGTGTTGACAATAGTACTTTCATAGACTGGTTGTCTTATTATTTCCCGATTGGCAACTCACAAGTGTACCTTGCTGCTACTGGGGGTATTCATAGCGATTACGTTCCTACTGTCAACCCATACTTTGAGGATTTTGACGGTGGTAACGGTGCTTTGTCTACCTTTGCTTCTGAAAGCCCAATCTATCGAATTGGTGGCGGTGCTGGTGTTGGCTTTAACTTAGCCTTTGGTGGCGGTGGTACTTTCAAACCTTCATTAACCTTTGGTTACTTGGCATCTGAAGCAAATAATCCTAGCCCTGGTTCAGGTTTATTTGAGGGTAACTATGCTGCTTTAGGTCAGTTGAATTTGAACGTTGGCGATCGCCTTACCTTAGCAGCAACCTACG
>NZ_JADEXR010000006.1 GCF_015206995.1 aff. Roholtiella sp. LEGE 12411 | reverse complement strand
CCCCATGCCCCATGCCCAATGCCCCATGCCCCATGCCCACTTCATTTAATCGGTTGCAGCTTTGTCACCTTGAGTTTAAAAATCCCAACCCCAGTTTCTCCAAAAGACCGAACGCGAACGATATACGTCCCTGTCTCGTTAATTCGGGTAAACAGTAGGGAATTGCTGCTGCCATCGGGGCCGTCATCATTTTCTGCTAGTGTTGAGCCATCAGGTGCTAGAAGTGTAATGATGCTGTCAAAATTTTCAGATGACAGATCAACCGCTAGATTGTCGCCCTTTTCTAACTTCACTATGTAATCACGAGCAAACCCACCTTGACCTGTGGGTATATCTTTGTCCGAAAGTGTATCGGAAAGTTCAGTAGTATTAACTAACGGGATTGGACTATACAACTTATTTTGAGCAACAGCCGCTCTTGTATTAATGCCTATTACCAGCAACGTGGCAGGAACGATGATGACTTGTTTCAAACCTGCCGCAAAACCTTTATTCATAAATTTCAAGCAATACTTACACACAAACAAGTAATTTGGTCGATTATAGAGTTCTTAGGCACATTTTGCCCATGAATTCTTGATTTATCTATCTTTTACGGCAGTAGCTACAACTGCCATCCCTAAGACTACAATTCCACACTGACGAAGTGTTTGCACAGCAGATCTGGCAGTAGCACCAGTTGTGTAAATGTCGTCTACTAACAGCACTGGCACATCTGAGAGGCGACGAAATTCTTGCTCAACAGCAAAAGCTTCAGCCAAGTTTTTTTCTCGCTCAGACGCCGATAAACCAAACTGCGCTTCAGTCTCTCGCATCCTTAATAAATAATTTAGTTTTAATTTTAACCCAGTTGTTTCGCAGAAACTTTGTGCTATTAATGCAGCCTGATTGTAGTTCCGTTGCTTTTGCTTGCTAGCGTGAAGTGGTATGGGAACTACCAAAGGCCGTTGATAGCCTTTTGGTAAATTTAATAGCCATGCTTGCGCTAACCATTGGCCCAAAGGACGAGCAATTTGGGGCTGATTTTCGTATTTCATCACGGCGATCGCTCTTTTCAGGGAACCGCCGTACGCTCCCCAGCCAAATACTGGTATTGGATCTCGCCACAAATAACTAGGGTTTTTGTGATGACAGTTTTGTAGTTGTTTGGTACAGTTTTGACAAAATTCCTGGGAAGTTGCGCGTTGGCACAGAGGGCAATGGGATTGAAGAAAAAGATTGAGTAAGCCTGTAAGATTTTTAGTCCAAGTGTGCATTTGTCATTGGTTATTTGTTATTAGTCATTGGTCGAAAATTAATGACTAATGACCTTAGCGTAGTGACTTAACATAAACGCGATCGCACCGTGTTGTTTCTACACCTGTTGTCAGGTTGTACCCATTGCTTTCATACAGTTTGACTGCTTCCACCATCACACTGGCAGTTTCAATCCAAATTTGCTGAAAACCATGCTCCGCGATCGCTGCTTCTAGCTGTTGTAACAAATATTTCCCCAATCCTAAACCCCTAACGCTTGACAAAAGATACATTTTGCGGATTTCTACAGCTTTTTCGCCACGATGTATAGGGTAGTATGCCCCAGTACCTACTAACTGGCTTTGGTGTTCAATTACCCAAAATTCGCCGCCAGTTGCTAAGTAATATTCCTCCACTTGCACTACATCTCTATCTGCACCGTTGGGTTCCCAACCCAGACCATATTCTGATAGTACATAACTGATGACTTCGGCGGCTCTGGTGCGATCGCTCTTTTCCCAATTACGAATTAAAAAATCTTGATAATGATTTTTCATTTCAATTACTTATAGTTTTAGAAGCGCTAAACAAAAGAACATTCCATCGTAGGGATGTTCTTTTTTTATCTTAATTCGTGTTACTAAATCTGAGGCGTGAATCTCTAATTTGTGATGTTTTGGCTCTGTACAGATTAATGTGATTAATCCCAGTAATCATCATCCTGATTTTGTTGACTTGGTTAAGTTTACACGAACAATAAAGATTCCCGACTTTTATAATAAGTCAGGAATCAGAGCCAATCAAATATAATTGCTAATATAGGATTCCTATTTGATTGTTGAAAAAACTGTGTACACCTCTAACTCTCTTTTTTCCTATCCCCTACCCCCTACCCGAAGGCCTTGATCAGCAAAGCAGCCAAAGGTTAGAGTCTGGTTTAACTGTAGTTTAAATATTAGGTAATTGCTGGCAGCAAATTGCTAACTTAAAATGCCCAAATTGTTGTAAATTTCAATTAGATTACCATCAGGATCGCGAAAATGAGCTGTGCGGATTCCCCAGTCTGGGCGATCTTGAGGTGGAGTCACAACGATCGCATGATGATCTTTTACTTGCTGATAGACTTCATCCACGTTATCCACTGCGAAAATCAAAGCTATTTTGTCTCGATTAGCAACGTACGAAGGCTGTTCAATACTGGGGACGACTGGGGCCATTAATTCCTTTTTGAATAAACCCAGCTTGACATATCCGGTATTAAACTCAGCGTACTCACTATTTTCATCGCCCCAATCGACATCAAATCTCAGCAAATCGCGGTAAAACAGAAAAGAATCTTTGTAGTTGGCGACAAGCAGTCTCAGGTGTGATAACTGAAGCTTCATATCTGTTGCGTTAGTCTACTAACTATGAATTCTAGGTTCTGGATGCAAAGTTGCTAGCAACTCACTTTCGACAATTGCCAATTCATCGAGCCGTTGCATGACAATCTCACGGTCAAAGTAAGTAGCTGCTAAAACCCAGTATATACCGTAGTGTCGCGCTTCAGATGCCATTAGCCCAAGATAAAACTTTGCTAATTCTGGCTCAGGACAGTGAGTAGCTAATAATCCCAAGCGTTCGTGACTACGAGCTTCTATTAAACCAGTAACTAGTAATGAATCCAAAAATCTATCGGGTTCTTTGGGACGCACTTGAGCTTTCAAACCAGCACCGTAGGGAGGTGGCGACAGAGGAGCTAAGGGGATATTACGGCGTTCTAGCCATTGATTAACTAGCTCAAAGTGTTCTAGTTCTTCGCGGGCGATCGCTGTTAACTCCCGCACCATTTTACTATTGGAAGGGTAACGAAACATCAAGTTCAAAGCTACACCAGCTGCCTTGCGTTCACAGTGGGAGTGGTCGAGTAGAATGATATCTAAGTTTGCGATCGCTTGTTCGATCCAAGCATTACTGGTAGCTTGTTTCAGGGCGTTGATAGTCGGTAACACAGAAGTAGTAAACACAAAGTAACAAAACTCCCAAATTTTAATTTAGCTGAGTACCCCAGCAAATTAGACCTATTGAAAAATAAATTATGGTAAAATTGTGGGTTTTAAAAATTTGCTTTCTTTCTCTATCAGACATCCTAATAAGGTAACAACAATTCTCTGTATAGATTTCGATATGGATTTTTTCTAAACCCTTAACGATACCACAAAATAATTATGCAAGAGGTCTATTGAAATGTAGAGGCTCCAAAGCTATCAATTCAAGCCCCAAGAGTAGGAACGTTAAATAAGCAGGGCGTAGGAAGTCACCTATGCTGTTTTACAAGCATTACGTTTGATGGACATCAATCGCACTTGCTCACGGGTAATTCCCTATCGCTCTGGTGCTTTTTCGGCGATCAAGTTTCGCCAAAAGTATAAAAGTAAAGGGCTTTGCTAGCATATACCAGTGAATTGGGATATCTTGTATAATCGCACACATTTTTTCCTATATTTTTGTGCTTTTTTCCAACAATCAATATGGACAAAAAGTTTTAGCCTTTACTATTCTGGAATCCTACCTTTTTTTATCCCAAAAAAACAAGTCATCTCCATATCCTCAAATTATCAGCAAATTTAAATTAGTATTAATACATAATTAAATGTAATAAATATTACAATTGTACGGGAATAAATTTTTAGCGATGGCTACGCCCGCCGAAGGCATCGCACGTTTTTTATCTGACCTCACCAAATCGCGTTGCTCCCCTTCACAGTTAGCAGTATTATATAAAGCTTGTATGAACCTGATATTTACTTGTGCAGAGATATCTTAAATTTATACATAAAATTAACTTATGCGTTTTTCAGCACAAGTCTTTATAACAAAACCCTAAATTACACAAGAAAAAATTGTGTTTTTTCAATAAGCAAACGAAATTTAATCAAGATGTCAAATTTTCAATAAGCGAACAAAATATATTCAAGCAGAGGATAAAGTCAATATGATGTTTATAGCTTGATGTATAAGATTTTACAAAAAAAATACATGCTTAAGATTAGGTAAAGAAGTTTACACGGACTACCAATAGTGATAGATAAATAGTTGTGTTTAGTAAGAAAAAACAACTGCACTGATCTAAAAATAGCTCATGGTTTGTGTCATTATCATTACCTGAAAGAAGCAATTAAACCCATATATGAGGCGGATAGACCTTCATTCTTTTACCGCATCTGATTTAGCACAAGTTGATATTGATACTTGGCTCGAATTACACTATCAATTGCAAAAACGCCACAAAGCCAGAATTGAACAATATTGGTTTCGCCCTGACCCCAAGGATTACTTGGCTAATTTAGAGAGTCGTCTTCTCTAGTAAGTTTTTCCACGCTAAATTTATTTTGCTTAAGTACTTATCTGACTACCCCAAGTGAAACTGCTTGGTTATGATTTGTTTACTGAGAGGTACGTTATTAAATACAATTCAAGAGCTAATTGATAAATCTAACCCTAATTCATCGAAATTTTATTAATTGCTACCTCAACTGAGTATTCACCTTCCCGCGCCTCATGTCATCATTCGTATCAATTTTAAGGTGAAACGGTATCAGCTTTTATCACCAAGATAATCTGCTCTCTAGTGAGATTAGTAACAATAATCTATTTGCTACTAACACATCTGGTAACAATATCCTTAACGGTAGATATTTCAAATCTAAGGAATGATTTTATTTCCAATAAATATCATTTATTATCCAATATTTTTGTAAAGAATTGAGAATATGAATCATATAAAAGTCTTTGTTCTTCTTGCTATCTCAAATTGGATAGCACATTTTTGGCAATATGCAAGCTTTGGACTATATGAGGATGATTTCTATAGAATTACCAGAGTGATGGAAGCGACATGGACTCAAGTTTGGGAAATAATTTTAGAAGGTGGTGGACAAGGCCGTCCGCTACATGATGGTCTAATATATTTATTTTCTTTCTTAGGAATTAAATTAGGAGGATTGCATTTTGTTTATTGGATTGGCTATTTAATCATTACGCTGAATTCGTTTTTGTTTTATATCTTACTGAAGTACTTGTCTAATCAGCAGGTTTTTGTTGTCACAGGGGCAATAGCTTTTTGCCTGTTTCCTGCTGATACAACCCAAGCTTTTCTGACGCACTCGCTAGGAATACAGCCATCTTTAATGTTCCTCTTGCTTGCGCTCTACTTCTATGTGTCTGGAAAAAAAAAGTTGTCGTACTTAACTATCGTTGGCACTCTGCTTTGTTATGAAACAATGTACCCAGTATTTTTATCCGCGCCACTTTTGAAAAATATCAAACAGAAATGGAATTCAAAAGTAGCAGAAGAATTACTCAGGCATTGTTTAATTTTAGGAGTTTTAATAGTATGTGCAGTCATTGTTCGGAAGTTAACACTAAATAGCATTGGAGTCATCAGTAATCCCAGCATCCTGTTTGCCATTATTACCTCTATACGAAATATGATTATTGGGCCGATCTTTAGCATGAGTATGTTTTTATATCGTCCGTTCTATACGTTGTTAGCTTTGGATGGGAATATGGCAGTGGTATTGCTTTTATGTTTTGCAGGGTTTGTATGGGTGCTTTTTCGACTAAAGCTTAATACTTCAGGCAATCCTCTTCGTTTGACAATTTCAGATGAAAGCAAGATCTTTACTCTGGAAGTTCCTCAATTTTTCAAAAATCATATTCAGTTAGCTTTAAGTGGATTGGTAATGCTGGTTCTGGCATATCCTCTCACTTTAACGACCTATGCTGTTTCAATTAATGGAAGAAGTTCACGCGTTCATGCATCTGCCATAATTGGAGCCTCTATTCTATGTGCCTATATCTGTTCAGCGATTCTATTTATAGCTATTACCTATTGTAAAAAACGTCTAGCAAGTTTGAGTTTAGCTGGATTTTTTACTTTACTAATAGAATTTGGACTAATTGTGCAACAAGACTATAAACTAAGTTGGCAGTATCAACGAGAGTTTTGGACAAATGTTGTTAGGCTTTGTCCACATATTAACGATGGAACAATAATTCTGATTGAATCAACTAGTTTTCATAATCCTAAACAAATTGATGCATACGGTTGGAGTATTCCCTTGATACTTGATTCAATCTACCAGTTTCCTGAGCATTGGAAAATTATCCCTATAATATACATGTTACAACCGCAATGGCAGAAAGAAATGGTTTCAGAGAGAAACTCTTTCCAGTTGAGTAAAACTGTCTTTTGGCTACCTTGGCTAAATTCAAAACGCTTTAAGTCTAACGAAACAGTTGAAAGTTCCAACGTCATTTTACTAGAGGTAAAGAATGAGGAATTGATGCGTATAACTGGCCCTCTCGTTATTAACGGACATGAGTTCAGGCTAAAGGAAAACTCAGTTTCAGAATTGCTCTTATTTAACAAAGGGCCCCTTTACAATTACCTTATTAAAAATGTTGAATAAGCAGCTAAACAAAATTAATTACATAGTTTTTACCAAATTCTAGGAGAATATTTTCAGCAGATGCAACAAAAGTCGGCCAATTTTTGTAAGCATCTATTCAATGAAGTTAAAATACTAAACTCACTGATATCTCTAGCTTTTATCAAGCTTGAGTGATAAGACGGACACCTAATTTGCTCTACCGCTTCTTGCAAAATTTGTAATCGACCACGGGGCGATCGCAAATTACAAGAAAGTAAAATCCATTGACATCAAAGAGTTAGAGATCAAAAGAAGTAAACGGTTACAAAAGTTTTAGCTTTAACCCAAGTTTATTAAGTTCTTAACGGACAATAAATCCGTATTTTTTAAGTACCATCTTGGCTTGACTACTAGATAAAAACTGGACAAACTCCTTAGCAGCATCGACATTTTTACTGCTTTTGAGCACTGCCATTGGATAGACAATAGGGGAGTGAAATTTGTCGTCAGCAGCGACTACAATTTTTACCTTATTGGAAATTTTGGCATCAGTGGCGTAAACTAAACCCGCTTGGGCATTACCACTTTCCACTGCTGCCAAAACTTGACGTACATTATTAACAAAAACAAATTTGGACTTGACCTTCTCAAAAATGTCCAACTTTTTTAAGACTTGCTCTGCATATTGCCCAGCGGGAACACTTCTGGGTTCTCCCATCGCAATTTTGTTAATCTTGGTATCTGTAAGATTATAAAAGCTGGTGATGCCGATAACATCATTAGGTACAATCAAGACCAGACGATTATTTGCCAGGTTCGCACGAGTACCAGGAACCAGGAGTCCTTTTTGTTCTAAGGCATCCACTTGTTTTTTGCCAGCAGAGATAAAGATATCCGCTGGCGCACCCTGTTCAATCTGTTGCTGCAAGGCTCCAGAAGCCCCAAAATTGTAACTAATATTGACATTGGGCTTACCTTGTTGGTAAACAGGCTTAATTTCTTCCAGTGCATCTTTCATGCTGGCGGCAGCAGATACGAGTAAGCTGGTATTTGACTGTGCTATCACAGATGAGGGAGTAACCAAAGGTAAGCCAATTACTAGGAGCAAGCTAGCAACTGCTACACCAATAAAGGCAAGAATTTGTCTTGTGTTCATAAAAAAATCGCGCTGACAGAGATTTATTTGGTCAATCGCCCCACTACAAGGCTATCCATTAGTCACATCTTTCTTCATAATCTTGAAAACCCTATTTTATAAGGCTCACGAAGCTTAGATTTTTTCGCTGGCTTGACAAATTAGCCCTGATTATTATCGAAAAAAATTCTATGTTTTTCAGAATAGACAACGCAATCTTAGCTCGACTTGATCCATTTAATCAAGCAGCGTAAACAGCAATATCTCTCAAACGCTCGAATAAAAGACGAGGGACTTTTATCATTTGAGTGGCCTCGGAAGATGTGGAAAAAGTGCTAGCCCATAAAAATTGCCTAACTAAAGCGAGTGCATCCGAAAAAGTAGGCAAAGTTTTGGAGTACCAAATTGTCTGCTGAACTGTCCAAGAGAAATTAGCTTGTAAATGGTCTGCCAAAATCACGACCAAGGAAAATAATCCCAGCAGTGTAGGTCTTGTACGAGCAATTGACTGGTCTGACCATTGACGTAGCAGGCCAAATAGAATATTGCTCTTCATGATTAACTACAACTTTATAAATTGTTTGGTTTTCTGTATCTATGCTACTCATCGTTTTTTAACCCTAGATTACTCTATTTATTTAGATTACTTACGTACCGAAAAGATAGCATGACGATTATATTGAGAATCTGCTGTATTTCCCTCCTCATCGTAGATATTAATGTCTGTAAACCCGACACTTTCAAGAGCAGTGACAACTTCTGTTCGAGAATAACCTCTAACCTGATTATTAATATCTAAACGTTGCCAAGATTCTTCTACCATTTGAAAGATAGTAATCCTAAATTGTCCTATTTTTTCTTCTGGGTTATAGCTGTCACAACAAGCCCAAGCGAGATCATCTTTTATATCACCATCGGAAATTGCACCATGCCAAGATTTATAAAAATCTTCT
Organism: aff. Roholtiella sp. LEGE 12411; assembly: GCF_015206995.1. Taxonomy (GTDB): domain Bacteria; phylum Cyanobacteriota; class Cyanobacteriia; order Cyanobacteriales; family Nostocaceae; genus Komarekiella. The sequence goes on along the minus strand of NZ_JADEXR010000006.1, from coordinate 71,346 downwards.
AAATTTAATCCAAATAAAAAAACTCCATTATTCAGTAGTGAATCATATACTTTTGCGAATACTTGTTGTAAATCTTCAAAATTTATTATTTCGTTAAGTCCTGCGTTAGCAGAAATCACTGCATCAAAAGTAGATGGCAAATTAAAAAACTTGGCATCATCAAGAATCAATTTAGCTTTTGGTGCGTTCTCACGAGCATATTGCAACATTCCTTCAGAAATATCAAGACCTGTTACTTGATAACCTTGCTCGATTAAATGTTGTGTTATATGTCCAGTACCACAACATAAATCAAGAATATTTGCTCCTTGAGCAACATTATATTGTTGTAGTAACTGTTCAAAAGCAGGCAAGATAACTCGACAGTATTCTAGACCCCAGTAATCATTATAAATTTTAGCCCAAGGATTGTATGTAGGACTAGAAGTAATTGTAGCCATTTGCCGATTCTCCGATTAATTATTTAGTTGATGTTCTTAATGCCATTTCTACGGCAGAAAACCACTTTCTCGTAGTTCTTTGATGCTATCTTTCACAGCTTGGATGATGTATTCTAGGTCTTCGTCAGTATGGGCTGTAGATAATAAACCACCATTGGGAATAATAAAGATTCCACGACAAAGGAGGTGATAGAATATCAAATCCATATTTCCTAACGAAGCATCTCCAGAATCAACAGAATTTCCTAAAGGAAGAGAAGTAAACATTGAACCACAGTTAGCTAACCGAATCGGTACTTCATCTTCTTGAAAGTAAGTATTCAGTTTTTCTACAAACTGGGAAGTACGTTCATTTAATTGCTGTTGAAGAGCATTACCTTGGCTTTTTAAATACTTAAGCACTGCTCTTGCAGCAGCCATAGCTAGGGGATGTTTGCAGTAAGTTCCTGCAAAAAATGTTGTTTCTACTTGAGGGAAAGATGCATCTCCATAGCTCCACATTCCACCGTCTATTCTATCCATGTAAGTTGCTTTGCCACCGATAATTCCAATGGGTAAGCCACCACCGACAATCTTGCCATAAGTTGCTATGTCTGCTTCAATGCCAAACCATGCTTGCGCTCCACCTAAATGAATACGAAAGCCTGTAAGAATTTCATCAAAAATTAATGCTATTCCTGATTGTTTGGTAATTTCTCTTAACTGTAGAAGAAACTCTTGAGGCTGTATATCTGGTCGTTCATCCTGGATTGGTTCGACTAAAACAGCAGCTAATTCATGTTGATAAGCTTTGATTACTTCTAATGATTTAAAATCACCATAATCGAGAACTAAAACATCATGAGCTACATTAGGCAATACTCCTGGAAAACTTGGGACTACAACTAAATTGTCATCTATTTTCTGTCTTTGAACTAAAGTGCCATCAAAATGTCCATGATAAGAGCCTGCAAACATGGCAATTTTTTGACGGCCAGTTGTAGCGCGTGCTAAACGCAGGGCTGTCATTACGGCTTCTGTACCTGTATTACTAAAAGTAACCCGTTCCATGCCCGTTAGTTCACAGAATAACTCTGCAACTTCGCCCGCTAGGTCTGATTGTGGGCCTATGTGTATACCTTGCTCTAGTCGCTCTTGTATGGCTTCTTTAATAAAGGGCGGATTATGTCCGAAAAGATTGACTCCAAAACCCATTACAAGGTCTATATATTCATTCCCATCAATATCCCAAATTTTAGAACCAGAAGCATATTTACCAATGATGGGATAGACCATTTCTTTGATAGCTGGGCGAAATCCTGCGGAGCCTCTTCTATCTGCAAGCACAGAACGATATGCTTGGGTCAGTTGTTTGGATATTTTAGTTTTATTGCTGTAGCGGGCAATAAAATCTTCTAGCTGTTTTTCTTGAGAATTTAAATTAGTTAAAGATGCTGGATTGGTTAATTGCATGGCATTAATGGGTAATGAAGTTTCTGGTAAATTAGATGTTGATAGATTCAGGCATTGGAGGCTTTAAAAAGCCTTCTTTTATAAGGTATTTCAAGTAAATATTAAACAAGTTTTCATCTATGGGCGGACAAATAATAGAGGTATTTGCAAGTCCGTTGGATGTATTTTTACAGTCAAATTTTAGTATTGTTGCGGTATTATTATTGTTCTCAGAATCTTTCTGGAGCAGCAATGTTATAAGTGGATATAGTGGATGTTCTGGGTTGTGTTCAGCAATTTTAAGCAAATCTGCTTGCCATTGTTTAGAGTTAATTTTTTGCAGTGAATAGCCAAGGGAACGGAGTAATTTTATTAGTCTATTTGAATGAAAAGGTTGGGGATTTACAAAATGGAATGCCTTACCTATAGATTCTTCTTGTTTGGATAAATGAACTATGGCTTTGCTCACATAGTCTACAGGCGCTATGTCTTCAATCATATTGCCATCTGGAACTTTTTCAAGTTTTATACAGCCAATGATTAATCTGTATAAAAAGTCATTTTGATTAAATACTCCGGTTTTGCTGTGTCCGGATACTCTTCCTAGTCTATATATACATACAGGAAGACCGCGATCGCGAGCAATAGTAACTAATTTTTCAGCAACCCATTTACTCTGAGTGTAGCCGCCAGATGGCACTTGATAATCATCAAGGCTATCTTGTTCTCGAACTACTTTCACACCCGAATAACCTACGGGAGAGAAGACTCCATCGGTTGACATAAAATGCACGGGTTTGACTTTCGCTTGAGTTGCTAGTCTCAAAACTTCCTGAGTTCCTAATACATTTGCAGGCTTTAGTGTGGTGTATGGGGAAGCATGATGAACCAACGCGCCATTGTGATAAATCACATCAATTAACTCAGCTAGTGCTTGAAATTTCTGCCGAGAAAGTCCCAAAAATGGCTGAGATAAATTCCCTACAACTGCAATAATTCTAGAACTGAAAGAATTGTCCCACACTAAGGATGATTTGAGGCTATTTTGAATTCTTTTTTTGCCCTCTTCTGGATTAGCTGCACGTACCAAGCAATAAATATCTGCATGAGTTTGTTGCAGGAGTTCATAAAGTAAAAATGCTCCTACAAAACCTGTGATTCCAGTTAAGAAAATGTTAGTAGTCTCAGTTGGATATTGAATTGGTGTCTCAGGACGTATGGTAGGATCAAGGACAGCTTCGGCTTCCCAATTAATTTGATTTTTGGAAGTAATAGCAAGAGTAGAATAACCCATATTTTGAGCCGTTTCAATACTCTGGGCTAAACTAGCAACTGTTGGCATTTCCCACAAACTGCTTAAAGGTAGTTCTATTTGCCATGTTTGATGTACCCGAAAAACAAGCTGTGTTAGTAGTAAAGAATGCCCTCCCAAATCAAAAAAGTTGTCTTCAATGCCAACTTGTTTAATCTTGAGCAATTCAGCCCAAATTTCCGCTAGTTGTTCTTCGATTGGTGTACGTGGTGCTATATACTTGGTTTCTTGATTCGACAAGTAATGTTCAGCTATAGGTAGCGCCCGACGGTCTATTTTACCATTCGGTGTAAGTGGTAGTTTTTCCAGTAGTACAAAAGCAGAAGGAACCATGTACTCTGGTAGACTTTCTTTGATCAATTGTCGTAATTTCGGTATCAGTTCAATATTATTTTCTAATTCATAATTTTGAGTATTAGGAACGATATATGCTAGTAGTCGCTTGTCACCAGGATTATCTTCTCTAACTACAACCACACTTTCTCGCACAAAAGAATGCTGAATTAGTTTGGCTTCGATTTCTCCTAGTTCAATCCGAAAGCCACGAATTTTCACTTGGTGGTCTATGCGACCAAGGATTTCAATATTACCATCACTGCGGTAGCGTACTAAGTCTCCTGTTTTATATAGCTTTTTGTCTCTTGCTTTGTTAAAAGGGTTGGGAATGAATTTTTCAGCAGTTAACTCAGGTTGATTGAGATAACCTCGTGCTACACCTTTACCGCCAATATACAATTCGCCGGGAATACCAATAGGAACTGGTTGTAGGTGGCTATCTAGGATATAAGTTTGAATATTATAAACAGCTTTGCCAATAGGTATTTCTTGGGTAAAAATTTGCTCTGATAAATCACAAGTTGTAGCTACTACTGTGGCTTCAGTGGGGCCGTAGCTATTAACTAGCCTAACTCTTTTATCTACACACTGTTGCCAAGTTAAGACTTGATCAGTTGATGCTTTTTCACCACCGATAATCAATAATCGTAGAGATGACGGTAAAGTTAATTTGAGTGTAGATAACTCAGAAGTTAATTGCTGCCAAAAAGCCGTTGGTAAATCTAAGACAGTGAGTAATTGTTGTTGACATTTCTCTAAAAAATGAGGTATTGAACTTAACATTTCATCAGTTCGCAGTACCAAAGTTGCTCCCTGTACTAAACAGGGAAAAATTTCCTCGGCGGCGGTATCAAAGCTAATGGAGGCAAATTGGAGAATGCGATCGCTAGAATTTATCTCATATTCCGCGATCGCTGCTTGGGTATAGTTAACTAAAGACCCTTGTTCAATCATCACCCCTTTGGGTTTGCCTGTTGACCCTGATGTGTAGATTACATAGGCTAAATTGTCAAGTTGACTTTGATTGACGGCATTGGTTTGCGGTTGTTGTGTTATTAACTCTGCATTATCTATGCATATAACTTTGGCTAGGGTATCTGGTAAATTTTTTAAGAGAAATTCCTGAGTTAGCAACACTGACACTTGAGCATCCGCTAACATATACGCTAACCGTTCTTGCGGGTACACTGGATCTAGTGGCAGATATGCCCCGCCAGCCTTGAGAATTCCTAATAATCCAACTATCATTTCCAAGGAACGCTCAACACAAATCCCCACCAATACTTCTGGCCCTACTCCCAGTTTTTGCAGATAGTGGGCTAGTTGATTTGCTCTTTGATTCAGTTCTCGATAGGTTAAATATTGCTCTTGAAATACTACTGCTATGGCATCAGGTATTTTCTCTACTTGTGCTTCAAATAATTGATGAATGCATTGGCCTTGAGGGGAATCAATTTCAGTATTATTCCACTCAAACAACAAAGTTTGCTTTTCTGCTGCTGTTAACAGAGGCAAGTCTGACAGGCGCTGGTGAGGATTTGCAACCATACCTGTTAATAAGTTGCCCAAATGCCCTAACATCCGAGTTATGGCATCATCATCAAAGCGTTCGCGATTATAAGCAATTTCCAATGACAACTCTTGGCTAGGTACGGCTGTGACGGTTAAAGGATAGTTTGTCCGTTCATCCGCAACAACATTTGAAATTTCCAAATTGTCAATTTGCCGTTTTGCAGTATCCACTGGGTAATTTTCAAATACCAAGATGCTGTCAAACAAAGACATTCCCCGTGGTACTTCACTCCACCCTTGCACTTGTACTAAGGGGCTATATTCATATTGATAAATTTCGGACTGTTGAGCTTGAATCTCTTTGAGTAGAGCCAAAACGCAAGTATTTGATGATACTTGTATCCTCAAAGGTAAGGTGTTAATGAATAATCCCACCATAGATTCAGCACCCGCTAGCGTTACCGGACGACCAGAGACGGTAACACCAAAAATTACGTCTGTTTCGCCACTGTAATAGCTCAGAAGCCAAGCCCAAGCGCCTTGTACTAAAGTATTGAGGGTGATTTGATGCTGACGAACGAGCGATCGCATCGCTGCGGTTTGACTAGCTGAAAGTTTGATTTCTTGGGTTGCATGATTCGATATTTGGCTATATGTACTACTAAGTGTTTTTTCAATACGTAGATTAGTCGGAGCCGAAAAACCACTCAACGTCTGTCGCCAAAAAGTCTCAGCTTTTTGTAAATCCTGTTGCTGTAGCCATTTAATGTAATCTCGGTATGGGCGGGAAGGCTCTAACCGCAATTCTTCACCTTGGCAGAAAGCAGTATAAAGTTTAAAAACTTCCTCTAGCAACATTGATGTAGACCAACCATCGGTAATTAGATGATGGGTGTTCCAGACAAATTGGTAAGTATTTTCGCTCAGTTGAATTAACGCCAAACGCATCAACGGCGCTTGGGTGAGATCAATACCTAAAGTGCAATTGCTCTCTAAAAAAGCTGCTAACTTTTGTTGCTGCTCAGTAGATGAAAGTCCCTGCCAGTTGTAATGTTTTAAAGGCAGTTGCACCTGACGCAGCACCACTTGTACAGGCTCTTTTAAACCTTGCCAGCGAAAACAAGTCCGCAAAATTGTATGACGCTGAATCACTTGCAGCCAAACCCGTTCAAATACAGGAATATTCAATTGTCCAGAAAGGGTACACACTAACTGATTGAAATAAACTCCTGTATCTGGTGCAGATAGAGTATGAAAAAGTAATCCCTGCTGCATTGGCGAAAGAGGATAGAAATCCTCTACATTTTGCATACCCATTAGACCTCTCCATAAATTAAATATGCATTACCCAGAACCCTTGTAGAGACGTAGCACTGCTACGTCTCTACATTCTTTTTCGGAGATGTCTATTTTAAACGTCTCCAATTGCTGCAATGATGTTTTCTATGTCTGTTTCACTCCACTGGAAGTCTGATAAATCTGCTGGGAGTGAGTTATTGCCAGAAACTTGGTGAATTAGCGATCGCAATGCCTTGATAAAATTCTCAGCTAGATTGTCAATCGTGGTTTGGCGATGAATGGCATTGCTGTAAGTCCAACTGATTTGTAATTGGTTTGCAACTACAATCGCGTTGATATCTAGTAAATGGCGACGATTTCCCTTGGGACTGTGTGCAGCACCTATGTCTGCGTCAGTAAAACCAAAGGGTGATGATTCTGAAAGGACTTGATCCGACTGTCCCAAATAGTTGAACAGCACCTCAGCTTGAGGTAGGGTTTGCAGTTTTTCTGCTGTTGATTCATTACTGCTGAGATAACGCAGTACACCATAGCCGATACCGCGATTGGGAATCTCGCGTAACTGCTCCTTGATAGTTTTTACCGTCGTAGCTGAGTCAGATGTTGTAGGCAAGTTTAATAATACTGGGAAAATGGTCGTAAACCAGCCTACAGTCCGTGACAAATCCACATCATCAAAGATTTCTTCCCGCCCATGTCCTTCTAAATCTAAAAGTAGTGTCGGCTCTCCCAGCCACTCAGCAAAAGTCTGTACCAGTGCTGTTAGTAAGACATCGTTAATTTGGGTTTGGTAAACGGCTGGGACTTTTTGCAACAAAGCCTGAGTATCTGCCACACTCAAGGAAACAGATATAGTACGAGCCGAAGCCTCTGTGTTCTCGCCTCCGGGTAAATCTATTGGGATGCGGGAAACCTGATGACGGGATTCTGCACACCAGTATTCTAGTTCTTCCTGAAGTTCATCTGACTGGGCGTAGTTTTTTAACTTTTGCGCCCACTGCTGGAAGGAAGTTGTTTTAGCTGGTAATTTAATTGCCTCACCCGCTTGGATTTGGGTGTAAACAGTTTGAAAATCCTCTAGGAGAATGCGCCAAGAAACACCATCAACAGCTAAATGGTGAATGATTAGTAGTAAGTAGCTGGGCTGATTTGCACCACGGTCAAAAATAGCCGCTTGTACTAACGGACTCTCAAAGAGGTTGAAACTAGCTTGTAATTTGGTGGCTGTAGAGGCGATCGCTAATTCTTGTTCCTGCTGTAACCATGTAGAAAAATCGCAGCGTGTCACTGGCACAATATCTGTGGGAGTAGCGATAAATTGCCGCCATTCAGACAATTGTTTGACAAAACGCAGACGAAGTGAATCATGATGCAATATTAACTGCTGCATCACCTGCTGTAAAATCTCCGTGTCGAGATTTTGCCGCATTTCTAGCAGAATTGCCTGATTCCAGTGGTGCGGCTCCGGTTGGTTTTGCTCAAAAAACCATTGTTGAATCGAGGTGAGAAATACATCACCTGTCACTAATCCTTGCTCTGCTTGGATAGTGCGAACCGTACCCGCCACTGCTGACAATTTTGCAATTGTTTGGTTATCAAACATCTGCTTGGGAATCAATTGCAAACCAGCTTGATTAGCTTTAGCAATAATTTGAATACTCAAGATAGAATCGCCGCCCAACTCAAAGAAATTATCGTGGATACCTAAGCGTTCCACACGCAAAACTTGAGTCCAAATGTCTGCTAATAATTTTTCAGTCGGTGTACTCGGAGGCACAAAAGTACCTGACTCGGCTCTAATTTGTTCTGGTGCTGGCAATGCTTTTATATCCACCTTGCCATTAGTTGTCAAAGGCAGAGCCTTTAATGGTACAACAACCGAGGGAACCATATAATCAGGCAGCTTCTCTGACAAAAAGCTTTGCAGAACATCGATAGAACTGGACGATTCTGCATTCCAAACAATGTATGCAACTAAACGTTTGTTACCTGGAACATCCTCTCGTGCTATGACTACAGCTTCCTTTACCTCTGAATGCTCTAAAATTACAGACTGAATTTCTGCTAGTTCGATGCGGAAACCGCGAATTTTTACCTGATCATCAATGCGTCCCAGAAATTCCAGAACCCCATCTGGTCGGTAACGCGCCAAATCACCAGTTTTATAAAGCCGTTCCCCCGGTGTTTGAGAAAATGGGTTAGGAATAAACTTTTGTGCTGTCAATTCTGGCTGATTGAGATAACCTCTAGCTAATCCCAAGCCGCCAATGTGCAACTCACCCGCTACACCAATCGGTACAGGTTGACAGTATTGGTCAAGCACATATAACTGAGTATTAGCGATCGCATTACCAATGGCTACTGAAGTAGAAAGATTTTCTCCTATCGGTACTTGGTAAATGCAACAACCGACAACTGTTTCTGTCGGCCCATATTCATTGACCAACATTGTATCTGGTGCAAACTCTCGCCAGAAAGCAATATCTTCAGCCAACAAATTCTCACCACCAATGATAAAGGCTCTAGTGCGACCTGCGGCTTCTTGCGGTAATAACATCTGAGACAGTAACTTCAGGTGAGCCGGTGTAATTTTCACCAAACTTAAGTTAGAGCGATCGCGTAAAGCATTACCCAGAGTTTCAATACCTTGGTTTTCTGAGAGAATTTCTACCTGATTCCCCACCAGTAAAGGGGGGAAAAGGCTGGTAATCGTCAGGTCAAATCCTAAAGGAGAATGAACGATTGTTCCTGTACCTTGGTCAACATTATAAGCTTGGGTACACCAACTCAGGTAGTTAACTAGTCCTTGATGGTGAATTAATGTACCTTTAGGCTTCCCAGTTGAGCCAGAAGTGTAGATGATGTAAGCCAGATTGAGAGTGGTAATATCACTGACTGGGTTATCTATTAGCTGTTGGGTAATAGTTTCCCAATCAGTATCTAAGCAAATTACTTGGGTTTTTTCTATCGGTAAGTTTGCTGCTAAATGTTGTTGAGTTAGCAGTACAGGTATTTGAGCATCTTGTAAGATAAATGCTTGACGTTCTTTGGGATAGGTTGGCTCAATTGGTAGATATGCTCCACCTGCTTTGAGGATACCTAATAAGCCGATGACCATTTCTAAGGAGCGTTCAACACAAATCCCCACTGGTACTTCAGGCTTAACTCCTAATTGTTGTAGGTAATGGGCTAGTTGGTTAGCACGGATGTTAAGTTCACTATAAGTTAACTGCTGATTTACTCTTTGAGAAGCCGCGCTTTGCGCGTCTACATACACAACAGCAATATTGTCTGGTGTACGGTTTACCTGTTCCTCAAATAATTGGTGAATGCACTTATTTTTGGGATAGTCAGCCTGGGTATGATTAAAATCAACCAGTAGTTGTTGTAACTCGTTTGGCGGTAATATCTCTAATTCACTAATTGCCGATAACGGATTTTTCAAGATACTGTGCAATAAAGTCTCAAATTCTCCCGTTAAACGATTTATATTTTCAGCATTAAATAAGTTAGCATCGTAGTGAAATTCTACAGTCAAATAATCTTTGTATTCTAAACATGAGCATTTCACTTTAAACCTGTCTATACAGGCATATTGTTTGTAAATTGAAAAGCTAATATTAGCACCAGTATATTTATAATTTTGTGATTCAAAATCAAAACAAAATGGAAAATATGATGTAGTTATATCCTTATTAAGTTTAATGATTTCCCAATTAAAACTATCTTGCCATTCATGGTTTTCTTGAAGACTATCTTGAGTTTTCTGTAAAACTTCACTAAAAAAGCTAGTTGATGTTAAATGACTATGTAAAGGTAAATATTTAGCAAATAATCCTAGCGCTGATTCTAATTCTTGGTAATTACGACCATCGCTAGCTGTACCAATAACTATCTCCGATTGCCCAGTTAAACGCATCAGCAATGCTTGCCAACAAGCCAATAATAATACAGAAACAGAAGTATTATTTTTCTGGGCTAAAGTTTTAATTTCATTAGTAAAATTAGAATTTATCTGCAAGCTCACAACTTGAGGCTGAAACTCTTGATTGACTTGCAGTTGATTTTCTAAAGGCAAATGTAAATCCAAAAGGTGAGCAATATCTTGTTTACGCCAATACTCTCTACCTATTGCTGTATCTTCTGATTCAAGTAATTCATTTTGCCATTCAGCAATATCAGCATACTGGAGGATTTCATCAGATAATTCTTTATCTTGTAAACAAGCTGCGTAAGAACTACTGATTTCATGCACCAAATTTTTCAGAGTTGCAGAATCTGCACACAATGCGGGTAAGCTGAAAAGTAATATATATTTTTGCGGTGATAAAGTTATTAGAGAGATATGCAAAATTTGACCTTTTTCATAATCAAAAGGCAAATGAAGCATCTCTTGAAAAATTACGTTAATCTTAGCTTCTTGTTGCTGAAGTTGCCAGCCACTTAAATCATGGCCGTCTTCCCAGCAGATGCTACCATCATTGATTACTTGAACTGGAATTTCCATCCCCGATAAGCACTGAAATTTAGTCCTAAGTATTTCATGCTTATTAACAACATTTTTTAACGCTTCTTTAAGGTTAGCTATGTCTAGCTTGCCTTCAATTAAAACTGCTCCTTGGACGCGAAATGGCGTTTGCTTATCTGTGTGCTGTAACAACCACAGATGTTTCTGGAGTGGAGAAATTCGGACACCTTCAAGGATTTGGGTTTGCATAATATTTGAAAATCAGGATTTTATTCAGACACAGATAGGAATGAGGAAATAGAGTTATCAGTTGCTGTTCATGTTTGATTTGTGTTTAATCTTCATTAACTTCTGGCGAACTGTATTTTTATATTCTTTTTCTTGAGTCAGTTGTTTTTGAGAGTCAGATTCTTTAAGTTTTTCTACTAGCTGGTTGAGTTGGATATCTGGTTGCGTAACTACGCACCGCAAAAGTGTTTCTAGCTGTTCTGTCATGCGGAGTATAGTGCTGGATTCAAATAAATCAGTTTTATATTCAAAGCAACCACTAATACCTTCCGGTTGTTCTGAAAGTAGAAGTCCTAAATCAAAGGGACACCTCTGCTTGTTAGTTTCAAATGGGCTAAGGGTGAGATCAGGTAAAGACAAAGTGAGTTTTTGAATGTCTGGTGTGGCTATATTCTGGAAAGCAAACCACACTTGAAACAGTGGATTATAATTCAGGTCTCGCTCTAGTTGCAATTCTGCGACTAACTTTTCAAAGGGCAAATCCTGATGGGTGTATGCTCCTAAAGTTACTTCGCGTGTCTGACGCAGTAATTCACTAAAACTAGGGTTTCCTGATAGGTCTGTCCGCAGCACTAAACTATTGACAAAAAAGCCAATTAATCCTTCAATTTCACTGCGGTTGCGATTGGCAATAGCTGAACCTACAAGGATATCTTCTTGCTTGGTGTAGTAGTAGAGCAAGGTGTTATATGCAGTTAGCAGGTTCATAGAGAGGGTAACATCCTCTCGCTGGCTGAGTAATTTAACTGCATCGCTGAGGTCTTTAGGTAGTTGGAATGATTGGGTTGTGCCAGTATAAGTTGGTTGCAAAGGTCGAGGTTTGTCAGTGGGTAACTCTAGCTTTGTTGGTGCGTCTTGGAGTTGCTGTTTCCAATAAGTTAGTTGGGTTTCTAGCACCTTTCCTTGCATCCATTTTTTCTGCCAAACAGCAAAATCTGCATACTGAATTGGTAAGTATGGAAGTGTCAGCGATTTTCCTTGGCTAAAGGCTGCGTAAAAATCTGCTAGTTCCCGAATGAGTATCGCCATTGACCACAGATCGGAGATAATGTGGTGCATGGTCAGCAGTAATACATACTCTGTTTCGTCTAGCTGTAGTAGCATGACTCGTAGTAATGGCCCTTGAGCTAGGTTGAATAGGCGTTGTGCTTCTTCAATTGCAATGCGCTTTACTTGTGCTTCTCGTTGCTGGGGCGATCGCTCATTTACTCTTAGGTCTACTATCGGTATAGTAATATCCGTAATCGGTTGAATTTTCTGGACTGGTTGCCCTTCGACTGTAGTAAAAACCGTGCGTAAGGTTTCATGACGACTTACGACCGCATTTAAACTTTGTTCTAATGCTGTGATGTTGAGTAAACCAGTTAAGCGCACACCTGTAGGTTCATTATAAGTATGATTGCCTGGATCTAATTGATCGAGTAACCATAGTCTTTGTTGAGCAAAAGATAAGGGTAAGTTTTCACTCCTGCTAACAGGTTTTATTGGCAAAGTCTCCAATTTTTCCCCAGTTCTGATTTTAGTTTCTATTCTCTGGGCGCATTCTGCTATGGTTGGCGACTCAAACAAATAACTTAGCGGTATCTCTATCTTAAAAGCGTCCCGGAGACGAGATATTACCTGAGTTGCTAACAGTGAATGTCCGCCTAAATCAAAAAAGTTATCATTATTACCTATACATTCTTTCCCAAGAATTTCTGTCCATATCCCTGCCAATACCTCTTCCACAGGAGTGCGTTGAGTTTGTACAACTTGCTTTTCTGTAACAGGCACTGATTTTTGTAAATGTCTAACTCTTGGGATTTGCTCTAGAGGAATTTGCTCTAAAAGTGTTTGCAGCGTTACTTCTGAATCAGAAATAATCCTATTTAACAACTTTAAAAAATGTTCTAAAATATGCCCTACATCAGCACTATCAAAACGACGTTGATCATAAACGCATTTCAAATGAAGTTCTGAGTTAACAGAGGCTAAAAAGGTGAGAGCATATTTAGTTTGTGCGCCAATGGAACGTGAATCAGATATGTTAATTTTTAGATCAGCAGACTGTAATGCACTTATATGTACAGGATAATTCTCGAAAACTAAAAGACTTTCATAGAGAGGTAAATATCCTGGTAATTCACTGCATTTATGAACTTGTCCCGCATTGCTATGTTCGTATTGGCGTAACTCCAGATTATAACTCTGGATATTGTTGAGCCAGCACCATAACTTTTCTTGCTGCTCAAGTTTTACTCTTAAAGGTAAGGTATTAATAAACAGCCCAATAGTTGATTCGATTCCTAGCAAACTTGCTGGACGACCGGAGACTGTAATCCCAAAAACTACATCATCTTCATTACTATAGCGGCAAAGAAGTAATGCCCAAATTCCTTGAACTATAGTGTTCAATGTTAGGCGATGAGATTTTGCTAAAGATTTGAGAACTGCTGTATTTGTGGCATTTAAATATATTTCCTGCTCACCATATTTTGCTTGATTAACACTATCATCTAGGCGTTCTGCTGTTATTCCTAATGGGGTGGGTTTGGTAAAATCTTTTAAGTTTTTTTGCCAAAATTCTTTAACTTGTAATTCATCTTGTTGCTTGAGCCAGGCAATATAATCTTTGTAAGGGCGAACTGCTTTCAGGTGTAAATCTTGACCTTGGCTTGAAGCTTGGTAAAAAGATAAGAATTCCTGAAACAATAACGGGCCGCACCAGCCATCCATGAGAATATGATGAGAAGTCCAAACTAATTGATAAGTATTTTCGTTAGTTTGAAAAAGTGCCAAACGCATGAGAGGTGGTTGAGATAAATTGAAACCGCGATCGCGATCGCTCTGAAGATAAGCTTGCAGTTGTGCTTGTTGTTCTAGTAAAGAATATTCTCGCCAGTCTTGCTGCTCCAATGAAACTGCTACTTGTCGCAAAACTACCTGAAGTGGCTGTTCCTGCTCTTTCCAGACAAAGCCTGTTCTTAAAACTGAGTGTCGCGCAATAATCCTCTGCCAAGCTTGCTCACAAGCCGACACATTCACATTTCCTTGTAAAGTGGAGATGGATTGCTCAAGATGAATACCTGAATTGGGAGCAAATAATGTCTCAAATAACATCCCTTGCTGGGTTGGAGACAATGGATAAATAGCTTCAATATCTTTCTTATTCATCTAAACCTCCAAGAGACCCCCACCAAAACTGTACTCAGTTTGGTGGTTGGAGGAATGGAGCGGAGCCGGAGACGCTCCGCCTCCGGGGTTAATTGTGAAACGTCCCTTGAATAATTTTGTGCGCCAGCACAAACAATGAGAGGGACAGTTGAGCAATTAACAAATCTTTTATTTTCCATATTCGTAACCATCCTTTTTGTGAATTGATTTACAGTATTTATGAGTTTTTGACTCCACAATAAACGCACTGTCTTCCCCACTTTTCTAATAGATATTGTCTTGTTTCGTAGCCAGCAAAAGTCCCCTGCTGGTACTCTTTCCCCTGGATATCTGGATTCCGCATCAACTGCATATCAAAACGTACTAACTCTTGACTAATAGCCTCAATTGGTGCAAATCGACGTAACTTATCAACCCAAGTTTTGATATTGTCAACCCGACTTTGTAAGCTTGGCGCTAACCATCCTGATGGACGGGTTCTATTTAAGAATCTGGGTTTCCTGTAACGAGTTTTTCTAGTGCGTCTACTACGCCTTAATTGTCGTCTAGAGGTCAAAGCGTCTCTGATTGTAAAACCTCTATGTTTTAATTCTGCTGCAAATACAACAACTCCCGTAGCATCGTTGACTAACGCAATTCCGGTGTGTTTTGCGCCAGGGTCAATCTTTAACCGAATAGGTGATACTGGGGAGTTAGGACGCGATTCTTTTAGGATAATGGTAAACGGGAACTGTCTAAATACTGCTGCTTTTTTGTTCCTTAACAACTGTCTAGCCTGTGCGGAATGAATTGGTTCTAAAGGTCTTTTTTTGGAATCAATTACAAATGTTTTGCACATAAGTGCCTCCTTTCGGGTAATGTTAGCTTCGTCAATGTTTCAGGTCGGTAACTATCTCAAAAGCACTGGCTTAACCCTTAAACCTGTTTAACTTTTAAGTTCTAGAGCAGGGGACTAGCTACGCATCCCTTGGTAGGTCTTGAACACTTACCTTAAACGTAGTGACTTAACACTTAGACTGGTCAACTAGACTCTTTCAAGCCCCCACTATATCGGTACTCCGATTAGTGGTGGGTGGTTGACTGCATTTTCCTCCTAATCCAAACCCATTTCAGCAAGAACGTTTTCTAATTGATTTTCATCAAGCATTACATCAGGAAAATCTGAAGGAGTATAACCCCCAGCTTCTGGAGATAGACAATGAGCAATGAGTTCACACAGCACTTCCTTAAATTTGTCGGCTAGAAATTTGACTGTAGTTTGACGATGAAGATTTTTGCTATAAGCCCAATCAACTTGTAGCTTGTTGTTATTTACCAAAGCATTAATTTCTAAAAGATGGCTCCTTTGGCCTTGCTGGCTCAGAGCTAATCCGCTAGATTCTTGAGCAAACTTAAACGAAGAAGACTGAGAAAATGTCTGGTCAAACTGACCCAAGTAATTAAAAAGCACTTCAGCTTTGGGGATACTATTCAGCGTTTTTGTTATTTGTTGATCATGACTTAAATAGCGCAGAACACCATAACCAATGCCTCGATTGGGAATACTCCGCAATTCTTCTTTGACTATCTTTAAAGCTGTTCCTGGGTCTAAAGCTGCTTCTAAATTGATGTGGACTGGAAAGATACTTGTAAACCAACCAACGGTGCGAGATAAATCTACATTGTCGAAAATTTCTTCGCGTCCATGACCTTCTAACTCTACTAATAGAGATTGATTCCCAGTCCAATGAGCAAAAGTTTGCCCCAGCGCCGTGAGCAACACATCATTAATTTGAGTGTTATAAGCTTGTGGCACTTCTTTTAATAGTGCTTGAGTTTCTTCGACATTTAGCTGTATTGATACGATATCTTTAGAAACTTCTGTGTTTTCTCCATTAAGATAATCGATTGGCAGAGCGAAAATTTCCTTTTGAGACAAAGCTAACCAGTAATGCTGTTCTTGCACTAAGGCTTCTGATTTTGCATACTCCTGTAAATGATGTGACCATTGTTTAAAGGAAGTAGTTTTCGCTGGTAAATTAACAGTTTTGCCTTGACTAAGCTGTTCATAAACTGTTTGTAAATCCTCCAGCAAAATTCGCCAAGAAACCCCATCTATAGCTAAGTGATGGATGATAATCAATAAACGGCTTGGCTGATGAGTACCCAAATCAAACAATGCTACTTTAATTAAAAGTCCACTGGATAAATCGAAACTTGCTTGTAATTTGGTAGCTGCTGCTTCGATAGCTGGCTGTTGTTCTGCTGCTGGTAGTGTGGAAAAATCGAATCTTGTTAAATTTACTTCGCTTTCCGGTGGTGCTATTATTTGCTGCCAGCCAGACTCGGTTTGCTCAAACCTTAGCCGCAGGGCATCGTGGTGGATGTATAAATGCTGTATACTTTGCTTTAAGATATCTGGTGCGATCGCTTGTTGGGCTTCCAATAAAACAGCTTGATTGTAATGGTGCGACTCTGGTAAGTTTTGACGGAAAAACCAATGCTGGATGGGTGTCAGAGGTACGAAACCTGTAATAAGCCCTTGCTCGGCTTGAGTAGTCTCCTCAGTAGTCAGACAGACAACAGCTAATTCAGCAATATTTTGGTACTGAAATAACTGTTTTGCAGTCAGCCGTAAACCTACTTGGTTAGCTTTAGCAACTATCTGAATAGTTAAAATAGAATCTCCACCCAACTCAAAGAAGTTGTCTTCAATCCCCACTTGTTCTACACGCAAAACTTCTGTCCATATTTGGGCTAATTTGATTTCTATTGGGTTACGTGGAGCGATAAACTGTTTGTCTAATTCTGGTCTAACGTAATCGGGTGCTGGCAATGCTTGTCTATCTACTTTGCCATTTGGTGTCAGTGGTAGGGCTGGAATCTGCACAAATACAGCCGGAATCATATAGTTGGGCAATTTATTACTGAGAAAGTGGCGCAATTCACTAATTGCAGGTACAGGTTGTTGTTTTGCCACCCAATAAGCAATTATTCGCTGTTCTTCAGCAATAACCACAGATGCTTGTACGGCTGGGTGTTGACTGAGTACCGCTTCAATTTCTCCCAATTCAATGCGGAAACCGCGAATTTTTACTTGGTGATCTACCCGACCAATAATTTCAATATTACCATCACTGCGGTAGCGTACTAAGTCTCCTGTTTTGTAAAGGCGAGAATTAGCTTTTAAGCCAAATGGGTTGGGGATAAATTTTTCAGATGTTAATTGAGGTTGATTAAGATAACCCCGTGCTACACCTGTACCGCCAATATATAATTCACCAGATACACCAATCGGAACTGGTTGCAAATATCGGTCTAAAACATAAGTTTGAATATTGGCAATAGCTTTTCCAATGGGTATTTCTTTAGTAAAATTTTGTGCTGATAAATAGCAAGTTGTGGTTACTACTGTGGCTTCTGTTGGCCCGTAGCTGTTGACTAGCTTTACATTTGAACCTACATACTTCTGCCAAGTAGATACTTTATCTGGTAAAGCTTTCTCACCACCAATAATAACTAATCGTAAAGATGGCGGTAAAGTTAATCTGAGTGCAGGTAATTCAGAAGTTAATTGCTGCCAAAAAGCAGTAGGTAAATCTAATACAGTCAGTGCTTGTTGTTGACATTTTTCTAAAAAAGTAGGTACTGAATTTAACATTTCATCAGTTCGCAGTACCAAGGTTGCTCCCTGTACTAAACAAGGAAAAATTTCTTCGGCGGCTGCGTCAAAGCTAATTGAGGCAAATTGTAGAATGCGATCGCTGGAACTTATTTCATATTCCTCAATAGCTGCTTGAGTGTAGTTCACCAATGACCTATGTTCAATCATTACCCCTTTGGGCTTGCCAGTAGATCCGGATGTATAGATCACATAGGCTAAATTGTCCAGCTTGTTTTGATTAACGGGATTGTGTTGCGATCGCTGTGCTATTAACTCTGCATTATCTATACATATAACTTTTGCTTGAGTATTTGGAAGCTTTGCCGAGACAGATTCCTGTGTAAGCAGCACTGACACTTGTGCATCTGATAACATAAAGCCCAAGCGTTCTTGGGGATAATCGGGGTCAAGAGGCACATAAGCACCACCAGCTTTGAGAATCGCTAAAATTCCAATGAGCATTAACGGCGATCGCTCTACACAAATCCCTACTAATACCTCTGCGCCAACACCCAATGTTTGCAAGTAATGTGCTAATTGGTTGGCTCGCTGATTGAGTTGGTGATAGGTAAGTTGCTCATTTTCAAATACTACTGCAACTGCATCAGGTGTTTTTTCTACCTGTTTCTCAAATAGTTGATGAATGCACCGAGCTTGGGAATACTCAACCTGAGTTTGATTCCAGTCTACTAATAGTTGGCTTTGTTCCTCTGTTGTTAACAGGGGTAATTCCGAAAGCCGTTGCTCTGGATTGGCAATAATACCGCATAGTAATGTCTGTAAATGTCCCGCCATCCTTTGTATAGTTTGCGGCTCGAATAAGTCGATACTGTACTCTAGAGTGCCTACTAATCCCTGCTGTGTCTCT
Organism: aff. Roholtiella sp. LEGE 12411; assembly: GCF_015206995.1. Taxonomy (GTDB): domain Bacteria; phylum Cyanobacteriota; class Cyanobacteriia; order Cyanobacteriales; family Nostocaceae; genus Komarekiella. The sequence continues at coordinate 52,596 of NZ_JADEXR010000006.1, read as the reverse complement.
CTCATATCTAAAGTCAAGTCGAACTTCGCAGTCCCACTGTCAGTTTCGAGAGTACTTAAAGTCAAACCCGTTAACTGAATCTCTGTGTTTTGGGCATTTTGCAGCACAAACATCACCTGAAATAGAGGTGTATGGCTTAAGTCTCGCTGTGGCTGCATTTTTTCTACTAGCAGTTCAAAAGGCGTATCTTGGTGGGTATAAGCTCCTAAAGCTACTTCTTTGACACGATGCAGCAACTCTTGAAAACTGGGATTGTCTGCAAGATTAGTTCGCAAGACTAGGGTATTGACAAAGAAACCAATTAACCCTTCTATCTGGCTGTGGTTGCGATTAGCGATGGGAGAACCGATGACAATATCATTGCTGCCAGTGTAGCGGTGTAGTAATGTCTTAAAAGCTGCCAGCAAGGTCATGAATAAGGTGCTTCCCTCTTGCCGACTCAAAGATTTGAGTGCTAGAGATTGGTCTTTTGACAAACAGAAAGAATAGGTGGCACCACGGGAGGATTGAATAGCTGGTCGCGGATAGTCAGTTGGTAACTCTAGGACTGCTGGCGCACCATCTAGCTGTTTTCGCCAGTAAGCAAGCTGGGATTCTAGGACTTCTCCCTCAAGCCATTGTCTCTGCCAAGCGGCGAAGTCTGCATATTGAATTTCAAGTTCCGGTAAAGGTGACGGTTGCCCCTGACAAAACCCTTGATAAAGTGTTGCTAGTTCACGCACTAGCACATCTATTGACCAACCATCAGAGACAATGTGATGCATGGTCAAGAGTGTTACATATTCCTGTTCACTCAGGCAGAGTAATTTCACTCGTAGCAGAGTGTCAGCCTCAAGGTTAAATGGCTGTTGCGCCTCTGCTAAAGCTAGTTGTCTAACCTGGGTTTCTTGTTGAGTCGGAGGTAATTCGCTCAGGTCAATTACTGATAATAACTGTGGTGTTGCTGGCGAAATAACGGCTATGGCTTGCCCTGCAACTGTCCGAAAATTAGTTCGCAAGACTTCGTGACGGCGTAGAATTTCATTAAAACTCTGTTCTAGTGCTGCGAGATTCAATTGTCCTTCTAAGCGCACAGCCGCAGGAATATTGTAAAAAGGGCTATTCGGCTCTAACTCGCTCAAAAACCATAATCGCTGTTGGGCAAAGGATAGGGGTAATTCTTGCGATGGGCAAAGCCCCGTCTCCGACGATCGCGCAATGGGTTTGATGGGCGGTACTTCTAATCCTTTATCGGCTTTAATCGCTGTTTGAATCTCTTTGGCTAACTCGCTTACTGTTGGCAACTCAAACAAGCGACGTAAAGGTATCTCAACCTCAAATACTTGGCGAATCTGGGAAATGACGCGAGTTGCAATTAAGGAATGTCCCCCCAAATCAAAGAAGTTATCGTTTACACCTATCTTTTCTAAACCTAGTACCTGCGCCCAAATTCCAGCTAGCATTTCTTCTACTGGTGTAGCAGGAGCCACAAAATTAGATTCAGATATTAGCTGTGTTAGGTCAGGTGCTGGCAATGCTCGTCTGTCTATCTTGCCATTGGGTGTCAAGGGTAACGCCTCTAACACCACAATAGCTGTTGGAACCATGTAGTTTGGCAGTTTTAATTCTAAAAAGCGGCGCAGTTCGGGAATTGCTAATGTCTGCTGTGGCTGGACAGTTATATAAGCTATTAAGCTATTATTCTCGGTTCCATCTTCTCGAACGATCACCACACTCGCAGATATCGATGAATGTTGGTTGATGGCGGCTTCAATTTCACCTAGCTCAATCCTGAATCCTCGGATTTTTACTTGGTTGTCAATCCGACCGATGTACTCCAGTTCGCCACTGGGTAAATAACGAGCTAAATCACCACTTTTGTAAAGAAGTGCATCTGGTTTGCCGCTGAAGGGGTTGGAGATAAATCTTTGTGTAGTGAGTTCTGGTCGGTTAAGATAACCCCGTGCCAGTCCAGCACCAGCAACATACATTTCCCCAACAATGCCAATGGGTACAAGTTGCTGCTGCTGATTAAGTATATACACTTCTAAATCTGGAATTGGGCGACCAATGACGCTGCCTACAGATTGCATCACATCTTCTCGCGTTAACCGACGATAAGTGACGTGAACAGTGGTTTCGGTAATGCCGTACATATTAACTAGCTGCGGTGAGCGATCGCCATGTCGCTCAAACCAGGGTTTTAGGCTTTGCAGTACTAGGGCTTCGCCACCAAATATAACAAACCGTAGATTCAATAAGTGCTGCTGACCCAAAACAGCATCGGCTTGAATCAGTTGGTAAAAGGCGGAAGGCGTTTGGTTGAGAACCGTTACCCCGTGAGTGGAGAGTAATTTATAGAATTCTTCTGGAGTGCGACTGACCCAATAAGGCACAACCACTAAGCGTCCCCCATAAAGCAGCGCACCCCAAATTTCCCAAACAGAGAAATCAAATGCATAAGAATGGAATAAAGTCCAGACATCATTTGCATTAAATTCAAACCATGCCTGGGTAGCCGCTAAGAGTCGTACTACATTGGAATGCTGAATTAACACACCTTTGGGGGTACCAGTCGAGCCAGAGGTGTAAATTACATAAGCTAAGTTATGGCTACTAACATCAGTTGAGGGATTTTCTTGGCTTTCGTGAGCAATTTTTTCCCAATCGGTATCTAAACAGATGACTTTGGCTGCATAATCCCCTAATTGTGCGACTAAGTTATGCTGGGATAATAAAAGCGGAGTTTGGGAGTTTTCCAATATGAAAGCTAAACGCTGTTGGGGATGGCTTGGCTCGAGAGGGACATAAGCTCCACCAGCTTTGAGAATCCCCAAAATGCCAATTACCATTTCTAAGGAACGCTCTACACAAATCCCCACTAATACCTCTGGGCCAACACCCAATCTTTGTAAGTAATGTGCTAATTGGTTAGCTCGCTGATTGAGTTGGTGATAGGTAAGTTGCTCATTTTCAAATACTACGGCTATAGCATCTGGTGTTCGTTCTACCTGCTCTGCAAATAGTTGATGAATGCACTGATCCTGCGGGTACTCAGTTGTAGTGTCATTCCACTCTTCTAAAAGTTGATTTTGCTCAGTTTTTGTTAACAAAGGTAGTGAGGAGAGTGATCGATCAGGATTTGCAACTATACCCTCCAGTAAAGTTTTCAGATGACCTAACATCGCTATGATGGTGACTACATCAAACCGACTGCAATCATATAAAACCTTGAACGATAACTCTGTACTTACCCCGACTGAAATTGTTATGGGATAGTTTGTCGATTCCACAGACCGAATATTATGGATCTGCATTTCTGTAGCCCATTCTTTTAAGGAAGCGTCTACAGGATAATTTTCAAATACCAAAATACTCTCAAACAGGGGCAGATCTCTACGAACTTCACTCCATCCCTGTACTTGTACTAAAGGGCTGTATTCATATTGTTGCGTCTCTAGTTGTTGCGCCTGAAGTTTTTGCAGCCAAGGAATCAGCAACTCATTCCCACAAACCTGGGATCGCACTGGTAAAGTGTTGATAAACAGCCCCACCATTGATTCCGAACCAACTAATGCAGGTGGACGGCCAGCAGAAGTAGCTCCAAAAACCACATCTTCTTCACCGCTATAACGACTCAGGAGTATAGCCCAAGCCCCCTGTACAAAACTATTTAAAGTCAATTTGTGCTGTCGCGCCAATGTTTGCAGGGCGACTGTTGCTACTGGTGATAGCTTGATTGATTGCTCCCCAAATTTTGTGGGTGAATTTGACAAACTACCGTTTCTCAACTGAGTAGGTGCAGTAAAACCCTTCAGCACTTTACGCCAAAATGCTTCTGCTTGAGCCAGATTCTGCTGTTGCAGCCAAGCAATGTAATCTTGATATGGACGACAGCGTGGTAATGGTAAAACTTGCCCTTGACAAAGTGATTCGTAAGTTTGAAAAACTTGCTGAAGTACTAAAGCCGTAGACCATCCATCTAAAAGCAAATGGTGGCTGCTCCAAATAAAATGATACGTTTCTTGGGCTACTTGAATTAAAATCAAGCGCATCAGGGGTGGGTGAGAAATATCAAACCCTTTCTGGCGGTCTGTTTGCAAGAAAGCTTCTAGGTTCTCTTGCTGCTCAACAACTGACAAGGATTGCCAGTCATACTCTTGCCAAGGTAATTCCACATATCTATGCACCACCTGAAACGGCTCTTTGTGCTGCTTCCAGTAAAAAGAGGTGCGTAAAATAGGGTGCTGATTTATAACTTGTTGCCAAGCTTGTCCAAAAGCTGCAATGTTAATAGTTTTAGTAAACGTATAACAACTTTGAACGACATAAACCCCGGATTCTGGAGCGGAAAGGGTATGAAAGAGCATACCCTGTTGCATGGGCGAAAGTGGATAGATATTTTCAATATTTTTCTTATTCATTATTAATTTCCTTAAGGCTAGCCGAGTTCTGCCATCAATTGATCCAGTTCTTGTTGATTAAACTGCATCTGGGGAAAATCAGAGGGGGTATAGCTGCCAGCGTTAGGGGACTGACAGTGAACAATAAGCGATCGCAATTTTTCAATATATGTTTGAGCTAGTTTTTCAATCGTAGTTTGTTGATGTAATGCTTTGCTATAAGTCCAATTCAGACGCAGTTGGCCATTAACAATTAATCCATTCACCTCTAAAAGATAATCGCGGCTTGCTCTGGGACTTTGAGTTTCTCCAGCAGATTCAGAGGCAGGTCGAAAAATTGATGTTTCAGAAAGTACTTGGTCAAACTGACCTAAGTAATTAAATATCACCTCTGCTTGCGGTAAAGCTTGCAATTTTTCAGCAATTGACTTTTGACTGAGATAACGCAATGCACCATAGTTAATACCTTTACGGGGAATACTACGCAGTTTTTCTTTTACCTTCTTTAATGCTTCTCCAGGGTCAAAAGCGCTGGTGATATCTAGTAACACCGGGAAGATAGTAGTAAACCAGCCAACAGTACGGGATAAATCAAGGTTGTCTAAAATGTCTTCCCGTCCGTGACCTTCCAAATTAATCAAAAGTGAACTATTACCAGTCCATTGATGAAATGTTTGCACAATAGCAGTTAGCAAAATATCATTAATTTGAGTTTGATATGCTGCTGGTACTTCATGTAATAAAGATTCTGTTTCTTCTGGGGTAAGACTAACTGAAACTGTACAAGCTGAAGCAAAAGTGTTGTCTCCATTGAGATAGTCAATAGGCAAAGGCGCAATGTTTTGGTAAGGCTGATTCAACCAGTAATTAATTTCTGATTTTATAGTGTCCAATTTAGCGTATTCTTGAAGTTTTTCAGCCCACTGTTTTACCGAAGTAGTTTTCGCTGGAAGTTGGATTTTTTCGCCATGAATAAGTTGTTGATAAGCCGTTTGCAAATCTTCTAATAAAATTCGCCAAGAAACTCCATCAACTGCTAAATGGTGAATAATAATTAACAGTCTATTAGGTTTATCTTTGCCCAATACAAATAAAGCAAATTGTACTAATTGTGCCTTGGATAAGTTAAGGCTAGCTTGTAGTGTATTAGCTTTGATTTTTATTGAGTGTATCTGCTCATGTTCAGGTAAGCTTGATAAGTCAATGGTATAAAAAGGTGTTATATTTTCAGGTTGACCAATTATTGACTGCCAGCCAAATTCTGTTTTTTCAAACCGCGATCGCAAAGCATCATGATGCAGAATTAATTGGTTTACAACCTGCTCTAATAAAATGGGGTTACAAGTCTGCTCAACTTCCAATATTACCGACTGATTCCAATGATGAGAATCAAGAAACTCCTGTTCAAAAAACCAATGTTGAATAGGAGTTAAGGGGAGAGAACCTTTAACAATTCCTTGTTCAGTGGCGATTTTTGTAGTTATACCTGCTACTAATGCTAAATCGGCAATTGTTTGATATTCAAATATCTGTTTAAGAGATAGTTGTAAACCAGCCTGATTAGCTTTGGCAATCACTTGTAGACTGAGAATTGAATCTCCACCTAATTCAAAAAAGTTATCATGTATACCAACTTGCTCAACGTGCAGTATTTTTGCCCAGATTCCCGTTAAGATTTCCTCAACTGCGGTACGAGGTGGGACAAAGGAATTTTCTAGTTCTAAGTTGCTCGGAACTGGTGCAGGTAATGCCCGACGATCTATCTTCCCATTTGGAGTAACTGGTAAAGTGTCAAGCTGCACAAAAGCTGAGGGTATCATGTACTCTGGAAGCTTGCCTTTCAGGAAGTTGCGAATTTCGGAGGTTGGCAGGATGTGGTTTGGAACAATGTAAGCAACTAATCTTTTATCACCTGGGTTATCTTCCCTAACTACAACCACAGTTTCTTTTACTTCTAGATGTTGGCTCAATAGTGCCTCAATTTCCCCTAGTTCGATTCGGAAACCACGAATTTTTACTTGGTTGTCAATGCGTCCTAAAAACTCGATGTTACTGTCTGGTAGATAGCGAACTAAATCACCAGTTTTATACAGCTGCGCTTTTGGTTCTGGGCTAAAAATATTGGGAATAAACTTTTCGGCGGTTAAATCTGGACGGTTGTGATATCCTCTGGCTAAACCGTCACCACCAATGTAAAGTTCTCCCATAACTCCTATGGGTACTGGTTGCAAGTTAGCATCTAATATATAAAGTTGGCTGTTAGCATAAGGTCTACCAATAGGTACAACTTGAGCGGCTAATTTTGTAGTTGATAAATTACAAAGCGTTGCCACTACAGTTGCTTCCGTAGGGCCATACGTATTTATCAATTCGATTTTACTACCAAGGTGCTTTTGCCAGATAGTAACTTTTTCTGGGAGTACTTGTTCTCCCCCAATAATAACCATTCGTAATGACTCTGGTAATGTATAGTTGCCATTTGCTAATTCAGAAACTATTAAATGCCAGTAAGCAGTTGGTAAATCCAACACTGTTAGTTCTAAATCCTTACACTTTTGCATGAAAATGGATACAGAATCCAACATTTCATCTGTACGCAGTACCAAAGTTGCACCACACGTTAGGCAGGGATAAATTTCTTCTGCTGCGGCATCAAAACTGATAGAGGCAAACTGTAGTATGCGATCGCTTGAGCTAATTTCATATTTAACTTTTGCAGCCTCCGTAAAATTTACCAGAGACTGATGTTGAATCATTACACCTTTAGGTTTACCTGTAGAACCAGAGGTGTAAATCAGATATGCTAAATTTTCTGGTTGTACGTTGCTGGTTGGGTTAGATTCTTCTTCGTTAGCAATTAATTCCCAGTCTGCATCTAGACATATTACCTTTCCTGCATAGGTGGAAATAGTTTTAATTAGTCGCTTTTGAGTGAGTAGGATACTACACCCCGCATCCTCCAACATGAACTTTAAGCGTTGCTGTGGTTGATCCGGATCTAGTGGTACATAAGCACAACCGGCTTTTAAAATACCTAAAAGTGCGATCGCCATTTCTAATGAGCGTTCTACACAAATACCGACTAATTGATCTGGGATAACTCCTAATTTCTGTAAATAATGAGCAACTTTATTAGCTCGTTGGTTTAGTTGTTGATACGTAAGACTTTTCCCTGCAAACTCTACTGCTATAGCATCAGGATTTTGCTCTACAACTTTCTCAAATAGTTTATGAATACACAGATTTTGCGGATAATCAACCTTGTGGCTATTCCACTCTACTAATAGCTGGTGCTTCTCTGTATATGTTAACAGTGGTAAATCTTTTAGTTGGATATGAGGATTATTCACCATCCCTTGCAGCAATGTTTGGAAATGTCCTAGCATTCGGTTAATGGTGGCAAAATCAAAGCGATTAGTCTGATAATCTATAATAATTTCTAATTTTTCTCCAGGAATAACACTAACAGTTAAGGGATAGTTAGTGTTATCAACAGCACTAATACTTTGGACTTCTAAATTACTTTGCCATTCCTTTAATATCCGGTCTACTGGATAATTTTCAAATACTAATATGCTTTCAAATAAAGGTAAACCTCGCGGGACTTCGCTCCAACCTTGCACCTCTACCAGTGGACTATATTCATATTGCCGAATTTCTGCCAGTTGTGATTGTAATTTTCTTAACCAAGATAACAAAGATTCTTCAGCATCAATTTGCACTCGTACAGGTAAGGTGTTGATAAACATCCCCACCATAGACTCAGCGTTGACTAAATCTGCTGGACGGCCAGAGACTGTTACACCATAAACTACATCTGTTTCTCTACTGTAGCGGCTTAAAAGTAGAGCGTAAGCTCCTTGGATAAGGGTGTTGAGTGTGAGTTGATTTTGTCTTGCTAAAGATTGTAGTGCTGCGGTGGTTGTTTGCGAAAGCTTGATTACTTGCTGATTATATTTCTCTGGTTGCTTGAATGAGTCTTGAGTATTTAAATTAATTAAGGGTGTGGGTGCTGTAACTCCCTGTAATAACTGTTGCCAAAATTCCTTTGCTTTGTTTAAATCTTGTTGTTGCAACCAACCAATATAATCGCCAAAGGAAGCATCTAATATTAAAGGTAAATTTTTACCTTGGTAAAGAGATTGGTAAATTTTTACTACTTCTTTTAAGACTAAAGCTGTTGACCAACCATCTAAAATGAGATGATGTTTACTCCAAATGAAGTAATAGCAATCATCATTATAGCGAATTAAATGCAGCCGCATTAAGCATGGTTGTATAAGGTACAAATTGGAGGTGCGATCGCTCTCCAAAAATTCCTGCAATTTCTGCGGCTGCTCATTTGAGTTGATGCCTCGCCAATCGTGCTGTATTAACGATACTTTTACTTCTCGATGCACAACCTGTAAAGGTTTTTCTAGATTTTCCCAATAAAAAGCTGTGCGTAAAACAGTGTGGCGGTTGACTACTTCTTGCCAAGCTTGCTCAAAGGTTACAACATTGAAATTGCCCTTCAACGAGTAACATAACTGGACAAAATAAACAACCGATTCGGGAGCATATAAACTATGAAAGAGAATGCCCTGTTGTAGTGGTGATAGTTCATAAATATCTTGGATGCTATCAGCTTTCATGTTGTTACTTCTCACTCCCACGGTTAATTTTTGTCAGTAAAAAGTCGAGGTCTTTTTGACTTACCTTTGCTTTGGAGAAATCAGAAGGGGTATAACCTCCTACATCAGCCGATTGACAATGGCTAATAATTTCCCGCAGTGCTTGGACAAATTTATCGGCTAGACTTGACACAGTAGCTGCTTTATGTATTGTGGTGCTATAAGTCCAATCTAGTTGCAGGCTACCTCCAGCCACAAACCCGCTAATATCTATGAGATGAGTACGGCTTCCTAAAGGGCTACGTGTTACACCGCTCGATTCCGATGCTAATTGAAATAAAGTAGATTCTTGTAAAACTTGGTCAAATTGTCCTAAATAGTTGAAACAAACTTCAGCTTCGGGCATAGCTGCTAATTTTTCAGTAGTATTGCTGCATAAATACCGCAATACAGCATAATCAAAACCCCGATTTGGGATACTACGTAGTTGTTCTTTAATTACTTTTAAAATATCCCCAACTGTCTCACTATTTTCTAAATCTAACAAAACAGGAAACACAGTCGTAAACCAACCGACGGTACGCGATAAATCCACATTAGTAAAAATGTCTTCTCGTCCATGTCCTTCTAAGTTAACTAACAGTGTTTTTTCTACTGTCCACTCTGCAAAAGTTTTTACCAATGCAGTTAACAAAACATCATTTATTTGTGTATGGTACTTGCCTGGTACTTCTTGCAGCAGTGCTTGTGTCTCTGTTTCATTGAGAAATACTGAGAGAGTTTTACTTGTGGATATAGTATTTAACCCCCCTACATAGTCAACTGGTAAAGGAGACACTCGTTTCCTGAATTCAGAACACCAGGAATCTAATTGCGAGTGTAATATTTTTGTGTTTGCATATTCTTGCAAACGTTCACTCCATTGTTTAAAAGAAGTTGTTTTAGCTGGTAATTTAATTAGTTGATTTTGCTGAAGTTGTTCTATAGCTGTTTGCAAATCAGACAATAAAATTCGCCAGGAAACACCATCAACAGCCAAATGATGAATAATGATTAGTAAGCGGCTATTTTGCTGATAACCTAAACCAAATAGCGCCACCTGCACTAATAGACTATTTGATAAATCTAAACTTGCCTGTAATTCTGTTGCTTTGGTTTCAATAGCTGCTTTTTGTTGCTCTTGGGGTAGTTCAGAAAAATCGAATTTGGTAAATGGTATTTCTGGCTCAACACCAGCATTAAACGATTCCCAACCATTAGCTGTGGTGTGAAAACGTAAGCGGAGTGCGTCATGGTGCGCCAGTAAATGCTGTATTGCTTGCTGTAAGATATTAGACTCGATATCTTGCTGAAATTCTAGCAGAAATGATTGATTCCAATGATGCTGTTCCGGTAAATTTTGGGCAAAAAAGCTATGCTGAATTGGTGTGAGAGGTACAGCACCAATTACCAATCCTTGTTCTGATTCTATTTTTGAGCTAGTATCTGCAACTACTGATAGTTTAGCAATAGTTTGGTGTTCAAAAATCTGCTTGGGAGTAAGGCGTAAACCGACTTTATTCGCTTTAGCGATCGCCTGAATACTAATAATCGAATCTCCACCCAATTCAAAGAAATTATCGTGAATACTAACTTGCTCTAAATTGAGAAGTTCTGCCCAAATTTTAGCTAATGCAATTTCTACTGGGGTAAGCGGTGCAACAAAAGCAGCTTGTAATTCTGGTTTAACTGCATCCGGCGCAGGTAGAGCTTTTTTGTCAATTTTTCCATTCGCTGTTAGCGGTAAAGCCTTCAAGAATACAAATTGTGAAGGCAGCATATATTCAGGTAGCTTTTGCTTGATGAAATCCCGCAGTTCAGCAGATTTTAAATCTTCTTGACTAACTATATAGGCTACAAGCTGCTTTATCCCTGAATGAGCTTCTTTTGCAACTACAACTACCTCTCGCACTTGCGAATGTTGTCGAAGCACAGCTTCAATTTCCCCTAGTTCGATGCGATAACCATGTAATTTTACTTGGTCATCAATTCGACCGATAAATTCTATATTTCCATCATAGTTATAGCGTCCTAAATCTCCGGTTTTGTAAAGTCTTGCGTCGGGTTCACTACTGAATGGATTACGAATAAATCGCTCGTTAGTTAGTTCTGGTTGATTTATATAACCTCTACCTACATTATCACCACCTATATAGATTTCTCCGGTTACACCCAAGGGTACAGGTTGGCAATAGTTATCGAGTAAATATATTTGGGTATTGGCTAAGGGACGACCCAAAGGTACAGTATTTGATAGCGTATCAGTAGAGATTTCCTCTACAGGATAGGTGAGTACACCAACGGTAGTTTCTGTTGGGCCGTAATGGTTAAGAATTTTGCATTTTGGTGCTAATTCACGTACCCGTTTAATCAAATCCCAAGTGGCGGCTTCACCACCAAGAATGAGGCGCTGACGTGGTAGCAGTTTTTCGGGATGAGAACCTGATAATAAAGCAGATAGGTGTGAAGGGACTATCTTTAAACAGTCTATGGCATTGCGATCGCCTACGGCGGGGCGTAGCCCATCGCAATATTCTGCAAATGCAACTGGATCAGTGGCACGTTCTTGGGAAATGATATGCAGACATCCCCCTGTACACAAGGCAGAATAGATAGCTGTGTTGCCTAAGTCAGCCGCAAAGGTGGAGACAATAGCAAAGCTAGCCGCCTCTGGTAAATCGAGTTTTTCTAATATACCGTTGACATAATTGACTATTTGTCGATGTTCAACTGCAACACCTTTGGGTTTACCTGTTGAACCAGAGGTGTAGATAACATAAGCTAAGTTTTCTGGGGTAGCAGGTTTGAGAATGTTGTTTTGAGGCGAATCACTTATATCTGCGTCAATAAAAACCACCTGCACCTGGAAATTCATTTTTTCCACAAGGCGCTTTTGAGTTAACAACACCGATACTTGAGCATCCTGCAATCTGAAGGCTAATGCTGCTTCAGGTAAAGAAGGTTCCAGAGGTAAGTAGGCTGCACCTGCTTTCAAAATGCCAAGGATAGCAACCATCATATCCAAGGAACGTTCAATGCAAAGTCCAACAATAGCTTCCGGTTTAACTCCTAATGATGTCAAATGATTTGCTAAGTTGTTAGCTTTGACATTTAGCTCTTGATAGGTTAAATGTTGATTTTCAAAAATAAGGGCAATATTATTCGGTGTTTTCTGTGCCTGTGCTTCAATCCAGTGGTGAATACAATGATATGGATGAGCAACGGTTTTGGTATTTTTAAATTCTACTAGTAGTTGCTGGCGTTCTTGTGAAGGCAGGATTTCTAGTTGAGCAATTGGAGTCTCTGGATTATTAATTAAACTTCTTAACAAAGTCTGAAACTGTGCTGCTAATCGTTCAATCTCTTTTAGTTCAAATAAGTTAGCATCATAATATAATTCTGCTGCTAGTGAATCACCTTGATGCCAAAATAATAATTTTATCTTGAAGCGTTCAATACAGCTATAAATGTTTTGAATCGAGAAAGATACGTCACCAGCAAAATATTGACTAGGCTGGGATACAAATTCAAATGCCAAGGGTAAAAATGATGATTTTTGAGTATCTTTAGTCTCATCGACAAAATCTTCTAAATTAAAAAAATCTTGCCATTGGACAGCTTCATTTAATTGTTTATCTAACTGTTTTAATATATCAGCAAGTATATAATTTTCTTGTGCTTGAATACGGATTGGTAAATATTTAGCTAATAAACCAACTGCTGGCTGTAATTCTTGATAATTTCTTCCATCACAACACCAAGCTAAAACCACCTCAGATTTGTTAGTCAAACGCCACAGGATAATTTGCCAACAAGCCATTAAAACTGTCGAAATATCAACATGATTTTTTTGTGCGATCGCAGCAATATTAGTTATGGTATCAGAATCAAAGTTAATGCTGATAACTCTGGGTTCAAACCTTAGCTTTTGATTAACTTTTTTTTCGTTTGGTAATTGATTTCTAAAAGAATTAGGCACTTTTTGATTGAGCCAATACTCTTTTGCTCTTTCCGCTTCTTCTCCAATTAATAACTCATTTTGCCAAGCAGCAATATCTGCATATTGTAAAGGTGTATCTTCTAGCTCATTTTCCTGCAAATAATTATCATAAGTTACACTAATATCATGCAAAAGATGATGCAGGGATATTCTATCTGCACAAATGGTTGATATTGCTATAAGTAAAAGGGATTGATTTTCAGATTTTTTAATTACATCAATCTGGGTAGTAAAACCTTCTTTTAAATCAAAACATAATTTATTATAATCTTGAAATAATACCTCAATATTTATTTGTTGTATTTCTGTATCTAAATCATGCCAATCATAATAGTTAAACTTTATAGACGCTTCCTCTCCAATGACTTGTAAAGGAACTGCCATTTCTGCCAATGTAGGAAAACTGGTACGTAAAATTTCATATTTAGCCCAAACATTATGTATGGCTTTTTCTAAAATTGTATATTCAATATTTCCCTCTACTAAAACTGCACACTGAACTCGATATGGCTGATGGTTGGTTTCTTGCTGTAATAACCATAAGCGTTTCTGCTGAGGTGAAATTTGAAAGCCTTCTATTGATAGAGCTTGCATAATTATTCGATGTACTTAAGATTTTTTAATTATTGACCTGTATAAGGTTCCGCCATACCTACCAGAACTTTTCTTGCGCCTGTAAATGGCTTACGCCCATGAGCAGCTAGCATATTATCTAGCAGTAAAATATCCCCTTCTTGCCAAGAGAATGTCACTGTTTCTTGCTCATAATTTTTTTGGATTTCTTCTAACACTGATGATTCCATTTCTGAACCATCTCCATAATAAGAATTACGTGGTAATTCGTCAGTATTCAGTATAGCAAGTAAAGATTGGCGGACTTCAGCTTTTAAGCTTGAGATATGAAATAAATGTGCTTGATTAAACCAAATTGAATCACCAGTTTGAGGATGGGTAGCAACAGCTTGACAAACTTGGCTGGTTCTAAGTTTATTTCCGTCTAACCAGGTAAAATCAATACCAGCAGATTGGCAATAAGCTTCGACTTTGGCTTTATCGTTAGTTTGAAATACAGTTTCCCAAGATAAATCAATCCCTTGTCCGTAATTACGGACATACAGAATCTTTTTTTGAATAAATCGCTCTTTAATTATTGGATCTATTCGTTTAAATACTTTACGGCTATCAGCAATTGGTGTTTCTCCGCCTTGCTCTGCTGCCTTTACGCAAAAGAATGCAATTTTCATTGGCCAATTAAGAGAATAGGCCATTTCGTTATGTAAAGGGATTGATTGATCAGGCGGATATTCTGTTGATGTATATATCTTACCATCAACTTGGCTACGCGGAGTAGAACGATAAGAATATTCGATTAATTCTCCTGCTATAGCCTGCATAAAATTAGCGAATTCGCTATGGGTATTAATTTTAAAATTCCGAAAAAGCAGACCTCCATATTGAATTAATTGTCTCTCTATCCAGTCACGGTTACTGCTTGCCCAACTGACTAAATTTAGTCCATCGACAGCAGGTTGAATGGCGAGAGGTAGCTGTTTATCAGGTTCTAAAAAATTAGTGGTGACTAAGTTTTCTGAAGATACTGTAATTGATTTTCTTTTGAATGCTTTTAGATTCATTTCTCTATATCTAATTATGGTTTATTTTTGCCCGCGATCGCCTTGCGTTCTACTTTGCCTAACTTGTCAATCCGGGCTTGTTGTAATTCTTGATTTTGGCGGATTTGTTGTTGTTTTTCTGTTTCTTGCAATAGTTTTACTAGCTGGTAAAGTAGAATATCAGGTTGTTCCACAACGGTTGTTAGTAGTGTTTCTAAAACAACTGCCACGCGATTAATAGTAGTAGCATGAAACAAATCGGTTTTATATTCAAAGAAACCTTGTAACCCTTCTGATGTTTCTGTTAATTGCAGTTTTAAATCATGGCGAACCATACCACTTTCACTTTCTAAAATGCTCAGATTTAGCCCCTCCAATTTAAAATCTGATTTGGGAGCGTTTTGCAGAACAAACCATACTTGAAATAGCGGTGAATGATTTAAAGTACGTTCTAACTGTAGTTCTGCTACTAACTTCTCGAAAGGCAAATCTTGGTGGGTATAAGCCCCCAAAGCTGTTTCTCGTACCCGTTGCAATAACTCTTTAAAGCTGGGGTTATGAGAGAGATTAGTACGTAATACCAGAGTGTTGACAAAAAAGCCAATTAACCCTTCTAATTCAGTGTGGTTACGGTTAGCAATAGGAGAACCTACAAGGATATCTTCTTGTTTTGTATAGTGGTAGAGCAAGGTGTTGAAAGCTGCCAGCAGAGTCATAAATAAAGTGACACCTTCTTGCTGACTAAGAGATTTGAGATTATTAGATAGTGTAGATGATAGGGTGAACGAGTATTTTTTTCCTAAAGAAGTTTGTAGTTGAGTACGCGGTTTATCTGCGGGTAATTCTAAGATTGTTTTAGCATTTTTTAACTGTTGCTTCCAGTAGCTTAATTGAGTATCAAGCCTTTTTTCTTGTAACCATTGCTGTTGCCATACTGCATAATCAGCATATTGAATTGGTAACTCTGGTAGCAGAGAAGGCTTGCTATTTGAAAATGCTTCGTAAAGTGCTGACACCTCGCTGATAAACACTCCTGCTGACCAAGCATCAGAGATAATATGATGCATTGTGACTAACAAGATGTGTTCTTCTGGAGTGAGATGCAAAAGCACTAACCGCAGCAACGGTACTTGTGTCAAATCAAATGGCTGCTGGGCATTTTCTGCCTCTAGCTTTTGCACTTCTTGTTCTCTTTCAATTATTTGTAAATGCTGTAAATCTACGATTGGTAAAGGTATTCTTAATTCAGCAATAATCTTCTGAATTGGTTGCCCCTCAACAATTGCAAAGCACGTCCGTAAAACTTCATGTCGTCGGACAATTTCGTTAATGCTTTCCTCTAGTGCTGCTACATTTAGCATCCCTTGCAACCGCACCAAATCAGAGCCATTGTAGGCTGTTGAGTCGGGGTCTAATTGATGGAGAAACCACAATCTTTGTTGAGAAAAAGACAGTGGTAATTCTTGATTTCGGTCAATAGGTTCTAAAGAAGGGACTGAATTGGATTCAGGTTTAGCCTTCATTAGCATCTCTATATGTTTGGCAAGTTCAGCTACTGTGGGTGATGCAAATAAATAACGTAGCGGTATTTCTAACCCAAACAGTTTTCTTACTTGGGAAATTACTTGAGTAGCTAATAAAGAATGTCCACCTAAATCAAAAAAGTTATCATGAACACCTACTTGTTCTATTCCCAGAATTTTTATCCAAATACCTGCCAATATTTCCTCAGTTGGGTTACGAGGCGCAACAAATGTTTGTTCTAATTCAGGGCGGGTTTGCTCTGGTGCGGGTAATGCTTTACGGTCTACTTTGCCATTAGGTGTTAATGGTAAACTATCTAGCAGCACAAATGCAGCAGGAAGCATGTATTCTGGCAAATGTTGCTGTAGATAATTTCGCAATTCCGTTTGGGTAATATTTGCATCCAATTTAGTAACAATGTAAGCTACCAAACGTTGATCACCATGTACATCCTCTCTTGCCACTAAAACTGCTTCCCGTATCAGAGGATGTTGAGTCAGTGTTGTCTCAATCTCTCCTAACTCAATGCGGAAGCCACGAATCTTCACCTGGTTGTCAATCCGGCCAAGGTATTCTAATTCACCATTAGGTAAATATCGTGCCAAATCTCCAGAATGATAAAGACGTGTTCCTAGTGCAAATGGGTGAGAAATAAACTTCTGTTGTGTGAGTTCTGGACGATTCAAATAACCTCGTGCCAAACCAGCACCACCAATGTAAATTTCACCCGGAACTCCCATTGGTACAAGTTGCTGATGTTTGTCTAGCAGGTAAACTTGCAAGTCAGGAATCGGAATACCAATTACACTTCCCTGTGCCTGAGTTACATCTGCACAAGTTAATGGGCGGTAAGTAACGTGTACGGTTGTTTCGGTAATGCCGTACATATTGACTAACTGCGGTGACTTGTCTCCATATCGTTCAAACCAAGGCTGCAAAGTTTGCAGTTCTAAAGCCTCACCACCGAAGATGACATACCTTAAATGTTTTAATTTTTCACCAACAGGCACAGATTCATCAACCTGTATCAATTGGCGAAAGGCTGAGGGAGTTTGGTTGAGAACTGTCACCTGTTGAGAAGACAATAACTCATAGAAAGCTTGAGGTGAGCGGCTGACTTGGTGAGGAACTACAACTAAACGTCCACCATATAGCAAAGCACCCCAGATTTCCCACACTGAGAAATCGAAGGCAATAGAGTGAAACAACGTCCACACATCCTGCTGGTTAAACTTAAACCAAGCATCAGTGGCAGCAAACAAACGCACAACATTGGCGTGGTTGACTAAAACACCTTTGGGTTTACCTGTAGAACCGGAGGTGTAAATAATATAAGCCAAGGATGCAGGTACAACTTGACTGTCGGGATTATCTTTACTTTGTTGAGCGATGATTTGTGTGTCTGTATCCAGGCAGATGAGTTGTGTTTTATCGTTAGCTAATTTGTGGCTATGTTGTTGTTGAGTGAGGATAAATTTTAACTGAGCATCTTCTAGCACGAAACTTAGACGCTCGGTTGGGTAAGTTGGATCTAATGGTACATAAGCCGCCCCTGCTTTAAGGATTGCTAAAATGCCAATCACCATTTCTAAGGAGCGTTCCATACAGATGCCAACTAAGGTTTCTGGTTTCACGCCTTGATTTTGTAGGTAGTGCGTTAGTTGATTGGCTTTGATGTTAAGTTGATCGTAAGTCAACTGTTGGTTTTCAAACACTACTGCCACAGCATCCGGTGTTTTTTGAACCTGTTGTTCAAACAAGTGATGCAAACACAGTTCGGCTGGGTAGTCTGCGTTTATCGACTGCGAATTTGTCAGTAGTTGGGTTTGCTCTGGCGGAGTTAGTAAGGGCAATTTGGCTACAGAGCGATCGCAATTAGCAACTATACTCTCTAATAAAGTTTGAAAATGTCCCACCATCCTGTTAATGGTGTCAGCATGGAACAACTCGCTGTTGTATTCCAAAAATCCGATTAACCCTTGCTTGGTATCTTCCACATACAAAGTCAAATCAAACTTAGCAGTCCCGTTGTCTATCATTAAAGGAGCCAAGGTTAAATTTGGTAGTTGTAGGGCTAACATTGGCGCATCTTGGAAGACAAACATCACCTGAAATAGAGGAGTGTGGCTTAATGTCCGTTCCGGTTGTAATTCTTTAACTAACTGTTCAAAAGGAAATTCTTGATGAGTGTAAGCAGCTAAGGCTGTGTCGCGTACTCGTTTCACCAACTCTCTAAAACTTGGTTCTCCAGATACATCAGTGCGGAGAACTAAAGTGTTAACAAAGCATCCGAGTAAATTCTCAATTTCGCTGTGGGTGCGATTAGCAACGGGAGTACCAACTAATAAGTCTGTCTGTCCTGTGTAACGGTAAAGCAAGGTTTTAAATGCTGCAAGCAGTACCATGAACAGGGTGACGCCTTCCTGTTGACTAAAAGACTTGAGTGCATCTGCGATCGCTTTTAGCGGGGCGTAGCCCATCGCTTGCTCAATTACAATAGTTGCACGCGCACCTTGGAAGCTTTGTTGTGCAGGGCGGGGATAATCTGTTGGTAAGTTGAGAATTGGCGGCGCATCTTTGAGTTGCTGCTTCCAGTATGTCAACTGATGCGATTTATCATTTAAATATTGTCTTTGCCACAGTGCAAAGTCTGCATACTGAATTGGTAACTCTGGCAATGTTACTGGAATATCTTGGCAGAAGCCTTGATATAGTGATGCTAACTCTCGAAAAAAGATTTGCCATGACCAACCATCAGAAATAATATGATGCTTAGTAAGTAGCAGAATATGTTCTTGCTCACTCAGACGAATTAGCGTACCTCGAAACAGTGGCACTTGGCTCAAATCAAAAGGTTGACGAGCTTTTTCTGTGGCAATTTGGTTGACTTGTGCTTCTGAGTATATTGGTAATTCTATAGTTGTTAGGGTAAATGTTAGCTTGGGATCAATTACTTGTAAAGTTTGCTCATCTATAACCTGAAAGCTAGTGCGGAGAATTTCATGCCTTTTAATAATTTCGTTAATACTTTTTTCTAAAGCTAGAGTGTTGAGAACACCTGTAAAACGCAATAGACTGGATTCATTATATAAAGGTGTATCTGGTTGTAGCTGATGAAGTAGCCACAACCTCTCTTGAGTTAATGATAAATATAAAATATCTGATGCTGTTCTTTGAGCAATTGATGTTGAGTTTTTAATTTGTAAGTTTTTCTGCTTCAGCCGCATTTCAAACAATGCTCGTTGTTCGGGAGATAATGCGGCAATTCTTTTATTTATATCTTTCACAACTAATTACCCAAATAAGCTTAAAGTTGAATATCTACTTGTGTTGTTTATTAGCTGATAGTTTTGCTTAAAGTTTGTTAGCTTATTTAAGCTTGTCATTACTGTATCGAAATCTAGACCAAAATCAACGAGACAAGCTATTTCATCTACGCCAATTTCTTTCAGACGTGCAATTGTTTGACGACAACTTTCTAGCGTACCAATTAACACTCTACCTTGTTGAAAGTAGCGTTCAAAGGCAAACTCTAAAAGCTGCTGTCGGTCTTCTTCTGTAAAATTTTCGGGATTGAATTGAAAATTGATGCGTTTAGCTAAGTTCTCAACTAAGCCAAAATGTGTTTTGAGATAATTGCAAAAAGGCTGTTTTACTTGTTGCTTAACTAATTGTTCATTATCTCCTATATAAGTATGCATCATCAAAGAAACTTTGCAACTTTTTGGATCGTGGCCATGTTGAGCCAAAGTACGACGATAAAGAGATATTTGTTGTGCTAAATCATCAATGGTGGCGTACAAAAGGGAAGTTAAAACATTAGCGCCTATTTTACCTGCTCCCATAAATGTAGCGTCTGCTTGGCAAGTAATCCAAATGGGTACTTGAGATTGTATAGGACGAGGAAATGTTTTTACTTTAACTTTATTGCCTGAGCCATTAACAAATTCTATTTCTTCACCGTGCCAAAGTTTTTGTAAAATTCCAATGTCACGCCACATAACTTCTTTACGTTCAGCGTAATTTTCTGGACGTAATAAAAAGTCATCGGCGTGCCAACCCGGTGCAAAAGAAAGTCCAACTCTACCACCAGATAAATTATCAACTACAGCCCATTCTTCAGCTACTCTGACAGGATGTTGTAATGGCATGACAATACTACCTGATCTGAGTTGAATTTTATCTGTCACCATTGCTAAAGCTGCACTAATCACCGAGGGATTTGGATATAAACCTCCAAAAGGATGAAAATGGCGTTCGGGAGTCCATACTGCTGTGAAATCGTTTTTATCGGCAAGTTTAGCTGTTTCTATCAAGAGTTTATATTTCTCTGATTCGGTTGTTGAGCCATCGCCGGAAAAGTAGAGGATGCTGAATTCCATATTTTTATGAAAGTTTAGCGCATAGACGCGGAGCGGCTACTCTACGAGAACGCCAAAGGCGAACCCGCAGGGTAGGAGCAGAGACGCAAAGAAGGAGATACACAATTAAAATTGATTTAACTAACTGGTGATTCTTGAGCTAGTTGTTTGTCAAGTTCTTCAAGGGAAAGATTTTCTACTTCTGCTAAAAGTTTTGCGATTTCATTAAGTTCTTCTGATTGTGGTTGTTTTTCGACGATGACATTAGCTAATTCACTAATTGTTGGCGCATCAAAAAGGAGTGTACGTAGTGGTAATTCGACTTGAAAGGCTTCTCTGAGGCGAGAAATAGTTTGGACTGCTAGTAAAGAATGTCCACCTAATTCAAAGAAGTTATCATGAATCCCTACTTTTTCAATTCCAATGAGTTCTTCCCAGATATTGGCAATAGTTTGTTCAATTTCATTGCTAGGGGCTATATAAGTATTTTCTTGCAGAGTACGTGAATGTCTGCTGGCAGTTACTTGGCAAGAATTTACTGGCTTTTGAGCTAATGATAAAGATAAAATTAATTGATTCAGTTGCTCCGTTTTTAACTGTAAATCTTGCGTAGAAACTATAAATTGAGGTAAAGAGGTTGCCAAAATACGGCTAAAACAATCTGCTCCTTCTGCTGGCAGAATAGCATTTTTTAAATTTTCTTCACGCCAGCTTTTGATTTCATCAGGAACACTAGTATTAACTGCCATTCCAACTTGTTGCCAAGCATCCCAGTTAATAGCAACTGTAAATTTGTTATTTGTTGCTGTATTCCAATGAGCGAACGCATCTAAAAAGGTATTAGCAGCACAATAGTCTACTTGTCCAAATCCTCCTTGAATTGAACTTAAGGATGAACAAAGAACTAAGAAGTCTAAATTGATGTTTTTGAGAACATTATTTAGAGTTAGTGTTCCTTGAATTTTGGGTGCAAAAACTTTTTCGGCAATTTCTGGTGTTTTGAGTTGGATCATCCCTGCACCAGCAATACCAGCAGTATGGATGACACCGTGAATTGTACCAAAGCGTTCTAAAGATTGCGCGATCGCACTCTGCATCTGTTCATAATTAGTAACATCAGCAGCCAGTACCAATACTTCTGCACCTAATGCTTCTAATTGTTTGATTTTCTCGTTTTCACATGGGAGAGAACGTCCTAATAAAACAAGTTTTGCTTGTACCGTTTTGGCCAAATATTCAGCTAAAACTAAACCGATACCTCCCATTCCACCTGTAATTAGGTATACTCCTTTTTGGCGCAAACGAATTTTATCTTCGGTAGCGGCTTGTAATGCAACAGGCTCAAATCTTTGTACCCAACGGTAATTATTCCGGTAAGCAATTATTGAATCTTCTGATTCTGCTGTTAATTCTGGCAATAACTGCTCTAGAAAATCTTCACTTGTTGATGTAGGTAGTAAAATATCAACCAGACGACAACTGATATTTTGATATTCTTGAGGAATGACTTTGCACGCGCCTATTATGGTTGTTTTTTCAGGATATAATTCTTCATTTCCTGCTATGTCGTACAGATGATTAGCAATAACACAAAGTTGAATCACATCACTTATCTGTTGTTGTCCAATTGCTTGTGCTAGGTAAAGAAGACTGTAGAAACCTACATTTTGGGTTGTTTCCCAAGATAAAGTTTGTGATTGGGTAAAACTCCATAAGTGGGTAATTGTATTGGGAGTTTTTTCTTGTTCCCGTAACTGTTGTAGTAAGTTTTGATAATCATCCGCTTGAGCCGGATTGATAGCGTATGTATTGGTATCAAGTTGAGCAAATTTTTCTCCTACTTTGACAGTAATTACATCTTGCCCAAGTTGTTGTAATCGTTGAGCAAGTTGTGAACCTACGCCATATTCATCTACAAAAATTAGAGAATAATCAGAGGTAATATCTTTTGTTTTAACAAGAGGAACTCGTTTCCAAGAAGGAATATAAAACCAGTCACTAATATTAGATTTTTTAGCCTGCTTGCTTTCAACTTGATCAAATACTTGAGTTTGTATTTCTGGTTCAATCCAATAACGCTGACGTTCAAAGGGATAAGTCGGTAAAGGTACGCGGTAACGCTGTTCATGGGTATAAAAACCAGACCAATTAATCTCAATTCCTGCTAACCACAACCGCCCTAAAATGTTAAGTAAGAAATTAATATCTGATTTTTCGTCTTGGGGATGACGTAAGGAAGGTAATACAACTTGTCCAGCCGCTTGTTGGGTGTGTTGTTTGACAAGAGTACACAAAGTTCTTCCTGGCCCTACTTCTAAAAGTATGCGATCGCCTGGGGCGCAGCATAGCTGTTCGGTTTCTTGCAGCAAAACTGATAAACCATCTGAAAACTGTACTGTTTGACGTAAATGCTGCGCCCAATAATCCGCAGATGTTGCTTCTGGCGCTGAAATCCAAGTACCCGTCAAATTAGAAATAAAGGGAATTTGAGGAGGATTAAGTTTGACTTTTTGCAGTTCCGTTATGAATGGTTCTAACATCGGTTCCATCATTTGGGAGTGAAAAGCATGGGAAGTATGCAAACTGCGACACTCTATCCCCTTACCTGTCAGCTTTTCAGCAATCTTGTTTACTGCATCATCGCTTCCAGAAACCACACACAAAGAAGGTGCATTACTAGCAGCTAAAGCTAAATCTTCATTGAGGAAAGTTTTAACCTCTGCTGCTGATGCAGAAACAGCAAGCATTGCACCCGTAGCCATTTGCTGCATCAGTCGCCCACGCACAGCAACCAAAGTTAATGCATCTTCCAACGACATCACACCAGCAAGACAAGCGGCTACATATTCCCCAATACTGTGGCCGATCATCGCTTGCGGCGAGATACCCCAAGACATCCACAGTTGAGCCAAAGCATACTCAATTACAAACAATGCTGGTTGTGCTAAGGATGTTTGCTTGAGTTGTTCTGCTAATTGTTTTTCAGACTCATGTGCATAAATAACTGAACGTAAATCTAACCCTAAATGCGGTTCGAGTAGCAAACAACAACAATCCACCTGTTCGCGGAATGTAGGCTCAGTCTGGTAAAGTTCTTTACCCATCCCCACATACTGAGCGCCCTGCCCAGGAAACATGAAGATAATAGAGCGTTGAGTTGGTTCCTCAAAGTGAGTTAATACTTGTTGAGGATCTATACTTTCTAAGGCGTTTATTGCTTCTTGAGTAGTTTGGCAAACCACAACACGGCGATAATTAAATACTCCACGCCCTACTTGCAATGTGTAAGCTACATCTGCCAAATTCAACTCAGGATACAGTCTGAGGTGTTGAGCAAGATTCTTAGTAGCAGTTTCTAAAGCTGAATCAGTTTTAGCTGAAAGTACTAACAACTGATAATCTTTGTTTTGCTTCTCCACTCTTGTCACCAAAGGAGCTTCTTCTAGAATGACATGAGCATTAGTCCCACCAATACCTAGAGAACTAACTCCAGCACGGCGCGGTGTAGAAGTTGCACTCCATTCAGTCAGCTTTGTATTGACGTAGAAAGGACTATTAGCAAAGTCAATTTCTGGATTGGGTTGTTCAAAATTTAAGCTGGGAGGAATCAATTTATGTTGCAAAGCCAAAGCGGTTTTAATTAAACCTGTAACCCCAGCAGCAGCGTCTAAATGTCCAATATTGGTTTTGACAGAACCAATCGCACAAAAACCTGTTTTCTCAGTCTCCGCCCGAAAAACATTTGTTAACGCAGCGATTTCTATAGGATCGCCTAAAGCGGTTCCTGTCCCATGAGTTTCGATATAGCTGATTGTTTCAGGTTCAACATCAGCCAGGGCTATTGCTTCGGCGATCGCTTCTGCTTGTCCGTTGACACTAGGCGCTGTATAGCCAACTTTGTTAGAACCATCGTTATTGATGGCACTACCTTTAATTACAGCATAAATGTGATCACCGTCTGCGATCGCATCCAATAACCGCTTTAATAACACCACCCCTACACCATTACCAATAATTGTCCCTTTTGCTTTGGCATCAAAGGCGCGACAATGACCATCAGATGATAAAATTCCTCCTTCTTGATGTAAATACCCTGTTTTTTGGGGTACACGAATTGAAGCCCCACCAGCCAAAGCCATATCACATTGATAATTGAGTAAGCTTTGGCAAGCTAAAGCAGTTGCTACTAAAGAAGTAGAACAAGCGGTTTGTATTGTGAGACTTGGCCCAGTCAGATTTAATTTGTAAGAAACGCGAGTAGACAGAAAATCTTTATCATTTCCAATTAACTTTTGAAAACTATGCGCTGAACCAATTTGGTCAATATTTAACTGAAATGGCAAATAATTATTTAAACTAGCACCTGCATAAACCCCAATTCGGCTTTCGCATCTTTGAGCATCATAACCAGCATTTTCTAATGCTTCCCAAGCACATTCTAAAAATAATCTATGTTGGGGATCAGTCATCTCCGCTTCTTTAGGATTAAACCCAAAGAAACCAGCATCAAATAAATCTATGTCATCTAATACCGCGCCAGCTTTTATATAGTTAGCATTCTTGAATAATGATGGATCTACGCCAGCCGCAATTAATTCTTCATCACTGAACTGAGAAATTGCCTCAACTCCATCACATAAATTCTGCCAAAACTCTGTGATGTTTTTAGCTCCAGGAAACCGTCCTGTCATGCCAATTATTGCTATACTTTGCTCCAACTTGTGTATTTCTGTACTCATTATTGGTTATTGCTATTGTTATTGTGCGACATCAAAGACAGATAATGCTAAGAGTATTTTCGGAAAATATAAAATTCAACATCCAAAAAACTTCATATTTAAAGGTAAGTAGAGCAGCGTAAATAATTCAAGGTTTGTAGTGTTCGCGTAGCGTCTCGTAGAGAGGACTAATTTATTTTTTCCATTACTTAATGTATTTTGATTTATTCACCCAAACTTACTTATATTTTTCTTCTAGAAATTCTCTAAAAACGATTTTTTAATTAGAATTTGCTCACCTTGATCCATAAAATTAATTTTTTTAATGTCTAATGCCATCTAAAGCTTTTGTCTCTGTTTTCTCATGAATTGTTGTTGTTTATTAATAGCTGCTTTTTGCTTATCAGTACGTTCACGCATTGAGTGGAAGGCAGAGACATCATTTGCTTTCTTATCTAAATGTTCCGCCAGTGACTTAATAGTTGGATTTTGAAACATTTCTACAACCGATAAATCCTGTTTCAATGTTTCTCTGATTTGGTTGTTTACCTGTACCACTAGTAAAGAATGTCCACCAAGGTCAAAGAAATTATCATGAATACCTACTTTTTCTATCTGTAGTACCTGTTTCCAAACTTTAGCTATTGTTTTTTCAACCTCAGATTGAGGAGCTTGGTAATTAGTTGCCAACTCTGGACGCAAGTTCTCCGGTGCAGGTAAAGCACGACGGTCTACTTTTCCATTGGGGTTCAGAGGTAATGTTTCTAAAACTACAAAGGCAGAAGGAATCATATATTCAGGCAGTTTTCTCTTCAAAAAATACCTTAATTCATTCAGGCAAAGGGCTGACTTTTGATCAGGAATTATGTATGCAACCAACCGTCGATGATTTGCTATGTCTTCCCTTACTAAAACCACCGTTTCTCTGACTCTTGGGTATTGGCTTAGTGTTGTCTCAATCTCTCCTAACTCAATGCGGAAGCCACGAATCTTCACCTGGTTGTCAATCCGGCCAAGGTATTCTAATTCACCATTAGGTAAATATCGTGCCAAATCTCCAGAACGATAAAGACGTGTTCCTAGTGTAAATGGGTGAGAAATAAACTTCTGTTGTGTGAGTTCTGGACGATTCAAATAACCCCGCGCCAAACCGGCACCACCAATGTACATTTCACCCGGAACTCCTATTGGTACAAGTTGCTGATGTTTGTCTAGCAGGTAAACTTGCAAGTCAGGAATCGGAATACCAATTACACTTCCCTGTGCCTGAGTGACATCTGCTTTAGTTAAAGGGCGGTAAGTAACGTGTACGGTTGTTTCTGTAATCCCGTACATATTGACTAACTGTGGTGACTTGTCTCCATATCGCTCAAACCAAGGTTGCAAACTTTGCAGTTCTAAAGCCTCACCACCGAAGATGACATACCTTAAATGTTTTAATTTTTCAGCAGCAGCGACAGATTCATCAACCTGTATCAATTGACGGAAGGCTGAAGGAGTTTGGTTGAGAACTGTTACCTGTTGTTGAGCCAATAACTCATAGAATGCTTGGGGTGAACGACTGACTTCATAGGGAACTACAATTAAACGACCGCCATACAGCAAAGCACCCCAGATTTCCCACACTGAGAAATCGAAGGCTATCGAGTGAAACAACGTCCACACATCCTGCTGGTTAAACTTAAACCAAGCATCAGTGGCAGCAAATAAACGCACAACGTTGACGTGGTTGACTAAAACACCTTTGGGTTTACCTGTAGAACCGGAGGTGTAAATAATATAAGCCAAGGATGCAGGTACAACTTGACTATTGGGATTATCTGTACTTTGTTGAGCAATGATTTCCCCGTCTGTATCCAGGCAGATTAGTTGTGTTTTATCGTTAGCTAATTTGTGGCTTTGTTTTTGTTGAGTGAGGATAAATTTCAACTGAGCATCTTCTAGCACAAAATGAAGCCGCTCTGCTGGGTAAGTAGGATCTAAGGGTACATAAGCCGCCCCTGCTTTAAGGATAGCTAATATCCCGACAACCATTTCCATAGAGCGTTCCATGCAGACACCAACCAAGGTTTCTGGTTGTACACCCACATTTTCTAGGTAGTGCGCTAGTTGATTGGCTCGATTGTTTAACTCACGATAGGTAAGTTCTAGGTTAGCAAAGACTAGAGCGATCGCATCTGGTGTTTTTTCTACCTGTGCCTCAAACAAGTTATGGATGCAAGCTTCTTGAGGATAATCAACCTGAGTATTATTCCATTCTACCAGTAGCGTTTGACGTTCAACAGGTGTCAATATTGATAACTCAGAAATACCCTGATTGGGATCAATAACCACACCCTCTAACAGGGTTTGGAAATGCTCTACCATCCTAGCTATAGTATCTGAATTAAATAAATCGGTGTTGTATTCTAGCGTCCCTGTCAATCCTTCTTCACTATCAATCATTGATAGAAGGACATCAAACTTGGCTGTTCTTGTCTCAAGTTCGTCAGTTTTCCAGATGCTATTAGATGCAGGATTCTGAAGCACAAACATCACCTGGAACAATGGGTTATAACTAAGATCCCGATTTGGCTGTAACGCTTCTACTAGCTTCTCAAAGGGTAAATCTTGATGAGTATAAGCCTCAACTGCAACCTTTCGCACTCGTCCCAACAATTCTGTAAATGTGGGATTTCCTTCTAGATTAGTACGCAATACTAAAGTATTGACAAAACACCCAATTAACTGATCCAGTTCAGCACGGTTGCGGTTGGCTATTGGTGAACCAACAAGAATATCTTCTTGATCTGTGTAGCGGTAAAGCAAAGTTTGAAAAGCCGCCAACAAGGTCATAAATAAGGTTGCACCCTGCTGTTGGCTTAACTGTTTGATTGACTCAGTTAATGTTGTAGACAATACAAACTTCTGCTGCGCTCCCCGAAAAGTCTGTATTGGAGGTCTGGGGAGGTCAGTAGGTAGTTGCAATCCAGGTAAATTTCCGCCTAACTGCTGCTTCCAATAAGCTAAATGCTTTTCTATAACTTCACCTTGCAACCAATTTCGCTGCCAATACACAAAATCTGTGTACTGTACAGGAAGCTGAGGTAGTTGCGAGGGTTTACCAGCACAGAAAGCTTGATAAATCGTAGATAATTCTTGAACTAGTACCTTGATTGACCAACCATCACCAACCAAATGATGCAGATTTATAAGTAATATCGATTCTGCTTGCAAGTGCAGCAGTTTTGCCCGCAACAAAGGTGCTTGTCCTAAATCAAAAGATGACTGAGCCTCTTGCTGAGATAACTTTTGTACTTCAGTCTGTTGTTGTTCGTCAGCGAAATGACGTAAATCAATTTCTGGTAAACTGAATGCGATCGCGGAGCGTGCGTTAAGCGCGATCGCATCTGCAACTTTTTGGATAGGTTCACCATCCACCACCTCAAAGCTGGTTCGTAAGATGTCGTGTCTTTGAATAATTTCGTTGAGGCTGCGAACTAACGCAGGCACATTCAACTTTCCTGTCAGATTAATAGCTACAGGAATATTATACGTAGCTGTCCCAGGTTGCAGTTGATTGATAAACCACAACTGCTGTTGAGTAAAGGTAAGTGGATGTTGGCTAGTGGCTGTCTCTACTTTAGAGATGGGCAGATACACACTAGTCAAATTCCTATTAACTTGGTCTAGTATTTGGGTTGTTAACTCAGCAATACCAGCACCATCAAAGAAGTCAGCTACAGATATAGTTACCCCAAAATCAACCTCAATCAGGTTTTTTAACTCAAAAACTTTGAGGGAGTCTAGACCCAAACTACTCAAAGGTTGCTCTAGCGCTATGTGAGAAGGTGTTACCTTTAAGACTCGTGCTACTAGCTTTTGTAAATAAGAGTTTAATAACTGCTGTTGTTGTTCTGCTTCTACTGCTAGTAATTCTGTGCGTGTCAGACAATCTTCTGCTACCGTTGTCTGGGCAATTTTCAAAATACTACTACCAACAACATCTAATGTACCTGCTAAAAATCCTGCTTTAGTAGCGCGACGTTGAATCTTACCACTGGAAGTTTTGGGAATCGTGCCGGCTTTGATTAAAATAACTGCATAAACTTCTATTTCATGTTCTTCTGTAATTGCTTGGCGAATAGCAGCCGTCACTTCATCTATATTAGGTTTGGCACGAAACTCTAATTCTTGTACAACTACCAGACGTTCTTCTTTTTCTACCTCTACTGCAAAGGCTGCAACGCTTGTTGCGCGTAATGTTTTATGGCTTCGTTCTGCGGTTAACTCAATATCTTGTGGGTAGAGATTACGTCCCCTGATGATAATTAAATCTTTAGCTCGTCCAGTAATAAAGAGTTCGCTATTATGCAAAAAGCCTAAATCTCCAGTCCGTAAAAATGGCCCTGACGCTTCGCTGTTTTCATGCGCGGAGCGCTGTACTCCCGTATCTTGCAAGTAGGCGCGGAAAGTTTGCTCTGTTTCTTCTGGTCGGTTCCAGTAACCATGGCCGATACTAGGGCCTGATACCCAGATTTCGCCAACTTCATCGGGTTCACAACGAGTGAAGGTTTCTGGATTGGCAATTACAATCTGCTGCTGTGGTACAACTCGACCGCAACCGACTAATACTGTTGAATTTTCATCATTAGTAGTTGCATCAATTATATGATTACTTTCTAAAGCAGTTTTTTGTAAGGTTTTCGTCGTTACTAAAGCATTTTTTACACTTCCAGATACCATTAAAGTGGCTTCTGCCATGCCATAGCAAGGATAAAAAGCTTCTGGACGAAACCCACATTCAGCGAAGGTAGCTGCAAACTTCTCTAGAGTCTCGTGACGAATTGGTTCAGCACCATTAAAAGCAACATTCCAACTGCTTAAATCTAGGGTTGAACGTTGTTCGGGGGTAATTTTTTCAACACAAAGTTTATAAGCAAAGTCGGGAGCGCCACTAGTGGTTCCTCCATAACGAGAAATTGTTTGTAACCAACGATAAGGACGCTGGAGGAAAGTTGCTGGCGGCATCATGATACAAGGAAAACCACCATATAGAGGTTGCAGCACTCCGCCAATCAGACCCATGTCATGATAAACAGGTAGCCAAGTGACAAACTTACTCCTGGAAGAATGTTCCATATATTGGCGAGTCACAACAGCATTGTGGAGTAGGTTGCCATGACTGAGCATTACACCTTTGGGTGTGCCGGTAGAGCCAGAAGTATATTGCAAAAAGGCCAAAGTTGCTGTATTAATAAAAGGCTCTTGCCAAGTTTTTTCTATACCAGGAGCGAGGTTATCAGTGGCTAGCCACTGAATATTATTGATTTTGTTAGCAAACAAAGATTGCAATTGAGGCAAAAGGGCGGCGGTAGTCAGAATTACTGCTGCTTGTGCATCTTCTAAAATTGCTAAAATTCTGGGGGTGTTGCGTTGGTTGCGTGGTGGATAAGCTGGAACTGCTACGACCCCAGCATACAGACACCCAAAAAAGGCGGCAAGATATTCTAAACCTGGTGGATAAAGTAGTAAGGCACGTTCTCCACTTAGATCTAAGCTTTGCAGTTGAGATGCGATCGCTCGACTAGATCTATCTAGCTCTTGATAGGTCAGGCGATCGCTTTGTGTTTCCCCATCGCCTAAGAATGTGTAACTCAGCTGTTTAGCCTGTCGGCTACTTCTATAACGTAAAAGTTCAACAACAGTAGAAAATTCGCAAATGCCTTCCAAGGCATTACTGCTTTGAGTATTTTTATGTTCAGGCATTGAGATGCACACTTAATTCTGGAATGTAACTGTCATAAGCGGTTTAGCTGAAAACTGTACTAGCGATTTGTAGACTTCTTGACCAAAGTTAGATTCGCGCACAGTCTTGGGTAATGGGCAAGTTTAGCGATCGTTAGAGTTCATAAATAAGAATCTTGCAGACGGTCTTGCAATTTATTCTCAATATTATCTATATCACATTAACGCCAATAATTCTCTTTTAATTTTTATTTTCACAGAATTCTATTAAATTTTTATGCTATTTATTCCGGCTTTTAGCAAAATATACTTCTTTATATAGATGTCTTATGCTTTCTATTGACAAATTGATTGCTTTACATAGGCACGGCACGATAAAATCCATCAACCCTCTGAATTTTCCCTAAAATCATTAAGGTAAGCATTTTGCCTGAACATTCGAGTATTTAGTATTTATTTATACTGCTGTTAAAAATATACAGATTATAGCTTGTCTAGATTTATTGACATAGTTATGCAAAAAACATATCTCTTTTAACTACTTTTTGATAATGTAATAGTCTAATAATTGATAAAACTACTGCTAATAAATTTTAGTAAGCATCTAGAAAATCAATTATATCAGGGTGTTAACAGCTTATTAGCCATGTGTGAGGAAATAGATGAAACCAGTGCTGTTACTTAAAAGCCTGTTACTGACAGGCTCATTTGCTTTATTGTTAGCAACTTCTGCTTGGGGTGAAGAAGTACAATTTCCTAAAAAACAGCAAGAAACAACTTCTACAGATCAAGAGGCGATTTCTAAACAAACTGTAAATCAACCCTATAGCCTTGCAAAAAAGACATTAAAACACAGAACCAAAAGTACTCAAAAGCTAGTTCAAGCATCAGTAGTTGTACAAGTTACCGGAGTCAAACTCAACTCAGTCGATAAACAACTAGAGATAATTTTAGAAACGACTCAAGGGGAACAGTTACAACCTCTCAGCAAAAGCGAGGGGAATAATTTTATTGCAGATATCCCCAACGCTCAATTACGTTTATCGACTGGTGAGGTATTCAGTCAAGAAAACCCATTTACAGGAATTACAGCAGTTACTGTAACCAACTTAGATGCGAATACAATTCGGGTAACTGTGACGGGTAAAGCAAGTGCGCCAAAAGTAGAGCTGTTTGATGATAATGAAGGTTTAATTTTTGGGGTGATACCAACTACATCCACTAGCCAAGTACCACCAGCAGAACAACCAACTAGTGAGACTCCCCAAACGCAGCCAACACCAGCAACAGAACAACCAGCAAGTGAAACACCTTCAGAACAACCCACAGCGCAGACACCTGAGAATGAAGAACCAATTGAATTGGTTGTGACAGGTGAACAAGATAGATATCGTGTACCAGAAGCATCAGCGGCCACTAGAACCGATACCCCAATTCGTGACATTCCCCAGTCGATTCAGGTAATTCCTAGACAAGTTTTAAAAGACCAACAAGTTATTAGGCTGACAGACGCAATTCGTAATGTTAGTGGTATTGTAGAAGGCGATTCTTTTGCAGGAACAGTTGATAATTTCAATATTAGAGGCTTTGATTTTAATTCAACTTTTCGAGATGGTTTTAGAGAACCTGGCGATACATTGCGAGAACTTGCCAATATCGAACAAATAGAAGTCCTCAAAGGGCCAGCTTCTGTGTTGTATGGAAATGCTGAACCAGGAGGAATCATTAACTTAGTCACGAAAAAGCCTCTAAATACGCC
This sequence comes from aff. Roholtiella sp. LEGE 12411, assembly GCF_015206995.1. Lineage (GTDB taxonomy): Bacteria > Cyanobacteriota > Cyanobacteriia > Cyanobacteriales > Nostocaceae > Komarekiella. The sequence goes on along the minus strand of NZ_JADEXR010000006.1, from coordinate 19,860 downwards.
CTATTATTCGGCTGATTTCTCTGTAGGTAGCTATAGTTACTATCGTCCTAGTATTGATATTTCCGGCCCACTCAACCCAGACAAATCATTACTATATCGACTGAATGTTGCTTACGAGAATGGTAGTAGTTTCCGAAATTTTGTAGATAGTGAACGTTTTTTCTTCGGCCCTGTATTTGACTTAAAGCTTGGTGATAACACTAACTTATTAGTTAATGTAGATTATCTTAAAGATGAGCGGACATTTGACCAGGGTTTGGTTGCTTTTGGTCGAGGAATTGCTGATATTCCCACTAGTAGATTTGTGGGTGAACCAGGAGACAGGCGGGAAGTAGAAGAGGTAAATGTTGGCTATCGGCTAGAGCATCGTTTTAATGACAACTTAACGCTCCGCAATGCATTTCGATACACTTCAAATGATAGCTTTGATTACCGCGCTCAACCTCTAGAACTTGACGAGGGGACTGGTGAATTATCGCGTAACTTTCGATCCAACGATGACTACACTGAAAGGTACTCTTTACAAACAGATGTTGTTAGTAAATTTACGACGGGTTCAATCCAACACACACTCTTAGTTGGACTTGATCTCGCCAGACAAAAGAGTGATGGTTCACAGAGGCGATTTGAAGGATTAACCCCATCTATAAACATCTTTGATCCAATCTACAACGTTATCTCAAGGCCAGGTCTTTCAGAACTAACAAATGTAGTTAGAGATGGTGACTCCAAAACAGAGACATTGGGCATTTATTTGCAAGATCAGATAGCATTTTCAGACAATTTTAAGCTTCTCATAGGTGGTCGTTTTGACACTGTGGATCAAAACCAGTTTGATAGGCTCTCAGATACTCGTACTATTCAGTACGATGAAGCCTTTACTCCCCGACTTGGTATTGTATATCAGCCAATTCAACCAATTTCACTCTATGCTAGTTATAGTCGCTCGTTTGCACCAAATTTTGCTCAACGTGCTGAGAATGATGCCACATTTTTGGAACCTGAACGCGGTACTCAATATGAAGTGGGTGTCAAAGTAGATTTCAATGACAAACTTTCAGCAACTTTAGCAGCTTACGAAATTACTAAAACTAATATTGCTACATCAGTTGTAATTGACGAAAACGTGTTTAACATTCCAATTGGAGAGCAGAGAAGCCGAGGGATTGAACTAGATATATCTGGTGAAATATCGCCTGGATGGAATATCATTGCTGCTTACGGTTATACAGATGCTGAAATCACACAAAGTAATGATTTGAGAGTTGGTTCTAGAGTACCCAAGGTACCGGAACACAAAGCTAGTTTATGGACAACTTATCAATTTCTTCAAGGTAATTTGCAAGGTTTAGGTTTCGGTTTGGGGCTATATTACCTTTCAGATAGAATAGGTGGTGATATTCCTACCAATGAAGCTGACGATACTTTTACATTACCTAGCTATCTGCGAACTGATGCCGCAATTTATTACAAGCGGGATAATTGGAGAGCCGCTATCAATATCGAAAACCTGTTTGGCGTGACGTATTTCGAGTCCTTTAACTTTGGCAGAAATACAGTAATTCCAGGCGCACCGTTTACGGTGATAGGGACAATTTCGTTTGAATTTTAGTCAACACTATGGGAGCCACTACGTTTGTCTGCATACTTATAGACGCGTAGTAGCTTTCTATTGCTTAGTAAGTGGGGTAAAGTGGAGACAAAAATATGAAAATCAAGCGTTTTATCAAACTTTTTTTACTAGGAATTGTGACTATTGTTTTACTTTGGGTAAGTCATAGGTATCTTTTCCAAAATCAGCCATTTCAGGGTGATAGTAAGTCAGCGAATTCTCAATTACCAGTAGCTACACGCTTAGTCAAACACGCTTTAGGGGAAACAAGAATTCCTATTAAGCCACAGCGAATAATTGTATTAAATGATATTGGTCTTTTAGATCCAGTATTGTCTTTGGGTGTCAAACCAATTGGTACAGTAAGTTATTTTCCAGAGTACGACTTTTTATTCCGTGGTGTAACCAATGATGAAGCGGCTGGTATCGAGATAGTTGGTGTGGGAAATCAGCCTAATTTGGAAAGAGTTCTCATGCTCAAACCCGATTTAATTTTGATGCGTGAATATCAAAAAAGCATCTACAAGCAATTATCAGCGATCGCACCTACAGTTGTCGTAGATTTGCCGAGTCTAAATTATTCTTTCAAAGAAAATCTCCGCTTTATTGCTCAAGTATTAGGTAAATCTGAAAAAGCAGAACAAGTCATCGCTAAATACTATGAACGAGTTAAGAAGTTACAAAATTTAATGGGTGAGCGTCTAAAAGATATAGAAGTATCAGTGATTAATCTTTTTGCAGAAAGTCTCATCGCTACATATTCAGATAATGAAACTTATAATCAAGTTTTCCAAGACATTGGTATTAGACTTATACCTACACTAGTAAACCAAAAGGAAGATACTTTAGTATCGAGTATCGAGGTATTAAAAAATTACGATGCTGATATTTTATTTATCATGAATGATACTCAGCAATTGGCACAAACTTTTTTCAAAAATCCTCTTTTAACTACGCTAAAAGCAGCACAAAATAATCAAGTGTATGCAGTACAAGTAAATAGATGGTGGACATTTGGTTTTTTTGGAGTCAATAAGCTACTTGATGATCTTTTTAAATATCTAGCTTCAGCCTGAAAAGGAGTTGATAAAGTCAAAAATTTAACTCTTCACCTTTACTAATAATTTCATCTAACTTTCCTTGCGCTGCTATTTTACCTGCTTTCAGTAGAATTATTTTGTCGGCGCGACGTAAAACAGAACGCCGATGAGAAACCACAAGACAAGTTGGCATCCAATTTTCTTCTTCAATTTTGTTATTAAATATCCGCGACCATAACGCTAATTCTGTCTCTACATCCAATGCACTAGAAAGGTCATCAAAAACCATCAATTCTGGTTTACGAACAAACATTCGGGCAGCTGCTAAACGTTGTAATTGTCCACCAGATAGTCTAACTCCTTTCGCTCCTACTAAAGTTTCCATTTTTTCATTCATGGCAGCTAAATCTTGTTCAAATACGGACATTTTTAGCGCCTTTTCTATTTCGGAATCAGTTTTTTCTAAACCCAGTAAAATATTTTCTCTCAAGGAATAACTAAACAGTTGGGGAATTTGAGGAGTATAAGCACTACGAGGTGGTACAAAGAAATTAGCGGGGTCTTCTACTAAGCACCCATTCCAATAAATAGCACCTGATTGCTTGGATAATAATCCTAATAAAACTCGTAGCAGTGTCGTTTTACCAGAACCAATGCGACCAGTAATCACAGTCAAACTACCGCGCTGTAGTTGAAAGCTGATGTCTGTTATTCCTTGGTTAGTACCGGGATAGTGGTAAGTGAGGTTAGATATGGTTAACAATTGTAAGCGGTAAGCGTTAGCCATGTCGTCAGGCTTATCGCTCTTTTGCCTTTGTGGTTGTTCTAAGGGTGAAAGTGGTTGTTTGCGATCGCCTACGGCGCGGCGTAGCCCATCGCGCAGGTTATTTAGATAAAGTTGATTTTTGGCGACCAAAGTATCTGCTGTCGCACCAGAAAGCAAAGCTGTCATGCGCTCAAAGGAGACTTCAGTTTGCTTGTACAATGCCATGAATCTCCCTAAAGAGTTGAAAAAGCCCGTGACAAAGGAAAGATTATAAATAAACAGAGCAAAATCACCTACAGTCAGCTGACTATTTTGGCTCTGAATTAACACAGAAGCTAGCACCAAAGTTAAACCCGTCCCTAGATTCACCATATTTTGAAATACTGAATCTAACATCGCATTTAATAAGCTATCTCTGACCATTACTTCGCGGCGTTTATCGTTGAGAGTGCGAAAATGATCCAGCACATCTTTTTCTGCACCAGCTACTTTAATTGCTTGCACCGAACTAAATATTTCGCCTAAAATTCCTGTCACCTTTTCTGTTGCTTCGCGACTAGCTTTGCGGTATCGTTTGATGCGATTTTCTACTTGTTGAATAATGCCGATCATCCCAACCAAAGGCAGAAAAACAAACAAGGTCATTTGAACATTAACGCTTAATAAAATAACCAAAGAAAGAACAGCAAATATTCCTTCCCCAAGTAGTTCTGATATCCATGCCACATTGTCTTCTATTTGTTGAGCATCTTCACGAAAATAACTAATAATTTCACCTTGGGACACAGATTTTTCCACCCCACTGTTAACAGTCACAGGTTGAGCATTAGGATTGTTTAACAAGCGTTCTAAGAGATTGCGTCGCAGCAACGAACTCATGATGAAACGGTGCTGAGTTTTGGTTAAGCGCCCTGCAAATATTGTCCCAATGTGTCCTAAATTCAGAGCCAACAATAATGCAATCCAAGCTAAAGGTGTTAATCCAAATTGTGCTTCGCCTGTCAGACTATCAAAGAATTCTCGGATAATTAACCCAGGAATGGCAGGCAAGCCCATAATTAAAATCCAAAAAAAGGTATCAATTATGTACAGTTTTGGTTTATAGCAAATTAGGTTCCATAATAATTTCCAAGCTGGTGTTTTTTTGGTTGCTGACATATTATTTTTTTTGCTCATATAAATTTCAAATAGTTTTTCATTTCACGCAGAGGCGCTTACCACAAAAGAGGAAAACCACAGGTGGGTGCGAAGAAATCAAATATAAGTAATTTTCAAAAGAGTGAGAGTAAAAGCAGTTTCTTCCGCTTTTCGGGTTCGCTACTTGCTTTATCCTGGAAGACTTGTCCACCGCAGTGGCTCACCTCCTGCCTTTTATTCATACTAATAAATCTGTCAAACCAGTCTTCAGTAATTGAGCAAAGCGTGAATGAGAATTTGGAATTAATTCTTCCCGCAAACCATATTCGCTAACCCGACCTTTGTCTAAAATCAGAATTTGATTTGCTCTTTGCACGGTTGCTAATCGGTGAGCGATAATGATGGCGGTACGCCCAATCAATAGCTGGTCTATAGCTTTTTCAATGAGTTTTTCTGTTGTGGGATCGAGGCGTGAGGATGCTTCATCTAAAATTACTAGGCCAGGATCTTTGAGAAAAACACGGGTAAATGCTAATAATTGCGCCTGTCCTGCTGATAAGCCGCTACTATCAGGCCCTAATTCAGTGTCTAAGTCTTTGGGTAATGAATGTAGCCATGCAGATAATCCCAGCATCTCCAAGGTTTCATAGATGCGATCGTCGCTGATATTTTGGTTAAAAAAGGTGAGATTATTGCGGACTGTGGTTTGGAATAACTGGACATTCTGAGTTACTAGCCCGACGTGCTTGGGTAAGTCTGTTAAGGGAGCCTGATTGATGGGCACATTCCCCAAACAAATTGTGCCTGATTGTGAGTCATATAATCTCAGCAATAACCGTGCTAAAGTCGTTTTACCGCTACCTGTACGTCCTAATAGTCCCAATACATGACCGGGCGGTAAATGGAAAGATATATCTTGCAGTATCAATTCCGGTTTTGTATCTTGCCTTTTGATGCGCTCGTTATAGCTAAATGAGACATTTGTAAAAGTAACAGAAAGTGCGCCATTAGGAAGTAACTCTTTGCCTCCTGCACTCAGTTGTGATTGCATTTGAAATAAGTCTTGAATACGATAAATACTGGCTTCTGCTTGTTGAAGCTCTTCTAACTGAGTGCGAATTTGCTCAATTGGTTCGCTTAGAAGAGTCGTGTAGTAAAAAAATATGTATGCAGTTCCGATAGTGATCGCTTTTTGATTCCAAAGGTAAAGAGCTACAGCCAAAGCAATGATATTACCTAGCGTGAATATACCGTTAGTTGTACCCCAGAGGATAGTATCAGCAAAGCGTGCTTTGTGATAGGTTGGTAGCCAGCGTTGCAGAATTTTATAGAAGCGGTGCATAACATAATTTTTGGCACCATTTGCCCTGATGTCTTCAATGCCAGTTAGTTGCTCACCCAAAAATCCGAAAAACTCTGCATTGATTTGGCGATAACTTCCCCAAAAGGGGACGGCGATGGAACGTAGACGAATTAGAGTAGACAGCGCAGTCAGGGCGAAAAATGAAATAGTCATACCAGCTCGCCAATCTTCGGCGAACATGACCACAATCACACCCAAAATCAGCAGCAAACTACCTAAGATGTAAACGCTAAATTTTGAGAAGAATTCTGAAAGATTGTGAATATCACCGTCCACTCGTTCCACTAATTCACCAGGTGTAGAAACCTTGTGAAAAGATAAATCGAGTTTTAGGCAATGCTCAACTAAATCAGCACGTAAGGCATTAGTAGCTGTCCAAGCAACGTTTTCGCCGTAGTATGTAGCCACAATTGACATTAATTGCATTACTAAAGCTACACCGATAAATAGAAATGCGGCGGAGAATAAGTTTTGCACGGAGCCACCCGCTACAGCCGTATCAATGAAATTACGTAGAATTTGCGGATTGAGGAGTTGCAAACCGATACTAGTTAATAGAGCGATCGCAAACTTGGCAACGCGCCCCTTTTGAGGCTTAAGGTAGTCTATGAATAAATTCCAAAACTGTTTTAGACCAATTTTCATAACGTCGCCAAATCTTAGCCAGGATTGTTCTGAAAGTTGTAATCCAATCAAAACTAATTGAGAAAATTATGCAAAAACAGTATACTATAGAAACGACTGTTAACCCAGCAATAATTCTTTTTAAGTAATTTATTACTAATAAATTTCATTAAAATTATGATTTACTGGCTTTAGCAGTGCAAAAAAGCAAAATACCAAAAATTCATTTATAAAAATCCGAGCGACTGTTGAAACAATGAGCAACGGGCGATTCTTTTTAATCAGGACTTACGCAAGTGTCATATTTTTAACGCCAGAGGTTGTCCAGAGTCAAAGGTCAAAAGTCCAAAAAATCTTGATTCTTGAACGCCACTTGCTTCTCCTGTGGTTGCCGCTGCGCGAACAAGTCAAAAGAGCCGCAAGGGCGCAGTGGCTCCCCTTGACCCTTGACCCTTGACTCTTATACCAGAAGCCTTGTGTGCCAGTTGCGTAAGTCCTATTAATATTTTATGGTGTGTAGGTCAATTTAAATATGGTAATCAATCAGACCCGTAACAAATGCCGTTTCTGTTCCGAAATTTCCCAAGCTAATGGTGAAGACCCCATTGGCTCTGCCATAGCAGTTGAACAATATTTAATTATTGAAGCTCCACAACCCTGGCCAGTTGAGATTTGGATTGAACCCGAACCTATGCCGCAAGGAGTGTTGGACGCATTGAATTTTGTTTGGGAACATGGTAGAACAATTCGGCAGCTGGCGATCGCTCCAGATCCGGAGTACTCTATACCTGGTTATAAGCACGTCTTTCACTACCATAGACCAGCAGGGTTATTTGCTGAGTATGAGAAACAAGAATTTCTCGTACCCGATGCTGAAATTGGTGCTTTAGCACTGGCTTTAATAAAAGAACCAGAAAAGCTACCAGATTTTGAACAGTATCGGCAAAAAAGTAATCATCTTAGAGAATTACTTGTTTGCAACCACGGTAACGTTGATGCTGCTTGTAGCAGATTTGGTTATCCTCTTTATCAAAAATTGCGTTCTGAGTATGCTGCTGTAACTAATAGCAACTTGCGGGTTTGGCGATGTAGCCATTTTGGTGGTCATCAGTTTGCGCCTACCCTAGTTGATTTACCTCAAGGACGCTACTACGGTCATTTGCAGCCAGAAATTTTGGATTTATTGATATGGAATCATGGTTCCGTCAAAGAACTTTACCCTTATTATCGGGGATGGGGTGGTTTATCCAAATTGGTGCAAATTGTAGAAAGAGAAATATGGCTCCAAGTGGGCTGGAATTGGCTCAAATACCAAAAATCAGGTCAAGTTATTGCTCAGGATCAAATTAATCAAGAATGGGCAGATGTTCGGATTGATTTCACTACACCAGATGGAAGTAAAAGCGGTGCTTATGAAGCTAAGGTAGAAGTTAGTGGTTATGTAATGACCGCTTTTTATTCGGGAGAAAATGAACCCTTGGAAAAAATTAAGCAATATCGTGTTAGTCATTTAGTAGAAGTAGAGTAGCATTCAACATTTGTTGCGATATCTACATTGCTATAGAACCCATTTCACATCTTTTACTGTATCGAAGTACATTGACGGCAAAAGCCTGATGCGGCAGCTATGCTGTACTCTAGTTAACAGACTAAGAGTGGGAAATTCTTGAACCTCTACTGTCTCAGATATTGCGGACAAAGAAGCAGACTAGACCGCCCAACTGAACAAAAACAGAGATGTTGGATGGCATCTTCTATCAACTCGATAATGGCTGTGAAAAATTACCTAAATAAGTGCCCTCTAATCGACGGTATATTGGCATTATAAACAGTGAGAGAAGAGGGTTATTTGCCAACAACTCTATTAAAAAAACTACTACAAACAAGCTGAATGGCCAATCAACTAAGTAAAAGCTCTATCACCAATTCCGAATCATTTACTAACGCTCCAATTTTATCAGTACAAGGTTTAGGTAGAAAAATCAAAAATCAATGGTTATGGCAAAATTTAAATTTTGAACTTCTACCAGGAGAACGCATTGCTGTAGTTGGTGCTTCAGGTTCTGGTAAAAGTCAGCTGCTAAGAATGATTGCTACTCTCGATCCAATACAAGCAGGATACATTTTTTTTCAAGGAAAATCTATCGATGCTTACTACACACCTTATTATCGCTCTCAAGTTGTTTATCTCCACCAGCGCCCTGCACTTTGGGAAGGAACTGTAGAAGATAATTTAAAACAAGTTTATCGTTTAGCAGCCCATCGACATCAAGTTTATAAACGCGAGCTAATTCTTAATTATTTACAACTTTTACATAAACCTGCTGATTTTTTACAACGTCCTGTGAGTGCAATTTCTGGCGGTGAATCTCAAATTGTGGCTTTTCTGCGTGCTTTGCAACTTTCCCCTTTAGTATTATTACTTGATGAACCTACCGCCTCATTAGATGTCGCCACAGCCAATTGTTTAGAAGCTTTGGTTGCAGCTTGGCAAAAAGAAGACACCCAACGAGCATATCTTTGGACAAGTCACGATTCAGCACAATTGCAGCGCATTACCCATCGTCAAATTAACTTAGAGTTTAACGAATAATGGCAGCCAGTTATCTTTCTATTAGTTACATCCAACTTGCATTAGCGGCTTTATTTATTCTCATTAATATAGGTCTTTCATTCGCTCTGAATTTAGGGCTAGGAAAAAGTCTTTTAATTGCTTCACTACGCATGGTAGTGCAATTGTTGTTGGTAGGATACTTGTTACAATGGGTATTTACTCTTCGTAATCCAATATTAATTATAGCGTTAGCTCTAGCGATGACGATTATGGCAAGTCTATCAAGTGTTAATCGGACTCGCCGACGATTTGCCAGCATTTACTGGAATAATTTTATTTCGCTTTTTTGTGGTTCATTTTTAGTTACAGGCTTTACTGTTAGCGCGATTATTCAAGTACATCCTTGGTACGATCCCCAGTATCTTATTCCTCTGTTAGGTATGATTTTAGGTAATGCCCTGACTGGTACATCTCTGACGTTAGAACGTTTTATGGAAGATTTAATTAATCGTCGAGAACAAGTAGAAGCACTATTAACTTTAGGTGCAACTCGTTGGGAAGCTGCACATCAACCAATTAAAGAAGCATTAAGAATCGGGATGATTCCCACAATTAACTCAATGATGGTGATGGGGTTAGTTAGTCTACCAGGAATGATGACTGGTCAGATTTTGGCTGGTGCTAGTCCTGTGGATGCTATCCGCTACCAAATTGTGATTATTTTTGCCCAAGCATCGGGAACTGCGATCGCTACCATCGGAGTTGTATTACTGGCGTTTTTATCGCTATTTAATCAAAAACATCAGATGACAGATGCTTTGTACAAGCAAAGCTAAACACAATTTTCGTGACAACTCTGCACAAATGGAACAAGTTTATTCTCACCTATTTACACTCAAATAAAGAATATGGCCTCATGCGATCGCCCCAGACACTTAGAAGTTTGTGGGCGTAGACGTAGCCCGTCGCAGACATCGCAAAGGCCAAAAGTAGACAATAGACATCTGGTAGAAATTAAATATGCGTTACCCATAACCCTTGTAGAGACGTAGCAGTGCTACGTCTCTACTTTTTCACCAGATGTCTAATTGACCTCAGAATATTTTACGTTCTTCTAAATGAGCAAGAATCTTAGAGCGATCGCGCCACACAGTCCGCAACTTTTTGTTAGCGAACATCTGTAACTGATCGCTGATGTGGGGCGATCCGGGTTGAGTTGCGTTACCGTAGCTGGTGAGTGCCATTGCTCGTACAGGGTTGGAAAATTCAATTGCAGCCACATAGGAATCACCTCCAACAGCTTGGAACTGCCCGTTTGTTGCGGGAGCAGAATTTAGTACTCGAAAAATTCCCAGGCTACCATCACCACCATTACCAGGCAAATCCACATCACCTAACCGTAGCCGAAAAACCTGACCCCAAGGTACATCAAGCGCCCCATAAGTCTTTTCTACCTCTGCTGCGACTGCTTGCAGAGTTGCAACTGCACTTTCCGGATTAGCTAAACCATCGGGTGTGGTGCGTGGAGAATTTTCATTCCAAGGTTTGCTAAACGCTTTATCTAAGTCCATCTGTTGTATCCAAAAGGCAAATAGTACCGCCCCGCGACTATCTGCATTGGCTTGTCGATCCCAGGCTTCTAGGACATTAGCTGCTTTTTGCCCTAAGTCCTGACCGTACTTGCGTGCAGCCGGAATTAAATCATCCAAAATCCGATCAGCCAGTTCCATGCGGGTAGAGTGCTTGTATGCAATCATTTCATCAAAAGAGATTTTGTCATCCTCAGCCAACATCCTTACAGAACGTTGTGAGCGGAAACCCATGAAACGAGGTGCTATGTAAGGCGGGTAATTATCTGCTTTGATGGCGACTGGAAATGTAGTTGTCCAAGGTGGGTCATTTGTATTTTGCAACCAGCCACTTTTGGGGTCAACTATGCGTGGTAAATCTTGGTAAGGATGAATTTTTGTCCACAAAGTTTTAGACATATTTCCTGGAATTATGCCTTCCCAGTATTCAAAATCACCCTTGGAGCGTACTGGAACTTGACCGTTGAATAGGTGCATAATATGCCCTTTTCGATCTGCATACATCACCGTAAACATTGGCAATTGTAAGCGCTGGAGTGTCTTTTCAAACTGGGCAAGATTTTTTGCTCGTGCCATATCCCACCACTGCTGGAGTACACCTGGTCGATCAAGTCCTGCAACCCTCAGCGCCACGGCTTTACCATTTTTCTCGGCTACCACAGGCCCGTGGACAGAACTTTTCACGACTAATGGTTGCTTTTGTAAGGAACCATCTTTCTGCTTCACCTTTAAGGAGAGGGTTTTTGTCTGAAAGTTACGAACTTTGTCATCAAACCGATAACCATTACCTGCGAGTGTGAGTTCATAAACATCCCAACCATCATAAGTATTAACGGTGTGAGTCCAACCTAAGTTGTTGTTAAAGGCGATCGCTAATACGGGAATACCTACAAGTGTTGCCCCATAAGCGTCAATCCCTGGTGCGGTGATTTGAGCTTCATACCACAAAAATAAATCAGACCAAGGTAGATGTGGGTTTGCTAACAACATAGCATTCCCATCAGCAGAATGACTTGGTGCGATCGCCCAACCATTAGATCCTGCTTGCAACTTTTCTTTGCTCAGGTCTAATACTTGCTCCGGATTGACCACAAAGGTGAAATTGAGTACCCGATGTAAGTGAGCCATGACATCTTCTGCCTTGACTGGTAGCACCGCCTCAACTTCATCATTAATTAAGTTAGGATTTTGTTTTGCATAAGCATTGATCCCAGTAGCAAAAGCGTCAAGATAACTACGAAAAGTTGGACTCTGTGCTTTGTACCAAGCACTAGCGCGTTCTGGTACTCCCGCAGTCTGTACCCAACGATCTGACTCTAGGTATTCTTCTCCCCAATATTCGGCCGCACGTCCCCGTGCTTGACCATAGAGACGCAAAAGTAAATCTCCATGACTTTGCATTTGTGCCCAACCAAAGGCATAAAATGCACTCTGGTCATCTTTACCGTAAATATGCGGTACACCATAAGTATCCCATAATATCTCTGTGGATTTTGTTGGTACAGCCATAGTGCGGCTGCCTACAAGCAAAACCAGTATCAAACTGAGTATTAAGGGTAAAACGCGTATTGATTTTATTTTGTAAACCTTGAGTAAACTATCAATCCTCATGAACACCACCATTTACAGATGTAATGCTTGGGCATTGGGCATTGGGCATTGGGCATTGGGCATGGGGGATGGGGGATGGGGACAAGACAAAGGAGTAACTTTTTAAATAATTCTCCTTTGTTCTTTATGTCCTCGTTCTCCCTCTAGCTCGCAATTCTTATTACACAATTTTTACTACCCAATCGCTAGTACCCAGTCCTCAATCCCCTGTTGGCACGCAAGTGACTTGGACAAGGCAGATTTAAGTTGATCTAACAATACCATTTTGTTGAGAAACTATATCAAAGCTAGAAGGGTATCTTTTATTCCTTTTAAAAAATGGGGAAAAGGCTACATGATCATGTAATCTATATATTTATCAAGAAAGATTATCAACTTCATGATTAAAATACTGTTAAATATTGATATTATCTATTGAAAAATAACTAGTACAGTGCCGCGTAATATTTTCAAATAACGACAGGATCATGATCAAAGCGACCACAGTATCACCTAGAGAATTAAAACAGCCACAAATATCAGCCTTATTTGGTCTGGTTTTGGGATTATGTATGCTGCTAATTTGTTTGGTGTACAGTGTGACGCTAGGTGCAGCAGAAATACCTCTAGGTAGGGTTTTGACATCTTTTATAGCCTTTGATGGTTCATACGATCACTTAGTTATTCAGACCCTGAGATTACCGCGATCGCTAATTGCTATCCTTGTAGGTTCAGCCCTGGCTGTATCGGGAGCATTGATGCAGGGTTTGACGCGAAACCCCTTAGCAGATCCAGGTATTTTAGGTATTGAGTCGGGAGCCGCCCTATTTGTCGTAGTGGCAATTTTTGTTTTTGGCAGTTCATCCCTAAGCATTTACGCCCTTGTGGCCTTTTTGGGTGCGGGAGTAACAGCGGTGTTAGTTTACATCCTTGGTTCTCTGGGACGAGGAGGAGCCACCCCACTGAATCTAACCGTAGCGGGAGCGGCGTTAACTGCTCTAATTTCTTCCTTCACTACTGGTATCCTTCTTGTCAGTCAACAAACACTCGAACAAGTTAGATTTTGGTTAGCTGGTTCATTATCTGGTCGAGATTTTAATTTATTCTTACAACTACTGCCTTTCGTCGGTATGGGATTAGTGGTAGCTTTTGCCCTCGGCAGACAAATTACCACTATGAGTTTAGGTGAAGATGTCGCCAAAGGGTTGGGTCAACAGACAGCTTGGATCAAAATATTTACCGCTATCAGCGTAGTCTTACTAGCAGGCAGTTCCGTTGCCCTTGCAGGGCCAATCGGCTTCATTGGTTTAGTAGTTCCGCATATAGTGAGATTTTACATTAAAGCCGATTATCGTTGGATATTACCTTATTGTGCAGTTTTAGGCGCGATTTTACTTTTGATCGCAGATATTGCTGCCCGTGTGCTGCTCAAACCGCAGGAGTTACCTGTAGGTGTAATGACAGCAATCGTTGGCGCTCCTTTTTTTATATACCTGGCTAAGTCAAAGGTGAAAAAATGAGTTTTAATTGGCTAGTCATTCGTTCCCAAGCGATATCTTTCCGCATCGACCGACGTGTACCAGTCATACTGTTATGTTTAGCAGTAGCGATCGCAGTGGCGATGGTGATGAATGTGGCCAAAGGTGAATATCCAATCTCGCCTTTAGATATCGTGAAAACTGTATTGGGCTTAGATACAGGAAACCCAGACCATCCATTCGTGATTCAGAATCTACGTCTACCCCGCACCCTTGTAGCTTTTATGGTGGGAATGGCGCTGGCAATTTCTGGCACTATCTTTCAAGGACTGACACGCAATCCATTGGCAGACCCAGGTATTATCGGTATCAACGATGGGGCGAGTCTGGCGGCAGTTTTTGTAATTGTACTGTTTCCATTAGCACCAATTTATACTTTACCTCTAGCAGCCTTTGCTGGTGCTTTGCTAATGGCGGCTTTAATTTACTCACTGGCTTGGAATAACGGTAGTTCCCCAATTCTATTAATTTTGATGGGTATTGGCTTGTCTGCGATCGCCAGTGCCATAACCAGCTTGATGATTACCTTTGGCGAAATTACTGACGTTAGTAATGCTTTGGTTTGGTTAGCAGGGAGCGTTTACGGCCGGACTTGGGAGCAAGTCTTTTCTTTGTTACCTTGGTTAATTGTTTTTGTACCTATGGCTTTGATACTAGCAAGACATTTGAACGCTCTTAACTTGGGAGATGATGTCGCCAAAAGTTTAGGTAGTCAAGTGGAATGGCAACGTGGTTTACTCGTGCTGGTGGGTGTAGCTTTAGCAGGTGCAGGAGTCGCCACCGCCGGAAATATTGGTTTTATTGGTTTAATCGCACCCCATTTAGGACGACAATTGGTAGGTGCAACCCATGAAGGCTTGATTCCTACTTCCGCACTCTTGGGGGGCATGATTGTTGTGTTGGCAGACTTGCTAGGAAGAACGCTCTTTGCACCCATAGAAATTCCTTGTGGGGTAGTGACTGCTGCTATTGGCGCACCTTATTTTCTCTATTTGTTAATTCGTAATCGAAAAAAATAGTGGGCAAATCAATTCAAAATACCCTACGGGAAGCAAGCTACAAAATTCAAGATGGTATTAACTATGAAAGGATTATCAACCAAGGGTCTGTCTTTAGCTTATGATGGTGTGCCAATTATTCGTGACCTGAATTTGTCAATTCCCACCGAACAAATTAGTGTTTTAGTAGGTGCAAATGGTTGCGGTAAATCAACATTGTTGCGAGGTCTAGCTAGACTTCTCAAACCCTATGGCGGTACAGTCTATCTTGATGGACAATCTATTTTTAATCTTTCTACTAAGGACGTAGCGAAGCAATTAGGCATCTTACCGCAAGGCCCAGTTGCACCGGAAGGATTAACAGTCAGAGACTTGGTGGCACAAGGACGTTATCCTTATCAAAATTGGTTGCAGCAGTGGTCAGAAAAAGATGAAATAATTGTCCAACAGGCACTAGAGATTACAAGTTTGTTAGAGTTAGCCGAAAGAGGATTAGATACCTTGTCTGGTGGACAACGACAACGTGCCTGGATTGCAATGGCACTAGCGCAAGATACAGATATTTTACTGTTGGATGAACCGACTACTTTTTTGGATTTGGCACATCAGATAGAAGTTTTAGATTTGTTATATGAATTGAACCAGCATCAGGGACGAACTATTGTCATGGTGCTACATGATTTAAATCAGGCTTGTCGTTATGCTGATTACTTGGTTGCGGTAAAACAAGGCAGGATTTTCACCGCTGGAGAACCCAAGCAGGTAATGACTGAGGAAATGGTACAAGAAGTTTTTGGCTTAGAGTGTCGTATTTTGGCTGATCCAGTTGTGGGGACACCGATGTGTGTACCCATAGGACGCAAGGGAAGAGTCAATATGGGAGAGCGATTTTTTTCCGGGGAGATGGGCAACAATTCAACAGGGGTTCTAAACGTTAATCATGCCATTCGCCCTTGAAACTTGGTAGATGCAAGTTCGGTGTCACGAACAGTGTGCTGAATATTCAGGTTAATATATTGGACAGAATCGGGCTAAAAAACACAATTTTTCAGACTGCGATCGCGTCAAATAAAAAAGCATAGTGAACGCTCAAAAAAGATATGGAAAAAACGGCGTTAGCGGAGCGCGGCTATTTACCGGGCCTTTTAGGAGAAATCGCGCCAGAGGGCATTGGGCTTTGCAAGTGCTGAGAAACCGGATACTACAGCAGTTTGCCTTTGCTTGACAGAGATGCTTCGCCAGCGCAGTCCTCACAAGTAAAGTTGTTTTTAGCCATACTTAGCCTCCATGATTGCGATCGCTGTAAAAATGAGTAACATTTGAGTAGCGGAATCAGATTCAAAAGCTGCCTCAGCCAAGCGTTTTGAGTAGCAAGATTGATACAAAAGCTTAAAACCCTTAGTAAGGCGTGAAAGAGCGAGGTTAGACTAGTACCACAGGATAACAATCAAAGGAATAATATGATGAGCGATCGCGACTATACATTAATCATTGACAAAAGTGGTAGTATGTCCACCCCTGACCAAGCAGGTGGTAGAAGTAGATGGGATATAGCCCAAGAGTCTACTCTGGCTTTAGCAAGAAAATGCGAACAGTTTGACCCAGATGGGATTACTGTTTACTTGTTTTCTGGTAGATTTAAACGTTACGATGATGTTACCTCGGCCAAAGTCGCGCAGATATTTCTTGAAAACGACCCTGCTGGCACGACCAACTTAGCAAGTGTACTTCAGGATGCCCTCAATAATTACTTTAAACGCAAAGCAGCTGGTCAAACCAAACCCAATGGCGAGACAATTTTAGTCATTACTGACGGCGAACCAGATGATCGCAAAGCAGTATTTGAAATCATAATTCAAGCTACTCGCCAAATGGAGCGTGATGAAGAATTAGGAATTTCTATTATTCAAGTAGGTTCAGATACCCAAGCAACTAAGTTTCTTAAAGCTTTGGACGATCAGTTGCAAAGTGTTGGTGCTAAATTTGATATTTGCGACACAATAACTTTAGATGATTTAGAAGACATGAGTCTGGCAGATGTATTGATGAATGCAATAACTGACTAAATATATAGTTCAGAGCCTACTCAATTCTTACTTTTGACTCTTAATTGGAGAATTACATAATGTTAGAAAATCGTGATTATACCTTGATAATAGACAAAAGTGGCAGCATGGCAACTCCAGATCAAAAAGGTGGTAGAAGCCGATGGGTAGCAGCACAAGAATCTACTTTAGCTTTAGCTAGTAAGTGTGAGCAATTTGATCCTGATGGCATCACTATCTATGTCTTTTCTGGTAGATTCAAACGCTATGAAAACATCACATCAAGTAAAGTATCACAAATTTTTCAAGAAAATGACCCCTCTGGTACTACTGATTTGGCAGCAGTATTGCAACACGCAACTGATGATTACTTTCAACGCAAAGCATCTGGTAAAATTAAGCCCAATGGTGAAACAATTTTGGTGGTTACTGATGGCGAACCAGACGATCGCAAAGCGGTAATGAAGGTAATTATTGAAACTTCTCGCCGTATGGATAGAGATGAAGAACTAGCTATTTCCTTCATTCAAGTAGGTACAGATCAGCAAGCCACTCGCTTTCTCAAAGTATTAGATGATGAGCTCCAAAGTGCTGGTGCTAAGTTTGATATCTGTGACACGATCACTATGGAAGATATGGAAGATTTGACTCTATCAGAAGTGCTGTTGAATGCTATTAATGACTAGCCATTTTTTACAGAATTCAAAATATCAAAAATCCTATTTTCCAGGTTTTTGATATTTTTTCAGTCAGGATGTGGATTTCGGTTCCTAAGTACTATAGGATTATTATTTAATTTTTGAAAAAAATTCAGTACACCTTTATTACTTCTTCCCTATTTCCCATTCCCTGTTTCTACGAGTGATTCAGCAATCAAACCGGATTACTTATAGCTATACTGTTTATAGGAATTGCAACAATGGATTCCATTGATGATTTGTTAGCTCAACTCAAAGCTGAGTACGAAGAAATACAACCCAAACAGCAGCAACCAAAGTCAAACTCAGCCAAATCGTTCAAATCATTTATCCAACCGTCAACAAAATCACCATCTTTAGTAGATAATATTTTAGCGGAAATTAAGGCAGATTTTGCAGTTCAGGAGGCTGCTGAGGAGTTAAAAAGGCAACAAGAACTAGAACAAGAACAAATTCGACAAGAACAACTAAAAGCCAAACAAATAGAGACTTTGAGAGCGCAGGCAAAAGAATGGTTAGCTAAATTAGATCCTTTCTCGTCTGAAGGACTTTGGTTTGAACGGTTTGCTGAAAGATATTCCTCAAAATTAGAGGCGGCGATTGAATACTTGCAAAACAACTAATTTGCGGGAGTTCCCCCCATTGTGGTAAGTAGCGTGGGAAACGCGCCCATGGGACTGGGACTCTAATGCCCAATGCCCAATCCCCAATGCCCAATGCCCAATCCCCAATGCCCAATGCCCAATCCCCAATGCCCAATGCCCAATCCCCAATGCCCAATGCCCAATTTTCAAAATTAGGTTTCGGATATCAGTATGTAAGTTAGGAAATTCTTGCTTGTTGGAAGATTTGTTGAGGTGTAATTTGTAGCCCTTCAAATAGGGAATCTTCTAAACTATCAGTACTGCGTCTGGTTTGAGGGAGAATATCGGGATAAAAAATAGTAATAGTTTTTGCTCTAGTATCAATAATCCAAACTCGCTGAACTTTAGCTTTTAGATAATCAGTTGCTTTTTCTGTCATTTCTCCGAAAGTTTGGCCAGGGGAGATAATTTCAATGACTAATTCGGGTGGAACAGGACAAGCTTCATCTTGCAACCAATCAGCAGAAAGACGATGATAAGAAACATAAGTCAAATCTGCTACAGGAACCCAGTCTTGTTGATTTCGTGTTAGCTTAATTGCCCATTCAATTACAACCCGCCCCTTTTCTTGTGCCCATGCAGACAATAGTATAAATAACGCACCTGTTATAGAACTATGAAAAAATTTTGGTGACATTTTGTCGTTTTTAAATTTGGGAACAGCTTCTGCGTCAATGAATTCGTAGGTGATGTCTCCTTCAGGAAGTGCGAGGAATTCCTCAAGAGTGAGTTGAGTTTTAAATTGAGTCATGGTTGGTTTTGAGGTTGGGGGATGACTCTATTTTAGATTTTTAAGGTGATGTCTATCTACAAGGGGCTGTGCGTCTACTTCTTTACTTGAGAATTAACAATAGAAAAACCGCGTCGCGTGGGTTTGATACTAGCTAACTCCACTTGAAAACTTACTTTGTCGCTGATTTCACCGCTTCTCGCTTCTAAAGTCCAATTACCAGGATGCAAATACCAAAATAAAGAATTAGCTGACTGTGTAGCTAACTTTTCACCATTCAACCACCACTCTACAGATTTAGATGTTGTCCCTGTTAGCTTAAACTCCAGCTTTTGCTTCGCTTCGTTACCTGGATACAGTAAGAATAAATCGCCATGATGCGGAGATAAAATCCTCAGATTGCTAGAAGTAACACTAAATTGCTGCTGTTTTGCTAACCATTCATCATACTCTGGCGGCAAATTGGAATTGTTCTGAGTTGCGTAGGCTTGTTTATCTTCAGGGTAGAAATATTCCTGTACTATTGAGGTACAATCAGGTGTTGGTCTTAATCCAGAAGTTGCACACATCTGGAGTTTAACTAAACCTTTTGGAGGTTGAAAATCTGTTGGTTCTTGATGTTCGTGCAAGTGTAACATAATTCGATTCCATAGAGGTGCTGCACCTGTAACACCTGAAACCTGTCGCATCGGTTCGCCGTTAAAATTGCCTACCCAAGTAGCAACGGTGTAATCAGTAGTGAAGCCAACCGTCCAAGTATCACGGAAGTTGGAAGAAGTACCAGTTTTAACAGCAGCAGCAAAGGGTAAATTTAATACAGAGTCTACACCAAAAGCTGTTGCACGAGCATGGCGATCGCTTAACATATCAATAATTAGTTGCCATGTTGTAGGGTTAAATGGGGTATGGGAGATGGGGCATAGGGCATGGGG